>JAQWFM010000026.1 GCA_028704415.1 Oscillospiraceae bacterium | reverse complement strand
GAGGCTTTAGGACCTTTCAAGGGTATCGCACGATGATCTTTTTGGCCGTGGGGAAATTGCATTTATCCTATCCCTCGCCGTTTCCCTTTTGATTTTTCCATTTTTTCACGGTAATAAGAAAAGAACCTCTTGTGCCAGGAGGTTGACAAAACCCGACAGAGCCTATACGATATAAAACGTTAAAAATGAATCTGCAGGTGTAGTTCAATGGTAGAACTCCAGCCTTCCAAGCTGATCACGAGGGTTCGATTCCCTTCACCTGCTCCAGTTACAGACCACGCGGCTGGCATACAGCTGGCGTGGTCTGCCGTTCAGGGGTCTATAGCTCAGTTGGATAGAGCAACAGCCTTCTAAGCTGTGGGTCGCAGGTTCGAGCCCTGCTAGACTCGCCAATCACCGCCGTTACCTGCCTGGCGCGGGCCCCGGCGGCTTTTTTATGTTCATGCTCGTTCAGGTCCTTCAACTGAACCTGCCTGGCTTTTGTCCTCATTGAGCCCCCGGGAGCTGTGCTATAATTATATGCTACTGGTTTCCGCCAGGGTCGCGGCAGCGTTTTTAGCGCGGCAGCGAGCCTTATATGACGATTGCCGGCGCCTGGTTCGCGGCAAGGAGCCGCTGGTCGCCGCCGTCAGCCGGTACGGCTGGCTGGCGGCTTCAGCCGGGCCTGAGGATTACGGTAGTGCAAAAACAACTGGCAAAGGACGTTTCATGACGGGGAAAAAAACTTACGACAATGAGAGCATATCTTCGCTAAAAGGCGCAGACCGTGTCCGGCTGCGGCCAGCGGTCATTTTTGGCTCCGATGGCCTGGAAGGCTGTGAACATGCCTTTTTTGAGATTCTATCCAACTCGATTGATGAGGCGCGTGAAGGCTACGGCAGGGTTATAAAAGTCCGGCGGTATGCCGACCAGTCGCTGGAAATTGAGGATAACGGGCGGGGGATCCCGGTAGATTACAATGCCAGTGAAAAACGGTATAACTGGGAGCTGGTTTACTGTGAGCTTTATGCCGGCGGCAAGTATAACAACAACAGCGGGGAAAATTATGTCTTCAGCCTGGGCTTAAATGGCTTGGGCGCCTGCGCCACCCAATATGCCTCCGCCTGGTTTGAGGCCGTTATTCACCGGGACGGTTATGAGTATAAACTGAATTTTAAAAAGGGCGTTAATGAAGGCGGTTTGAGTAAGGAACCCTGGCGGGGCAGGCAGAGTGGTACCTTGCAGCGCTGGCTGCCGGATCGGGATGTATTTACGGATATCCACATCCCTTTGGAATTTTTTACTGAAACCCTTAAGCGTCAGGCAGTCGTTAATGCCGGCATCAGCTTCGTTTTTGATGATGAGCTGACGGATACGCATGCAACCTTTTGTTATCCGGAAGGTATTTTAGGCTATATCAGAGAGCTGGGCGGGGAGCACTTATTGTGCGAACCGGTTTATTTTGAGGCGGAAGGCCACGGCCGGGACCGCGCGGATAAACCGGAATATAAGGTCAAGGCGCAGTTTGCCTTTGCCTTTGATAATGAAGAAAACCGGACGGAGTACTATCACAATTCCAGCTTTCTGGAGCATGGCGGTTCGCCGGACAAAGCGGTGCGCCTGGCCTTTGTCTCGACCTTCGATCGCTTAGCCAGGGACCGCAGCAAGTATAAGGCTAATGAAAGTAAAATCACCTATGCGGATATTGAAGACTGCCTGCTGCTGGTTATCAGTTCCTTTTCAACCCAGACCAGCTATGAAAATCAGACCAAAAAGGCCATCAATAACCGCTATATTCAGGAATTTTTGACCGAGCAGCTTAAGGCCAAACTGGAAATCTGGGCCATTGAAAATCTGCAGGCTTCAGACCGGGCGACGGAACAGATACTGGTAAACAAGCGCAGCCGGGAAAGTGCGGAAAAACAACGGCTCAATGTCAAAAAGACCTTGATGGGCAAGGTGGATCTGGCCAACCGGGTTAAAAAATTTGTGCCTTGCCGCAGCAAGGATCCTGAGCGGACTGAGCTGTACATTGTGGAAGGAGACTCAGCTTTAGGCTCCACTAAGATGGGCCGGGACGCAGAGTTTCAGGCCATCATTCCGCTCCGCGGTAAAATCCTGAACTGCCTCAAGGCTGACTATCAGACGATTTTCAAAAATGATATCATCACGGATCTGATCAAGGTCCTGGGCTGCGGCGTGGAGATAAAAACCAAACATAACAAGGACCTGAGTGCCTTTGATCTCAGCCAGCTGCGCTGGAATAAAGTGATTATCTGTACGGACGCGGATGTTGACGGCTATCAGATCCGCACGCTGGTGCTGGCCATGTTCTACCGCCTGATGCCGACGCTGCTGAGCGAAGGCAAGGTCTTTATTGCGGAGTCGCCGCTGTTTGAAATAACCGCCAGGCAGGGACGGGAAGAACAGACCTATTATGCCTATACGGAGGCCGAACGCGGCAAACTGCTTACTACCCTCAAGGGTAAGAACCTCAGCATCCAGCGCTCCAAAGGCCTGGGAGAAAATGAACCGGAAATGATGTGGGTGACCACCATGAATCCGGAAACCCGCCGCCTGATTCAGGTCCAGCCGGATGACGCGGTAAAAATGTCAGCAACCTTTGATCTTTTACTGGGTGACAATCTGGCCGGCCGCAAAAAGCATATAGAGACCAGCGGCCACCTGTATCTGGATCAGCTGGATGTAGATTGAGTCAGACAAAACGGAGAAATCATATGCCAAGGAAAAAGGACGCGGGCGAACACAGCCGGCGCAAAAGTCATAAAGAAGAAATCAAGGAAGCGGCCCGCCGGCAGGCAGGCCTGAGCGGGGAGACCCTGGAACCCGCGGTGATCGTGCAGCAGCCCATTACGGAGACACTGGAAAAAAACTTCATGCCTTATGCCATGAGCGTCATTGTGTCACGCGCCATTCCGGAGATTGACGGCTTTAAGCCCGCGCACCGCAAACTGCTGTATACCATGTACAAGATGGGGCTGTTAAACGGCGCCCGGACCAAGTCCGCCAATGTGGTGGGACAGACCATGAAGCTTAACCCCCATGGTGATCAGGCGATTTATGATACCCTGGTACGGCTGACCCGCGGCAATGGCTCCCTGCTGCATCCTTACATTGATTCAAAGGGCAATTTCGGGAAGCAGTACTCCCGGGATATGCAATGCGCTGCCCCCCGTTATACGGAGGTCCGGCTGGAGAAGCTTTGTGAGGAGCTGTTCAGGCATATCGACTTCGATACCGTGGATTTTATCAACAACTATGACGGTACCATGCAGGAGCCGACCTTACTCCCCGCTACCTTTCCTTCCGTCTTGCTCAACCAAAATCAGGGGATAGCGGTTGGTATGGCCTCCAATATTGCGCCTTTTAATTTGCGGGAGCTGTGCCGGGCCACCGCCGCTTATATTGATGATCCCTCGGTTGATCTGCTGCCGCTGATGCCGGCCCCTGATTTCCCGGGCGGCGCGCTGCTGCTGTATGACCAGGATCAGATGAGGGGCATCTACCAGACCGGCCGCGGATCCTTTAAGCTGCGGGCCCGCTATCGCCTGGACAGCAAAAATAATCTGATAGAAATATATGAAATTCCCTATTCAACTACAGTGGAGCAGATCATTGACGATCTGGCCGGCCTGGTCAAAAGTGCTAAGGTCAGAGATATTACGGATGTGCGGGATGAAACCGATCTGGAAGGCCTGAAGCTGACCATTGAGTGTAAGCGCAACACCGATATGGACGCGCTGATGAGCCGGCTGTACTTGCAGACCAATCTGGAAGCCAGCTTTTCCTGTAACTTTAATATTCTGGTCAACGGCAGCCCCCGGGTCATGGGCGTCAGGCAGATTCTGGGCGAGTGGCTGTCTTTTCGGCGCAACTGTGTGCGGCGCGAAGTCGCTTTTGAACTGCAGCGCAAACAAGAGCGCCTGCATCTGCTGCAGGGCCTGGAAAAAATTCTGCTGGATATTGATAAGGCCATTCAAATCATCCGCCGGACTGAAAAAGAAGAAGAGGTGGTGCCTAATCTTTGTCGCGGCTTTGCCATTGACGCCATTCAGGCTGATTATGTGGCAGAGATTAAACTGAGAAACCTCAACCGTGAATATATTTTGAAACGGACTGCGGATATTAAACAGCTGCAGCAGGATATCAGAGGCCTGGAACAAACTTTGGGCGAACGGGAGCGGATTGACGCCCGGATTAAAGCTGACCTGCAGCGGGTCAGTGATAAGTATGGCCAGGACCGGCGCACGGAAATCCTGCATGCTGCCAGGGTGGAAACTTTGACCCGGGATGACCTGATAGAGGATTACCGGCTGCGCTTGTTCCTGACCCATGACGGCTACCTCAAAAAACTGGCGCTGACCTCCCTGCGCTCGGCCGGTGATCTGAAAACTAAAGAAGATGACTATATTATTCAAAGCGTGGAGGGCAGCAATAAACAAGAACTGATCCTTTTCAGCGACCGGCAATCCTGCTATAAACTGATGGTGCATGAAATTGCGGATCAAAAGCCTTCCGACCTGGGGGAGTACCTGACTAACTTATTGGGTTTGGCGGCAGACGAGCGGATCATTTACCTGCTGTTTCCGGATCAGTATCAGGGCGACCTGATTTTTGCCTTTGCCAACGGCAAGGTGTCCCGGACCCCGTTAAAAAATTATGAGACCAAAACCCGCCGCCGGCGCCTGCTGAACGCCTATGGCAGCAAAGCCCCCCTAGTCGGGATGAGTTTGGTCTTAACAGACAGTGATTATGTGCTGCGTTCGGATGATGCTAAAGTTTGCCTGTTCAATTCCGCCCTGGTCTCAGCGATGAGCAGCCGGTCCGGCAACGGAATACAGGTTATGACGCTGCGCAAGGACAGGAAGATCGTGGCGTTTACTCCGGCCGAAGGCTTTACGGTTGAGGAGCCGGAGCACTATCGCGTCCGCAAAATTCCTGCCCGGGGGCTGGTTATGAAAGAGGAGCTGCTGGAGACCAGGCAGCTGGGCTTTGAAGATGTCTAAAAAGAAAGCATACTATATCGATCTGAGCCGGACTGTGGAACCGGAGCGGCCGCCCTTTCACTGGCTGCGCTTTTTGCTGCTGCTGCTGCTGGCGCTCGTCCTGCTGCTGGCGGGCTTTTATATTATTGCTGTTCGCCGGCCGGAACAAAAGGCCGCGGCCCTGCTGCCGGCTTTCAGGCAGGCTGAAGCAGAGGCAGACTACAGCCGCATGGCGGATTTGTATGACCAGGCTCAGCTGGGCAGCAGCCAAAAAACCTGGCCGCGGGACTTCAGAGACCGTTATCAGGCCATCGTGCTGTCCATGGAGTCTGAGGTTGATGAGCGGCTGCAGACGATTCTGGCTGACTGGACCAGCGGCACGGCTGACATCAGTCAGGATGACCTGAATTTCTTGAACGGGATTGGGGCGCTATCGGTCAACGCGGTCAAAAATGCCGGCACAGAGCAGCTGCAGGCCTTGCTGAATGGGCAGGAAAGCGCCGCGCAGACCCGCCAGAGTCTTGAAAATCTGCTTCAGGTTGAGCAAACCAGGGCCACCTTGCAGACTTATCTGGACGCGGTTGCCCCGATTGTCCAGCTGCAGGAGGCGTACGCGCAGATTGTTCAGCAAGGTCAGGACGGCCAGTACACCGAGGCGCTGGATCAACTGGAGGAACTGCTTGCTGGTGAGACCGCCCAGTCTTCAGCATACGTGCTGGAATTGCTGCGCACAGAGGAAACCAGCCTCAAGAGTGACATGCATACCTACTATGTCAGCTACTTAAATAAGCTGATCGAGCATAAGCGTTATGTAAGCGCGGAAAGTACGCTGGAGGAGCTGGACAGCTATTTTGAGAATGACAGTGACTTACAAAGCATAGCTGAAACCGTCAAGGAAAATTTGCCTACCGGGCTGGTGACCTACGCCGGTAATGTGGAAAATCTGACGGTCAAGCCCTTGATTGTGGATACCAGCCGGGCTTTCCAGAGTAATGACGTGGGCAGCACGACGGAATCAAGCATGCTGACGACCACAGAATTTGCTAACCTGCTGCAGCAACTATATGAAAATAACTATGTGCTGGTAGATCTGCAGTATCTGATGGATGACAGCGGCGAAGCCCGGCAACTGGAACTTCCTGAGGGTAAGCAGCCGTTTGTGCTGACCCTGGAAAACTTCAATTACACCCCAACCCGCCGGGTGTACGGCAACAACAGCAATCTGGTACTCAATGATCAGGGACAAGTCTGCGGTGAATATGTCGGCATAGACGGCAAACCGGTCGTTGCCCGCGACAATGAGGCCATCGGGATCCTGGAGGCTTTTGTGGAAACCCATCCGGATTTTAGCTTTGATGGGGCTATGGGTACAATCAGTGTGAGCGGCGCGTATGGGGTCTTTGGTTATGTGCTCAATCAGCGTCAGCTTGACGCCTACAACAGCTTTGCCACAGAATATAACATTCCCGGATTGAGCCTTAGTGACGCGGATTTTACCAACAATCAGCAACAATGCCAGGCTATCATCGACACCTTAAAAGAAAATGGCTGGACCTTTGCTTCCCAAAGCTACAGCGGCAGCAGCGTCACTGACTTAAGCCTGGAGGAGTTGGAATCGGATACCGAAAGCTGGCAGACTGAGGTTGGCGCGCTGACGGGCAGCGTCAATACCTACAGCTATCCTTACGGCAATAACTACAGCGGGGATGATGAACGCAAGCTCTATCTGCAAAATCAGGGTTTCACATTCTTTTTGGGTTACGGCGACGAAGCTTACTCAGCGGTCAGCCAGAATTATTACTACATGAGCAGGCTGGTCCTGAGTGGCGCGCAAATGCGGGCCGGCAGCCTGGACCGCCTGGTTGATGTCAGTAAAATATATGACAGCAACAGACCTTATCCGCTGACAACTGCCGCCTCTGATTGACGCCGCTCCCGACCAGCAGCGACCCGAAAGTCAGTGCTTAAGCGCTGGCTTTCGGGCCGCTTTTAAGGGTGCCAAAGTGTGGGGAGCGTTCTTTGGACGGGCACTGACAGCGGCTAAAAAAAGAACTCCTTATACAGGACTTTAATCGCGTAATTGGTGAAGACATCGCGGACACCAAAGATGACGCTGATCTCCGACGCGCCCTGAATAATCAGCTCCAGGTTGATACCCGCCCGGCTTAAAGCGCCGACTGCCCGGGATGTAACGCCGACTGTCTGCGCCATCGCCTCACCGACAATCATGACGATGCCGATATTGCGGTCAACCCTGATATCTTCTACCCCCAGCTCATCCCGGAGGCGACGGCAAACCAACGCTTCTTTTTCAGGAGGAAAGGCATAGGATCTCATGACCAGCGAAATAGAATCAATCCCTGAAGGCATGTGTTCGAAGGGAATTTGATAATCCGCCAGTATTTGCAGCACTTTCAGCGCAAAGCCTACCTCACGGTTCATCAAAAATTTAGAAAAATGCAGCAGTGTAAAGCCGCTGGACCCGGCAATTCCGGTGACAATGCTGTCAAAAGACAAGTGGTGCTCCACAATCATCGTTCCGCGGGCTTCCGGATTATTGGTATTGCGGATGTTGACCGGGATGTGGTTTTGAAAGGCTGGCGCAATGGCATCTTCATGTAAAACCGTAAAGCCCGCGTAGGCCAGCTCGCGCATTTCCAGATAAGTGAGCTCACTCAGGGCTTTGGGGTCGTGGACCAGGCTGGGATTTACCGCATAGACTGAGTCAACATCGGTCCAGTTTTCATATACCTCAGCCTCAACGGCCGCTGCCAGGATTGATCCGGTTATATCAGACCCGCCCCGGGAAAAGGTCACGATTCGCCCGCTTTCATCATAGCCAAAAAAGCCCGGGAAAATCAGCAGCCCGCTTTGCTGTCGCAGCTCCCGCAGCCGGCCGTAGCTTTGCGGCAGCACAGAAGTCTGTCCGTTTTCCTTAATCAAAAGTAAACCGGCACGCTGTGGGTTGATATAGGTTGCGGGAACGTGAATACTATTAAAGTAGGCAGCAATCAGGCGCGCGGAAAGATCTTCACCCGCTGCTTTCAGCGCTTCCGTCAGAGCGTTGTTATCCGGCCGGTAACGGTTGATGCGGGTCTGAAGATCTGCCGCTACCAGTTCGCCAAAGTCCTCGGGCAAACCAAGATCAGAGCCGATGTCGCGGTAGCGCCTGGCTACAGCTTCTATTTCATAATGACCGTCATACCCACTGATGATAGCGTTGGCTAAGGATATCAGTAAGTCAGTGATTTTATCATCTTCAGGAAAGCGTTTGCCGGGCGCGGATACGACGACCAGCTGCCGCTGTGGGTCGCTCATCACAATATCAGCAGCTTTTTTTATCTGTCGGGCGCTGGCCAGGCTGGTGCCCCCAAATTTACAGACTTTCATGTTAAAATTCCCCCTCTGTCAGACGGCTGAAAAATGGGACTAAACCCATCAGGCTCTGCAACCATGGCGCTGCGGGCTTTCTGCCGCACCGCAAAGCCGCATTTGCGTTATTATATGCAAACTGGCGCGTCGATTCAAGAAATATCAGAACCGCGGTTGCCTCAGGTGTAAACAGGCTGAATATCGTTCAGTTTCTGCGGTTTCTCAATCCAGCCTGAAACCTGTGTTAATATAAAGCGGAATAATAAATTGAAAGGCCATGTATGTATGTGTGTCTCTTTGGGCCGACCTGATGCCTACTACTCATCTATTTACACCATCAGCTGGCCTGCGCTGAGACAAAAGGGCTATCGGTTGATTTTGCTGGATATTGACAATACCCTGATGCCTCATGGTCGTCATGAAGCGACTCCGGCAGTGCGGCAGCTGTTAAGCGACCTGAAAGCTGCTGGTCTGGTGCCGGTAATTTTGTCAAACGCTCAGACAAAACGGGCTGCAACGGTGGGAAATCCGCTGCAGGTATTGACCGTGGGGAACGCTGGCAAACCCGGGACCCGGGGCATCCGGCAGGCCTGCCGTGAAACCGGGCTGACGGCGGCTCAGGCGGTGCTGATTGGGGACCAGCTGTTTACAGACATGCTGGCCGGCTGGAGAGGTGGCTGCAGGACGATCCTGGTCCGACGCCTGTCGGCAACTGAACCCTGGTATATCCATTTGAAGCGGCTATTGGAGCTGCCCTGGCGCTGGTTTTGCGTGGGCGGCAGCTGCTATGACCACTTGCCGGCCGTGACTGAGCCGGAGTCGGGCTTGGGCTGAGGGCTGAGGGTTTCTTCAGACTAAGGGCGGTCCCGGATGGGCAAGCCTCATGACGGCTTCTGGCAGCCTGAAGTGAAAAACCGTTTCACGGCAGTTTTTGCGGTCAGGCCGCAGAAGTAATTGCAGAATGCGGTTAAAAACGGTAAGATATACTCATTCTGTTTATGTCAAGATGACAGTAGCATTTATTGGAGGTAATTCATGATTTCAGCAGGTGATTTCAGGAACGGCGTGACCTTTGAAATGGACAACAACGTCTTTCAGGTGGTTGAGTTCCAGCACGTTAAACCGGGTAAGGGCTCGGCTTTTGTCCGCACCAAATACCGTAATGTTAAAACCGGTGCGGTAGTAGAGCGCTCATTTAACCCAAATGAGAAATTTGAGGAAGTGCGGCTGGAGCGCCGGGATATGGAATACCTGTATCATGACGGAGATCTGTACTACTTTATGGATCAGGAGACCTATGAACAGGTTCCGTTCACCGCTGAAATGATTGGTGATAATCTTAAATTCCTCAAAGAAAATATGGTCTGCAAGGTTGTCTCGCATAACGGGACCATTTTCAGTGTGGAGCTGCCGCTGTTTGTAGAGCTGAAAATTGTGCAGACTGAGCCGGGCGTTAAGGGTGACACGGCCCAAAATGCGACCAAAAACGCGGTGCTGGAAACCGGCGCGAATATTAAAATCCCTCTGTTTGTCAATGAGGGAGAGGTGGTCAGAATTGACACCCGTACCGGTCAATATATGGAACGCGCCTGAGCTTTTGCCCGGACCGCCGGACAGGGACCGGCCGGGCCAGGTCCCTGGCTTCAGGATCGACGGGGATAGCGGATATGTCTGAAAACAAGCAAAATTCAGTCAAGGGTGAGCGGACCATGTCCCAGGGCTTTATTGCCCAATATGCCGCTGAGGCGGCTATGCAGACGGATGGGGTAGCCCGTCTTGATCCAGGCGGGGCCGCAGCCATTAAAGCCGCTTTTGGCTATGAACATGAGGGATCCGGGGTTCAGGTTGTTTTCAGAGAGGGCTCTGATGATATTGTTTCCATTACGGTTTATCCGGTTATCTACTACGGACAGATTGTACCTGAGGTAGCCTGGGCCATACAGGAACACGTCAAAATGAACGTTGAAAAATACACAGGACTTGTGGTGGATTCCGTAGACGTGCACGTCAAGGATATTGTACAGCAGGAGGAAGAAGAGGCAGCGCATGCGTAGATTAGTGAGATTATATCTGATCATCAGTTCGATATTGCTGGCTTTGACTTTTATCCTGCTTTTTTTTCAGATCTGGAACACCTCCTGGGCTGCGGATTTTGTGGAGTTGCTGCAGCGAATTTCCTTTAATGGCGCGGCGCGGCGCAGCGCCCTGCTGATCTTATTTGTCGCGGCAGTATTGTGTATTCTTATGTTTGCCTATGCTCTGGTCAGCGGCCGCATGGCTCAGACCCGGATTCGCAGCAATGAAATCGGAGATATTGAAATCGGGGTCGACGCGCTGGAAAATATAGCCTTAAATGCGGCCAAGGCGGCGCAGGCCGGGGTTAAAGCGGCTAAGGCCAGAGTAAGCCAAAACAAAAACCGGCATCTGATTATTGTGATGATCGTTGTACTGTATTCAGATGTGGAAATCCCTTCGCAAATGGCCAAAATACAGGATCATGTCAAAAAAGATGTGGAGCGTTACACCGGGATACCAGTCAGTGCCGTAAAGGTCAAGGTCAATCGGGTGGAGACGCTGGGTTCGAAAGTGGAATAGACCATGAAACAGCTGTTCAGACCAATCTTGGATAAACTGGCAGGTAAAGACGCGGGCACAGTCGGTGCCCTGGCCGGTCTGACCCTGGGCCTGTTGCTGGTCATCTTTGGAATATGGAAGACCTTGTTTATCCTGGCGGCTACCGTAGCCGGGTATATTATCGGGGTCAAGTTTTTTGCTAATTCAGAGCTTTTTCACCAATTGCTGGACCGGCTGTTTCCGCCGGGACGGTTCCGTTAGAGAGGTCAGGTATTTATGAGCAGAAGAGCGGCCCGGGAGCGCGCTTTCCAGTTGATTTTTCAATATATTATTTTACAGCGCCAGGCAGAGCCGGCTGAGGTCGGCCAGAATCTGAACGATCTGGAAGAAATGCTGGAACTACCGCCGTCTTCTGCTGAAGAACGCGCCTATATCCTGGCGGTGGTACCGGCGGTGGTCAACCACAGCCAGACTTTGGACCAGACTTATGAACCTTATTTGAAAGACTGGAAGCTTGAACGGCTGCCCAAGGTGGATCTGGCTATTTTTCGCCTGGCGGTATATGAGATTTTGCAGCGGCCTGAAGTTCCGTTTAGTGTCACCTTGAATGAGGCCGTGCTGCTGGCAAAGCGCTATGGCAGCGTATCAAGCAGCCGCTATATCAACGGCGTTCTGGCCCGCATCAGTAAACCTGAAACGAATATCACGCCTGCCGCGGAACCGGAGGAACAGGCTGCCTGCGGCTATCACCAAACCGCGGCGGCGGCAGCCGGGGCGGCGGACAGCCAGCCGGCAGACGCGGCGGCTGCTGAAAAAAAACTGACCGGGGCAGTTCCTGAGGCCGTAAGACCGGCAGAGCAGGAGGCCTTGGGCGGTGGATGAACCAGAAAGAAACGCCATCAGTGTCAGCCGACTGAATATCTATATGTCTAAGGTGGTCAGTCATCTGACGCCGTTGCAGCAGCTGACGGTTAGCGGAGAAATTTCAAATTTTCGCCGCTATGCATCGGGTCACTGCTATTTTTCCTTAAAAGATGAAAAAGCGGCCGTAAGCTGTGTGATGTTTGCTCAGGCGGCGCATAAGCTGAACTTTAAGCCCGCCGACGGGATGGCGGTGCTGGCAGATTGCCGGGCAGATTTTTATACTAAAACCGGCACATTTCAGCTGCAGATCGCGAATCTGGAAGAAGCGGGAACTGGTGAACTGTACCGCAGATTTGAACAGCTTAAGGCCAAACTGGCCCGGGAAGGCCTGTTTGACCAGGCGCATAAACGGCCGCTGCCATTTTTGCCCCGCCGGATTGGGGTGGTTACCAGCCCTACCGGCGCGGTTATCAGAGATATCATCAACGTGCTTAACCGCAGGAATTCTCATTATGAGCTGATTCTGGCGCCGGCGCTGGTTCAGGGTGACCGGGCTAAGGACAGCATTGTTGCCGGGATCCGCCAGCTAAACTCGCTGGGGAACCTGGATGTGTTAATTGTTGGCCGTGGCGGTGGTTCGATTGAAGATTTGTGGCCTTTTAATGAAGAAGCTGTAGCCCGCGCGGTTTACGCCTCAGCCGTGCCGGTGATTTCCGCAGTCGGCCACGAAACCGATTTTACGATTTGTGATTTTGCGGCTGACCGCCGGGCGCCCACGCCATCTGCCGCGGCGGAAATCGCGATGCCGGAGTATGAGCAGCTGGAGCAACTGCTGCACAGCCGGGAAACTCAGCTTAAACGGGGCTTACTGCAGCAGTTAAGGCTGGCAGACTTGCATCTTGAGCGTCTGGCCGGTAGTAAAGTGTTGCGGGATCCGGCTGAAATCATCCGGGTAAGACAATTACAGCTCCGCCAACTGACTCAGACCCTGTATACCCTGAGCCCGCAGCGCCGGCTGGAGCAGCGCGAACAGGAATTAGATCAGGCCATCCGGGGCTTAAGTCAGGGCTTCAATAACATCATCACCGTAAGCGACCAGCGCCTGTCTGCCGCCGCCTGGCGCTTAAACGACCTTAGTCCACTGAAAGTACTGGGGAGAGGTTATGCGCTGGCCCTGGATCAGCAGCAGCGGCCGGTAACATCCGTCAAGACACTGCTGCCGGGTGATTCGCTAGAATTGATCTTAGCAGACGGACGAGTGCAGACACAGGTCCGGGAAATAGAGGATATAAAACATGGCTGATAAAGCAGAACCCAAGTCAGTAGAGGAAAAGTCTGATGCCCTGGCTTCGCTAAGCTTTGAAGCGGCGCTGAAGCAGCTAGAAGCGGTAGTGAATCAGCTTGAAAAGGGAGAGTTGAGTCTGGAAGACTCTTTAAAAGCTTTTCAGGAGGGCACGCAACTGGCCGCCGTCTGTCGGCACAAACTGGATGAGGTACAGCAGTCCCTGCAAATTCTGACCCAAAGTGCAGAGGACGGGCATAAATTGGAGCCGTTTCATCCGGAGGCCGGCCGTGACTGACGGGTTGGACTCCAGTACCTTTCTGCGCCGCTGGGACGCCTACGAGGAACGCGCCGGGCGGCTGATAAAACCAGCCTTCAGGTCTGCCGCGCTGCAGGCCGATGCCATTCAGGCGCAAATTTATACGGCTATGACGTATTCTTTGGAGGCCGGAGGCAAGCGGCTCAGACCGGTGCTGGTCTTTGCGGCGGCGGATGCGCTGGGTTTAGGCGCTGACCTGCAACCTGACTGCGACAGCCTGGCGCTTGCGCTGGAGATGATCCATACGTATTCGTTGATCCATGATGACCTGCCCTGCATGGATAATGATGATTTGCGGCGCGGCAAACCGACTAATCACAAGGTCTTTGGTGAAGCCCTGGCGGTTTTGGCCGGTGACGGTCTGCTTAACAGTGCGGCCGAAGGCCTGCTGAAGCTGGCTTGCCGGGGCTTGAATCAGGCCCGGGCCGCGGGGGTGATCATGCAGGCTGCCGGGCCGGCCGGCATGATTGGCGGCCAGGTTATGGATATGCAAAGTGAAGGCCGCGGCGGCCGGCTGCAAGCCGCAGACCCGCTTACCACTGAAGCCGCGGTGGATTTTTTACGGCGGCTGCAGGTCCTGAAAACAGGCGCGCTGATTACGGCCGCGGTCACGGCTCCGGCTCAGCTGGATCAGTTTAGCGGACCCGTCAGGCAGGATTTGTCTGAATATGGTCGGTTATTGGGGCTGGCCTTTCAGATAGAAGATGATATGCTGGATGTAACTGCAGACCCCCGTACCCTGGGCAAGAGTACCGGCAAGGATGAACGGGATGGTAAACTCACGTTTGTCACGGCTTTGGGACTGGATGGGGCCCGGCAAATCCTGGAGCAAACGTTAGCCGACTTAAGCGGGATTTGCCGGCGTCTGGACCATCAGGGCCTTGACATGGCGTTCCTGACTCAGATCCCGGCGTATTTAAGCCGGCGCCGGGCCTGAGCGGTCAGAAAGGCCCGGGCGCGGCAACAGCCGTGAATGGAGATGAAAATGATTCGTCTGGAAGATATAGATAGCCCTGCCAAGCTGCGCCAGCTGTCTGTAGCACAACTAAATGAGTTGGCAGGCCTCCTTCGCCGCCGCATTATAACTACCGTAGCCAGAACCGGCGGTCACCTGGCTTCTAATCTTGGGGTGGTGGAGCTGACCATAGCGTTACTTTATTGCTTTGATGGCATTGAGGACCGGGTGGTTTGGGATGTGGGGCATCAGAGCTATGCCTGGAAAATTCTTACCGGGCGCAATGACCGCTTTGATACGCTGCGGCAGGAAGGCGGCCTGGCGGGGTTCCCTAAACGTGAGGAAAGCCCTTATGATGCCTTTAACACCGGACACAGCAGTACCTCGATCTCGGCCGCGCTGGGTATCAGCCGCGGCCTCAGGCTTCAGGGAAAAGCCGGCCGGGTGGTAGCGGTGATTGGCGACGGCGCGCTGACGGGCGGTTTGTCCTATGAAGCGCTTAATAATATTGATCCTGATCAAGATAATTTGATCGTCCTGGTTAATGATAATCAAATGAGCATCGACCCTAATGTCGGCGGCCTGGCCAGGCAACTGCGCCGCTTCAGGATTAATCCCCAGTATCTGGAAATTAAAGGCCGGGTGGGCCGTTTCCTGCACCGCCTGCCACAACAGGGCGGCCGGCTGCCGCGCCTGCTGGAGCAGATTAAGGCCGTGTTTCGCCGGCTCTCCCATGGCAGCAACGGCTATTTTGAAAGCCTGGGGATGAAGTACTATGGGCCGGTGGACGGACATAACATTGCTGAACTGATTCAGTACCTCAGCGCCGCCCGGCTGATGAACGCGCCAGTGGTCATTCATTCCCTGACCGTCAAGGGCAAGGGCTATGAACCGGCGGAGGCAAAGCCGTCTTTATATCACGGCGTGTCGCCGTTTGCCGTTGATCAGGGAGTTATCGGCAAGACTAAAGCGCCGCTGGACCGGTATCGTCTGTTCAATGACTGCACCAGCTTTACTGAAGCTTTCAGTGCAAGTCTGATGGCTTATGCGGCAGAAGATCAGGCGATTGTGGCGGTAACGGCTGCCATGGCCAGCGGGACTGGCCTGACCCCTTTTGCCCGCCAATATCCCACTCGCTTTTTTGATGTTGGTATTGCGGAAGCACATGCGGTAACCATGGCCTGCGGCATGGCCGCCGCCGGCTTAAAACCAGTCGTGGCGGTGTACTCGACGTTTTTACAGCGAGCCCTTGATCAGCTGCTGCATGACTGTGTTTTGCAAAAACTGCATGTGGTGTTTTGTGTTGACCGGGCTGGCATAGTGGGGGAGGACGGTGAGACACATCAGGGCGTTTATGACCTGGCCTTTATGGAGGCCGTGCCGGATCTGACCGTGTTAAGTCCCAGGGACTACCGCAGCCTTTATGAAATGCTGGGCTATGCCCTCAATGTCTGCCAGGGTCCGGTGGCTATCCGCTATCCGCGCGGCGGCCTGGCTTTACCGGCCGGAGCGCTGGCTCATTCTCCCCTGACCTTACCGCTGCCGGAGCCGGAGCTGCTGTGCGCGGGCAGTCAGCTGACCATGGTGGCCAGCGGCAGCATGGTGGCGCAGGCTGTTTTAGCCGCGACTGAACTGCAGGCAGAGGCTGCAGTCAGTTGTGATGTCTTTGATGTTCGCTGTCTGAAACCGCTGCACGCGGAGGCTGTACTGCGTTCAGCTGAGCGGACCGGCCGCTTGCTGGTGGCAGAAGAAGTCGTTGCGTCCGGCGGTTTGGCTATGCAGCTGGCGCTGCAATTAGCTGAACGTACCGGTGGCCCAAAAGTCCTGATGACTAATCTCAGCATTGGCGATCATCCTGTTTTGCAGGCCAAGGCGGTGCAGGCCAGAGCCCATGAGGGCCTGGATAAGGACGGCATTAAACGAGCGGCCAGACAGTTGCTGGCTGAAGAAGAAGCGGTGGTGTCATAGTTGATAGGTTTGATCTCTAATCCATATAAAGATCCGGGCTTTAAAGTGCTGGCCAGGACAGCCACTATCCTGCACAGTCTGGGCGAAGAGCCGGTGATAAACCGGCTGACGCTGGCCGCAAAGAAAACGGCCTGCCCGGCACTGCGTCTGGCCAGCCCGGCGGAGTGGAAGCACTGTCAGCTTATTATCAGTATTGGCGGTGACGGGACCTTTTTGAGTGCGGTTCACAGTAATTATGACAGCAACATCCCCATTGTCGGCATTAATATGGGCAGTCTGGGCTTTATGGCGGAAGTACAGCCCAATGATCTGGACACCGCCCTGCCTCGTTTGGTTCAAGGTGACTATGATATTGAGGAACGGATGCTGCTGCAGGCTTCCTGGCAGCATGCAGGCGAGCCGGCCGACTTGTGCGGCTATGCGCTGAATGAGGTCTTGCTTACCCGCGGTGGCAATCCGCGGATTATTCCGATAGAGCTTTACATTGACGGAGAATTCATCGAGCTTATCTCCAGTGATGGGCTGATGGTCTCGACGCCTACCGGTTCAACCGGTTATGCCCTGGCTGCCGGCGGGCCCATTGTTCATCCATCAATGAAATTACTGCAGGTCACGCCGGTCTGTCCGCATTCGCTTTATAATCGCAGCTATATTATACCGGCCGGGGCGGCGGTCACCTTAGCCTTGCGGCAGTACCCATATTCTGCGGTTTTATCGTTGGACGGGCGGCAGGACCTGGCTTTCAGTGACACTGATCAGGTGACGATCAGTCAGGCCGATCACGTGTTAAGACTGGTGCGGTTAAAAGCGGAAAACTTTTTTGAAGCTTTACCTAATAAACTGCGGGGCCGGGCTTATCCCCGCAAAAACCAGGCGGATATGTCTGCTTTATTGTAATCTGTTCTGTCTCCCGGCTGGCCGCAGCCTGAATATGGAACGAATTGTCCATAATCTATATAATACACTCAATAAGTATAATTCAGTTTTGATACTGTGATGAAAGGAGAATGCTGATGCGCTTATCAAAAATGGCCCGACAAGACAGAATTTTGGACCTCATTTTGGAGAATATCGTATCAACTCAGGAAGATTTAGTGGATCTGCTGCGAGCTAATAAAATTGAGGTGACCCAGGCCACAGTTTCGCGCGACATAAAGGAATTGAGTATTGTCAAAGTGACACTGTCTGACGGACAGCAGAAGTATGTGTCCATGTCCAGAGACAAGGATCTCATGAATGACCGGCTCATAAAGATTTTTACTCAGGCGGTACAACGACTGGCCCCCGCCGCCAATCTGGTTATTGTCCACACCCTTCCGGGAATGGCGCCGGCCGCAGCCTCTGCGGTGGATGCGATGCAGGTGGCTGACATTGTCGGATCTTTAGCCGGTGATGACACTATTTTTATTGCCACGTCGTCCAATGAACAGGCTACCAATTTATGTGAGCAACTGCGGCCGCTGATTCACAGCCGGCAAAATAAGTAGGCAGAAAAGATGCTTGTCAGGCTTGAAATCCAGCATTTTGCGTTACTGGATCAGATTATCTGGGAGCCCGGACCGGGCTTAAACATCATTACCGGGGAGACCGGGGCGGGCAAATCCCTGCTTCTGGACGCGATTGGCGCGGTGGCAGGCAAAAAAGTTACTAAAGATAGCGTGCGCAGCGGCTGTGAATGGGCGCGGGCTGAGGCAGTTTTTGATCAGCCGGAAAGCAGCCTGTCCGCAGAGCTGCTGGCTGATTGTGCCTATGATCCTGAGGAAGGTAACCTGATTTTGACCCGGGAGCTTAACCGCAGCGGAAAAAGCCTGTGCCGGATTAATGGCCGCCTGGTCCCGCAAAAATTCCTGAGAGAAGTGGGCGACCGTCTGCTGGACATACACGGGCAACACGCCCAGCAAGGCATATATAATCCGGCTACGCACCGCCAGCTGCTGGACCGGTTTGCCGGAGCAAGTCTTGCCGTGCCGCTGCAAGCCTATCAGGCGGTGTATGATCAGCTGCAAGTGCTGACCAGGCAGGTGACAGCTCTGGGCGGGGATCCGGAAGAGCGGCGGCGCCGGGCGGACTTTCTGCTCTTTCAGGCTCAGGAAATTGAACAAGCCCGTATCCGGCCCCGGGAGGATGTGCTTCTGCAGCAAAAACGGGAAAAACTGGAACACGCTGAACGGCTGTCGGAAGGTCTTGCCCGGGCGGTCAACTGCTTAAGCAGTCAGGGCTCCGATTCAACTGCCGCAGCCTGGTTTATAGGGCAGGCACTGGACGCTACCCGTTCATTAGAGAGCTATGATCCGACGTTAGCTGAATTAAGCAGCCAGCTGCTGGACCTGCAGGCGGCAGCGCAGGATTTGGCAGCCAGCCTGACGCGCCGCCAGGAGGAACTGACAGTCGCGCCGGATTTGCTTGCGCGTATAGATAGCCGGCTGGATCAGCTGTTCCGGCTCAAGCAAAAATACGGGCAGGATTTGACTCAGGTTGTGGCATATGGCGTCAAAGCCCGCGAAGCTTATGAAAAGCTGGCCTCCGCGGAAGAAAAACTGGCCGCTCTGGATAAAAACAGGGAGGACTTGCAGCAACAGCTGCAGACAACGGGGACGCTTTTAACCCGGGCCCGGCAACAGGCCGCGGAGCGCCTGGCGGGGCACATCAATCGCCAGCTGACAGATTTAGGCATGCCGCACGCCAAATTCATGACCCGGTTTGAACCTGTGGCGGCCAGTCAGGCAGAGCGCTGGGGGCTGGACCGGCTGGAGTTTTTGTTTTCAGCCAATCCTGGTGAAGCGCCTAAACCGCTGGCTAAAATTGCATCCGGCGGGGAAGCTTCACGGATTTTGCTGGCCATCAGGGTCATCCTGGCTGAGGCGGAGCCCTTGCAGCTGTTGATTTTTGATGAAATTGACGCCGGCGTCAGTGGAAAAACAGCCTCCCTGGTAGGACATAAGCTGCGCGATTTAGCCGCTCACACTCAAGTCATGTGTGTGACACACACGCCGCAGGTAGCGGCCTGGGCGCAAAATCACTATTATATTGAAAAGCAGGTGGCTGAGGGTAAAACGCATACTGAGTTGCGGGCGCTGGATCAAAACGGTCATCTGGATGAGCTGGCGCGGCTGCTGGCAGGAGAGACTGATCCGGTCAGCGCCAAACAGCTGGCGGAGTCGCTCAGTCATTTCCCAACCTCCGGATCGTTTGCTGTTTAGGGCTTGCACCGCCCCAACCTGCCCTTTCTAGCCATAACCGCCGTGCTTAAGTTATGGTCAGTTGATCTGTAACCAAGGCCGTCGGGTTCGGCGCGGCCGGCTTGAAACTCAGCTGACAGCTGGCTAATAACTGCCTCATATCCTGGGGCAGACCGCTGCGGCAGGCGATCCCCTGGCCGGTCAGAGGATGCTGCAGCTGCAAGGTCCAGGCATGCAGCGCCTGGCGGTCCAGCTTTATGTCTTCGGCTGTCCGGGTAACCTCCGTATGGCCATAGAGCGTATCTCCTGCCAGCGGATGGCCCCAAGCGGCACAGTGAACCCGGATCTGATGGGTTCGCCCGGTGAGCAGATGAAATCTCACCAATTGCAACCGGCTGCCGGAAGGCGCCTGGCAGTCTGCCAGAACCTGATATTCCGTCAGACTGGGGCGGCCGTCGGCTCTGACCCGACGTTCGATAATGCTGCCTTCTGCCCGGCCGATGGGCAGGTCAATACAACCTGAGTCAGCCGGCAGCTGCCCGTGGATTATGCCTAAATAGTACTTTTCCATGGGCTTTTGGGTAAAACAGCTGTGAATATAAGCGTTGCGGGCCAGTATGATCAGGCCGGAGGTGTCCCGGTCCAGCCGGGTGACCGGATGCAGGCCGGGGTTAAGTAAACTCAGCAAATTATGGGTTTCGCCGACATAATTGGGATGCGTCAACATCCCGGCAGGCTTATCCACGATTAAAAAGGCAGCATCCTGCCACAGCAGGCGGATATCTCCGACCTGAGGCGGGAAGTTTATATCACATTCCTGCTCCGGCGCTTCATGAATAATATCCAGCCTGCTGCCGGCGCTAACCGGATCAATCATCCGGATGGGCTGACCGTTACAGAGCAATTGGCCGTGCAGCCGCACGCGTTTAGCTGCAGCCGCGGAAAATTTCAGCCGCTGTCTGAGCAGCTCCAGCGCGGTCCTGCCATTGTCTTCCGGGGTTACTTCATAAATCAAGTGCATGCAACGGTTACTCCTTAAACTTCCGATTCTTTACCTGAGAGCCTGGCCGCCACTATTGAGGCTGCTGTTGCAAAGCATAGCGGATAACGCCACGCTTGTGCAATTGTAAGAAGGCTGTGATAAAAAATGAAACGCTTGTGCTATACTTGTCTAGTGTAGTTCCATAGCCCTTCGCTTTTAACTATATCACCGCGGAGCCAGGCTCCGTGCTTGAACTATGACTACAACGTATATTGAAAACAGAATATTGGAGGTGATTGCCATTAATTGGCTAAAATTGATAGTCAGTCTCCTGATCGGCCTGGCTGCCGGTTCGGTTGCGGTAATTTTATATTACCGCAAAGGCATCAGCAAGGCACAGAAGGAGTTGGAGGAAAAGACTGCCCGACAGCAGCAGGAAGCAGAACAGTTGCTTGGTGAGGCTCAAAAAGCCGGTGAGCAACGTAAGCGAGAGTTGTTGCTGCAGACTAAAGAAGAGATTCATAAAGCCAGGCTTGATCTGGAACGGGATGTGCGGGATCGTAAAGCGGAATTAACTCGTGACCGCAGCCGGCTGGATCAAAAAGAAGAAGCGCTGGACCGCAAGGTTGAGGCTCAGGAGCGCAGTGAAAAAGAGTTACTGCAGCGCCTGACGGAAGCTAAGACCGCGCAGGAGCAGATAGAGCAGTTGCAGCAGCAAAAACAGCTGGAGTTAGAACGGGTTGCCGGTCTGTCTATGGAAGAGGCGCATACCCTGGTCCTTGAGACAGCTCGCAATACTTATCGGCATGATCTGGCTGTTATGCTTAAGCAGATGGAGGATGAAGCCCGCGAGAGCGCGGAGCTCAAAGCCAAGGACATTGTGGTGACAGCGATTCAGCGCTATTCCGCGGACTATGTTTCTGAATCCACGGTGTCAGTCGTCAACTTGCCTAATGATGAGATGAAAGGCCGGATTATTGGGCGGGAAGGCCGCAATATTCGTGCCATTGAAACCATAACCGGCGTAGATGTTATCATTGATGACACCCCGGAAGCCGTAATCCTGTCCAGCTTTGATCCGATCCGGCGGGAAATTGCCCGCATGGCTCTGGAGAAACTCATTCAGGATGGGCGCATCCATCCGGCCCGCATTGAGGAAATGACGCAAAAGGCCAGCCGCGAGCTGGATCAGCGTATTAAGGCTGAAGGGGAGAAAGCCTGCTTTGATACCGGCGTGATGGGTTTACACCCGGAGCTGGTCAAAATGCTGGGCCGCCTTCACTTCAGAACCAGCTATGGTCAAAATGCGTTGCAGCATTCTGAAGAAGTCAGCTGGATAGCAGGCATGATGGCCGCGGAGCTGGGTCTGGATGTAGACATGGCCAAGCGAGCCGGTTTATTGCATGACATTGGTAAGGCCCTGGATTTTGAGCAGGAAGGCACCCACATACAATTGGGCGCTAACCTGGCCCGTAAGTACAAGGAGAATCCCATTGTCATTAACGCGATTGCCAGTCACCATGGCGATGTTCAGGCTAACTCCCTGATTTCCTGCCTGGTAGCCGCGGCGGACGCGGTTTCGGCCGCCAGACCCGGAGCCAGACGTGAAAATCTGGAGACGTATGTCAAACGGATTGAGCGCCTGGAGGAGATTGCCAGTCAGGCTGAAGGCGTGGAGAAGGCTTACGCTATACAGGCGGGCCGCGAGCTCCGGGTGATGGTCATACCGGAAAAAGTCAGCGATGACGATATGGTCTTGATGGCCCATGACATTTGCAAACAGATCGAAGAGGAATTGAACTATCCTGGTCAAATTAAAGTAAATATTATTCGTGAGACCAGGGTGACTGATTTTGCCAAGTAAGTGCCGTCTGGGCACAAGTTTAACCCCGGTTATTTAAAGGTCTCTGCCGTGAGAATGGCAGGGACCTTTTTTATTCCTGCGCGTCTGTGGGCGCTTCCATCCCCTAAGCCGGGCATAAAATGATACAATATGACAAATACATTTCAATTTCAGGCAGACTTGGGCACAGGGCTTTTTTAGACAGGAGTAAGTTTTGAAACTGATTTATATCGGTGATATTGTAGGAGGTCCCGGCATCCAGTTTGTCCGGCAAAAAATAGCCGGACTGCGGGAGACTTATGGTTTGGATTTAGTTTTGGCCAATGCGGAAAACGCGGCAGGCGGCTTGGGCCTGACGCCGCATCTGGCGCAGCTGCTTTTTGAAGCCGGTGTGGATGGTATTACTTTAGGCAACCATGTCTGGTCTAAGTGGGAGCTGGCTGACTGGCTGCGGACGGAGCCCCGGGTAGCGCGTCCGGCTAATGGCGCGCCCGGCTGGCCCGGTAAGGGGTATATCATTCTGGAACATGCAGGCTATACTTGCTGCGTGCTTAATTTGATGGGTCAGGTGAATCTGACCGTGGCTGCTTCGCCGTTTATAACGGTTAAGGACATCATGCAAAGCCTGCAGACGCAGTACCATCCGGACTTTTTTGTGGTGGATTTTCATGCGGAGGCTACGGCTGAAAAGGTTGCCATGGGCCGTTTTCTGGACGGTCAGGCGGCCCTGGTGGTAGGTACCCACACACATGTGCAGACGGCTGATGCACAGATTTTGCCTTTGGGTACGGGCTACATAACTGATCTGGGCATGACCGGACCTGGCGGAGGGGTTATTGGCATGAGCCTCAGGGGCTCCCTGCGCCGCTTTGTGGATCAACTGCCGGCCCGCTATGAGCTGGCTGACGGACCGGCCTTTATGAATGCGGTCCTGGCGGATATAAATCCAGCCAGCGGCCATTGTGAACGGATAGAACGATTGCAGATTATATGAAACAGACTTCAGAGTATCCATCCAAATCTATCCGGCAGATCATAAAAATGACTGCCGGACTTATAAGCTGGTGTATAACGGCAGTGGCCCTGACGGCCTGTACCCCAAGCACCCGCCTGCAGCCGCTTAATTCGGCGGCCAGTCAGGCTGACACCGCGGTCCAGACCAGCACCCAGGCCAGCACCCAGGCGCCGGTATCGGGCACGTTGCGCCTGGCATATGAGCCGCCGGCTGATTATGATCCCCTGGCGGCTACCGATGATTCCTACAAAGATTTACTGCCGCTCCTGTATCAGTCGCTTTACAGGGTCGATCAGAGTAATGGCCTGCAGGGGCAGCTTTGTGTAGAAGCGGTGTGGCAGGATCAGGGCCTGACTCTGGCGGTCGAATTGAGTGAGGGTATGTATTTTTCAGACGGCCAGCCGGTTCAGGCTGCGGACGTGGCGGCCAGCTATCAGCATATAGGAGAACTGACAGACTCGCCATATAAAGATGGTCTGAGCAACATTGCCTCCATAGAGATTACCGGTGACAAGCAATTGCGTATTCACTTGAAGCAGGCAGATCCCTGGCTGTGCTATGCGCTGACCTTTCCGGTCTTACCGGCTGCCTGGGTTAATTCTGACCGCCAGGCGTTTCCCCAGGGCAGCGGTTTATATATGATGACTGAGTTGGACCAAAGCGGCAACATGGTGCTGGAACTGAATCCCTACCATCCGGAAAGCGCGGCTGCATTGGTGCAGACCATTAGCGTAGGTGCATACGACAGCTTTACTCAGGCGGCGGATGCCTTTGAGTCCGATCAGGTGGACCTGCTGGCAGTCAGTGAGGCAAATTATCGGGAGCGGCGGCAGCGGCTGGGGATTGAGGTCCAGACCTATGCCGGCAGCCAACTGTATTATTTAGATTATAACCGTAAGTCCGGCTTATTCAGTCAGGATGAAGCTTTTTACGCCCTTAAACAATTGCTGCTGTACCAGACTGAAGCGCTGCAGCAGACCACCTGGCCTGACGGCAGCGGTAATCTGGGGGATATGCTGGCTTTGTTTCCCTACCCCTTTAATGCGGATCTTGTCTCAGATTGGCCGCTGGCCAGAACCGACAGCCTCAGGCAGGCTTTCAGCGCGTTGAACGGACTGGGCCAGCAGGCGGATATTGTTTCGACTGCCAGCCTGATAATTAATCGGGATTTGGCATCAGAGGAGCAGCTTCGCCTGATTGTGGGCAATGATTCGGTTACTAAGGAACCGCTGGCCGAAACTTTGGCCGCGTATCTGGAAACCTGCGGCATCCCTGTCAGCGTCAGTGCTTTAAATGATGACGATTATGCCAAGGCAATCAGCGAGGGAGACTATGACCTGGCACTGGCTGAGACCCAGTTTAGCGCTAGTCCGGCTCCCGATATGATGACGTTGTTTACCGCTTTACTGCCGGCTGTAACCGCGGTGTCCCCCTCGCCTGCTGCATCGACGGTGGCTGACTTGTCAGGCACTGCCGCTTTGACCACCGCGGCGTCAGCGGAGACTGACCTTAGTGAAGCCGCTGAAAATACGGCAATTGAGGAGACGCTGGGTGCCGGATTTGCTCAGGCCTGGTCAGACTGGGAGCGTTATCGGGACGCAGGGCAATATTCGCCTGACCCCCTGGATGATGCAACGCTGCAAAGTATACTTGATCAGCTCACGGCGTATGCCCCTTTTACTGTGCTGGGATCAGCCCGGGAGGGGCTGATGATCAGCAGCCGGGTCCAGGGCAGCCTCAGTGCGTTGGCTGAGGATCCTTATTCAGATATTTCGGAGGTGTGGATATGGTCTGGTACCTGATTGTGGCGGCAGGGGTCATTTTGGATCAACTGACCAAATTGGCCGCGCAGCATTTGAAACCGGATGGGGTAGTGACAGTGATCCCCGGCTTTTTGTATTTTATTTATCGCGTGAATACCGGCGCGGCCTGGAGCTTTTTGGCGGAACACGCCTGGGGTATCTATGCCCTGGCGGCCTTATCAGCTGTGGCTTCGCTGTTGTTTTTGTATCTTTTAAGTCGGGCGGCGGAGACTGGCGTTAAGCTGGCGCTCAGTTTAATAACAGCCGGAACCATTGGTAATATGATCGACCGGGTATGGCGCGGCGGCGTGATCGATTTTGTGGATACGCATTTTGGCAGTTATCAGTTTCCTACCTTTAATGCCGCTGATTCATTGCTGGTTGTGGGGACCGTTATACTACTGATTCTGGTGATGGCCAAACCTCATGCGCAGCTGTTTAAGCCAGGACGCGCCGCTGCCGCAAAACATCCGGCCACCGAAGGAGATGAACAGGACCATGCCTGAGCCAGCAGGAGCTATGAATCTAACCGCCGGCCTGAGCCGTTTGCAGATAGGGCCAGCGTATAGAGGCCAGCGCCTGGATGTGGCCCTGACATCGCTGCTGCCGCGTCTGACCAGGTCACAGGTCGGCAAACTTTTTCAGCAGGATGCGGTCTGGGTAGGCGGCAAGCTGGCGCGGCCCGGATCTAAATGCGCGGAGGGGATGACCGTATGGGTCAAACTTCCTGAGCCGACTTCGCCGGCAGAAGATCAGCGGGCTGAAAATATCCCGCTGGATATCCGCTATGAAGATGACTATCTTATGGTGATAAATAAGCCTAAAGGCATGGTGGTCCATCCGGCTGCGGGTCATCACAGCGGGACGTTGGTAAATGCCTTGCTGTTTCACTGCGGCTCTCAGTTGTCAGATATCAACGGCGCTATCCGTCCCGGGATTGTGCACCGGCTGGATAAGGATACCGCCGGCCTGATGCTGGCGGTAAAAAATAATGAGGTTCACCGCCAGTTGGCCGCGGCCTTGCAGCGCCGGGAAATCAAGCGGACCTATAAGGCCATTGTGCACGGCCATTTTGCGGAACGACAAGGGGTGGTGGATCTGCCGCTGGGTCGCGATCCGTCCAATCGCCAGCGTCAGGCGGTGGTCAGCGGCGGCCGGCCGGCGGTGACGCATTTTGAAGTCTTGGAGGATCTGACGGCAGCCAGTTATTTACAGCTGCAGCTTGAAACCGGCCGCACGCATCAAATCAGGGTTCATATGAGCTATATTGGTCATCCCGTGGTGGGGGACCCGCTTTATGGGGGCCGGCGGGACACCTTTGGCCTGCAGGGCCAGGCTTTATTTGCCTGCCGGCTTTGTTTTACTCACCCGGTTAGCGGCAAGCTGATTGATATCTCCTGTGAAGCCCCGGCTGACTTCAGGGACCTGCTGGCGCGCCTGAGAGCAGGAGGCTGAGATGTTTAGACTGTACAAATGGTGGCGGCCGCGGCGCCGGGCTGTTTCAGAACCGCCTTTACGCCCGGAAACAGCGGAACAACGGCAACAGCGGGAGCGCCGTTCGCAGCGGGCCTTCAAGTATCTCCTGGCGGCTTTGCTTCTGCTCCTGAGTGCGGTCCTGGTAAATCGTTTTCACACCCTGCGCGCTCAGGTTCAGGATGCGGCTGATGTTCTGGCACCCCTGACGGAGCTGCAGACCCAGCTGCAACAGGAGCAGGACCAGTATCAGAGCCTGCTGAATGAAGCCCAGGAGCTGGCCCGGCAGGAGGCCAGTCTGCAGGATCAGTTTTTAGCCAATCAGGATCTCTTGCAGGAGGCCGACCAGGATTTGGGGCAGCAATTGGCATTCAGCCGGGTTATGGCTGGAACGGTAGAGGTTAAGGGAGCGGGCGTGACGCTGACCTTAAGCGATGCCGAAGGGATTGATTACAGCACCGCTACGGCCGCGGATATCATTCATGATCAGGATGTGGCCAATGCCGTCAATGCCCTGAAAATACTGGGGGCGCAGGCTATTGCCGTAAACGGCGAAAGACTGACTGCTACCAGCCGATTGATTTGCAATGGCCCGACTATTTTGGTCAACCGGACCAAGCTGGCAGCACCCTTTGTCATCACGGCAACCGGTGACCAGGCTGTATTGCTGGCCGGCCTGAATGAAAACCCGCGCCTTAAGGAACTGAAAGCGGGCGGCAAGACAGTCAAAATAGAAGCCAGCGCGGAACTGGTCATCCCTGCTTTTAATGATCAGGCCCTGATAGATGAAGCTGTAAACAGCCTGAAAGTGAGGACAGAATGAAACAGCGAATGAAACATATTGCGCTCAATGTGCTGCTGCTGCTGATTTGCCTGCTGATCGGACTGCTGATTGCTTTACAGCTTAAAAATGTTGAGACGGGGCGTCAGGCTGACCTGATTAATAATGCTTCGGCGGATGAGCTAAAAGAGATGGTAGCTGATCTTCGCGAAGCTAACGCTGATTTGGCGGAAGAAAATGAAAAACAAAAAAATAATTTGCGGGAGCTGCAGAATACTCAGGAAAATACGGATATCAGAGTGCAGCAACTGAGAGATGAAATTCAGCGGCTGGAGATTTTTGCGGGGCTGGTAGAGGTTCAGGGCAGCGGGGCGGTGATCACGGTGACGGATGGCCAGAACAATAAAGTCGATGGCAGTATGCTGATTACGATCGTCAATCAGCTGCGGGCCGGCGGCGCGCAGGGGATCGCGATTAACAGTCAGCGTCTGGTGGCTATGAGTGAAATTCAAACCACCGGAACCCCGCCCAATACCAATATAGTCATTAACGGAACGGTGGCAGGCAGCGGCAATGGTATCTATACCATACGGGCCATTGGCGACCGTCAGGTTATCCAGTCCACTTACGATATGATGTCGGCCACCATTAATTATTATTTACTGCGGGGGATAGGGGTTCAGATTGATTATGTGGATTCAGTCACGCTGCCGGCATTGAGCGCGGACAGCCCGGCTTATCGTTATGGAGAAATGAGTATTACTCAATCCGATTAAGCGGCAGGCCGGCCGCGGGGCTACCTGAGCGCTGCTGTGGGGACCGGCGCAAAGACGGCGGGAGGACACAGCAAAAGCAGCCGGATCTGCTATGATAGGGATAGACAGTTCATGCAGGAGTAACGAGGTAAACCAATGAAAAAAACCGTTATGGTTAACAATTTACAATCCATGGCTGAGGTGCTGGGCAGTTTAAACGGCAATGTGAGTGGCCTGGAGCGGCAGCTTGATGTTGTGGTGGAACCCGGAGCCCAGGGCATAGAAGTCAGCGGTGCGGATGAAAGTAAAGTGAATTCCGCTGTAGTCGTCCTGCAAAAACTGCTGGATTTGAGTGAACACGGACATGATGTCAGCGGCCAGACCGTCAGGTATCTTTCTAATCAGGCAGATAGCGGGGAATACGCCAATGTATTGGCTTATGCGCCGGACGTTTTGTGTGTTACGGCCAAAGGCCGCCCGATCCGCCCCAAGACTAATGGTCAGAGCAACTATGTCAAAGCAATAGCAGGACGTGAAATTACCTTTGGGATTGGGCCGGCCGGCACCGGCAAGACCTTTTTAGCCGTAGCCATGGCCGTACAAGCCTTCAGGGACGGGCAGTACTCCCGCATCATTCTGACCCGGCCTGCCGTAGAGGCAGGCGAGAAACTGGGGTTCCTGCCCGGAGATCTGCAGACCAAAGTAGATCCGTATATGCGCCCGCTGTATGACGCCATGCTGGAGCTGATGGGAGCGGAAACCTTTCACAATAATCTTGAAAAGGGATTGATTGAGGTATCCCCGCTGGCGTATATGCGGGGGAGGACGCTGGACAGTTCCTTTATTATTCTTGATGAAGCTCAAAACACCACTCAGGAACAAATGAAAATGTTCCTTACCCGCATCGGCTTTCATTCCAAAGCAGTCGTTACCGGCGATGTGACCCAGGTAGATCTGCCTGAAGATAAAAAATCGGGATTAAAGGAAATCCCTAAAATTCTGGGCAAGGTTGAGGGCATAGCTTTTGTTGAGCTGACCACGGAAGATGTGGTGCGCAATGATCTGGTGCAGCGGATTGTCCGGGCGTATGAGCTATTTGACCGGGGAAGGAGCAGGTAATGACAGAGGACAGAAATCATCACACCCGCCGTTCAGTTGCGCCCCGGGGTCCGGGCGCGGCCGTCCGGGCCGCAGCCCAAAAATATTCAGCAGCGGCAGGTACTGACCGGCTAAGCGGCTCCTCGGCCGGGGGAAAACTCCAGCTGCGCCGCCCCCGGCTTAGCCTGGCTACTGCTGTTGCCTATACGTTACTCTTTGTCGTTTTATTATCTTTACTGTATTACAGCTCCAGACCGCTGCGCTATAGCGTTAATTTAGGCGACATCGCAACTTTTGATATTACGACCACCCAGGCGGTGGAAGATGCTGAGGCGACTCAAAAGCGCGCGGAGGAAGCCGCTAATGCTACCTCCCGCATCATGTCCCGGTCTTCTGACATATCAACAGAAGCCCTGGACCGCCTGGATGGCTTTTTCAGCAGCACGGAGACGGTCAGGTCTGACCTGCAGCAAGAAACCCTTGAATTGGTTAAGGCCGGCCAGGCCGCCAGCCGGCAGGCTGCGGCTAACCAGACCGCCGGCACGGCAGTTACGCCAGGCGTGACCCCTGCAAGCGTAACCCCTGCAAGCGTAACCCCTGCAGCAAGCGTAACCCCTCAGACTGCAGCCACGGACAGTGACGACTATATTCTGGCCAATATCACGGCTTTCTATACGGACTCGCAGCTGAATACGGCCGCGGCTGATCTGGTCAACCAGGTGCAGGAGCAGCAGCAAATCAGTATTGAAGCCGCTGATGCCAAATCGCTGCTGGCCCTGGAAGACAGTGTCTATAACAGCCTGAAAAAAGATACGCTTAGCGTAGCGGACAGTCTCATGGCCGACGGCCAGGATCAAGCATCCTTATCCAGCGGGATTACTGAACAAGTTACCCGTCTGAGTAACGCCGCCCAATATTTTCAGAATGAATACGATATAGCTGGCCGCATACTGAATTTATACTTAAAACCAAATTTAGTCTATGATGAGGACGCAACGGTCGCAGCACGGCAAGCCGAATATGACCGGGTTATGGCTAACCCCACTATGATTCCGGCTGGCACGAGGATCGTAAATGTCGGCGATGTGATTACCCAGACGCTCTACGACCAGCTGCAACAACTGGATCTGATTGATACCGGGCAAATTGACTGGTCCCATATGGGCGGCCTGGCTTTGTTGATTTTACTCTTGATCAGCCTGGCGCACTTCTATATAACCCGGGTGGAACAACCCCGGACGCTGATGCTTAGAGGAGATAAGGCCGTTTTGCTGGTCACCTTGCTGCTGCCGCTGTTGGTTTCGGCCTATCTGGTGGATCTGGATCCGTTGATGGCGCCGGTATATTATGCCGCTATTGTTATTGCCATTCACTTTGGGATACAGGCAGGTTTATTTTTCAGCATGTTGCTGGTAGTCTCGGTGGCGCCCATGACCTATCTGGACAGCCGCTACCTGTTCACTGCTGTCATTGGGGTCGCGGCGACAGCCGTGGCCGCAGGTCTTAGCCGTAAAAAATCCAATCAGGTCATTTTGATTGCCGTAACCTCCCTGACTCCGGCCGCCGCAGCTTTTACTTACGGCCTGCTGCAAAAAAACAGTGCCCAGGCTTTACTGCAGAATACGCTGGTTGCAGGCTTAACCGGTTGCCTTTCCGCCGTGGCCGCTATTGGCCTTATGCCGTTGTACGAGATCTTTTTATCCTCAGTCAGCCCCATGCGGTTACTGCAGCTGGCTCAGCCGGGACAGCCTTTACTGCGCCGCCTGTTTTTGGAAGCTCCGGGCACTAATCAGCATTCCATGATGGTCGCCAATTTAGCTGAGGCCGCGGCGGAGGCAATTAACGCTGACGCTTTGCTGGCCAGGGTGGGCAGTTATTACCATGATGTTGGTAAGCTGGAGCATCCGGAAATGTTCACGGAAAATCAGCATGGCTACAACCCGCATGACCAGCTCAGCCCGCAGGAAAGCGTGCGCTATATTTTTGGCCATGTCTCAGCGGGACTGAAAACGGCTAAAAAATTCCGCCTCCCGCTGGCCATCCAGCGCATCATTACCGAACATCACGGCAATACGCTGCAGGCTTCCTTTTATTATAAAGCTAAGGAAGATGCGGAAAAACAAGGCTTGCCTCCGCCGGACATCAATGACTTTCGCTATCCCTGGCACATACCGACCAGCAAAGAGTCAGGCATTGTCATGTTGGCGGACTCTCTGGAAGCGGCTATGAAATCCACCAAAACAAATAATCTGACGGATATGGAAGCCCTGGCCAGAAAAATTGTCAAGATTAAGACCGAGCAGGATCAGCTGGTAGATTCCGGCCTATCCTTTGCTGAAGTAGAGCAAATCATTCAGGCCTTTGTGCAGGTGTATCAAGGCCAGTTCCATGAAAGGGTAAAGTATCCGGATGAAAATAAACCTAAACGACCAGCAGCAATTATTAGCGCCAGCTCAGGCAGCTGAGCTTTTGCCTCAGTGCGAAGCACTGACCGAGGCGATCTGGACCAGTCTGCCTGTGTCCTCTGATCCGCAGTTAAACGGGGTTAACCCGTTTATCAATCTGATGCTGCTGCCGGCAGAGCAGATCCGGCAGATTAACCTGGAGCAGCGGGGGATAGATCGGGCTACGGATGTCCTGTCCTTTCCGGCGCATGATTTGCTCAATGGCTCACTGCTGCAGCCGTTGCAGCCCTGGGATTTTGAGCAGGCCACCGATGAGGGCTGGGAGGAAACCGGCGCTGCCCTGAAACCTCAGCCCGGCCAACGCTGGTTTTTTTTAGGCGACATCCTGCTCAATCCGGAACGGGTTAAGACCCAGGCGGCCGAATATGGTCACAGTGAGCAGCGGGAATTTTGCTATCTCCTGGCGCATGCCTGCCTGCATCTGTCTGGTTATGACCATCAGACAGAGCCGGATGAACAACAGATGAACGAGCTTTGTGAAACGGCACTGACTAAACTGAATTTGACCCGGGATAACGGCCGCGGCCTGTTTGAAGCACTACCGCCGCAACCTCAGCCCGCCCCGCAGGCCCGGGCAGCCACTGCCCCGCAGGCCCGGGAACCGGCCCCACAGCAGCTGTGCTCCCCGCAGGACGGGCTGGCTACCGCCGGCTTTGTCTGCATTGCCGGCCGCCCTAACGCCGGCAAGTCCACATTGCTTAACCGCCTGGCGGGCCTGCCCCTGGCCATCACTTCGC
>JAQWFM010000087.1 GCA_028704415.1 Oscillospiraceae bacterium | reverse complement strand
GCTGTCCCTCGGCTTCATAGTCGTGCAGCGTGATGATGTCAGATACAGTATGAATCCAGCCGTCATTGACTATGACCGGGCGCATGGGATCAAAGGCCTTGGTGAGGTGATAAACCGCCTCAGTGAAGTGCTGCTGGGGCCGGCTGCTGCGAATCTCCGGGATGCCCCAGGATTCATTAAAGGGCGTCCAGGTGATGATGCAGGGATGGTTGTAATTTTGCCGGACGATAGCCATCCATTCGCTGATGGTATTGTCTACTGCCTCGTCATTAAATTGATAAGCCGCGGGAAATTCACTCCAGACCAGCAAACCCTTGACATCACACCAATATAAAAAACGCTCATCCTCGACCTTTTGATGCTTGCGAACACCGTTATACCCCAGCTGTTGTATGCGTTCAATATCCGTGATTAATGCGGCTTCATCCGGCGGGGTCAGCCCGGAATTTTCCCAGTAGCCCTGGTCCAGAATGAGTCTCTGGTACAACGGACTGCCGTTTAGCAGGACCTGACCGTCGGCTATGCTGATTTCGCGCATGCCAAAATAGCTGGCTGCCTGGTCTATCACGCCTGCCTGACTGCGAAGCGTAAAGGTAATGTCGTAAAGCGCTGGATTTTGAGGCGTCCAGGTCTGGATCCCCCACACGGAAGCCGCGGTTGAGGTCAGGGGCAGATCCAAGCTCAGCTGTGAGCCGGAAACCGCCAGACTGTGACGGCAGACTAAGGTTTCATTAAAAAAGACCGCGGTATCAAGATAGAGGTCACCTGTCGATTCATCGCCCAGCTCCGGCAGGCCGGTTAAGCTTACCTCAGCATGAACCAGACCGCGGCTCAGATCAGGGGTCAGCTTACAGCCGGCAATGGCCTGGCGCGCTGTGGGCTCAAGCCAGACAGTTTTCCACAAACCGGTGGTCTGCACATACCAGCAGGCGAAACTATCTTTTATCCAGCGCTGCTTACCCCGCGGCTGACTGCGGGATAAACTGTCGCTTACCTTAACGGTCAGACGGTTATCACCAGCCTGCACCAGATTAGCGATTTCAAAGCTGAAACGGCTGTACCCGCCGCGGTGACTGCCGGCCAGCTGACCGTTGACCCAGACCTGAGTCGTGTAGTCGCTGCCCTCAAAATGCAGCCAGAGCAGTTGGTCAGCCTCTGCTTCAGCCTCAGTCAGCGTGAACTGGCGCTGATACCAGACACAGCAATGGACTGTCTGATCTGCAATACCGCTGGCCTCTGTTTCATAGGTGAAAGGCACGCGGATGGTCTGGCTGCCGGGCAGAGCGCCGTCATACCAGCCCTGTGCTTCCCCCAGGTTGTCATCATCAAAGGCAAAGCGCCAGGCGCCGTTCAGGTTTTGCCAGTCGGGGCGAACCAGCTGGGGACGGGGATAATCCTGTTCATGAATCATCTTTTTTGTACCTCTCCTTCATACCACTTCAAATATATTGAAACGAATACATCTTTTATGTATTATATGAAAAGAAGAAAGATGCTGTCAATGCATACCGGCAGCCCCTGAACCCATTTTAAGGCATGACTTGTAATGGCCTGGCTCAGGGCTATCAAGGAAGGGAGAACCGCATGCTCCGATTATCCATTAACGACCCCGATGCGTTGGCTCGGATCTGCCACGCTTTATCAACCCGGCTACGGCTGGATATCCTGACGGTCATTCAGACTGACGGACCGCTTAGCTGTCAGCAACTGGCGCAACAGCTGGACTGTCCCTTATCCACCATTTCGACCAATATCAAAGTCCTGGAGGACGCGGGTCTGGTCCTGGCTGATTTCCGCCCGGCCCGCAATGGTTCTCAAAAACTGTGTTCGCTGGTTTATCAGGACGTGGCACTGAATTTGTCCGCCGTGGCGCCGGTGTCTGAGCGCCGGCAAAGTTATCAGACCCCCATATTGATTGGCAATTATCAGCTTTTTGAGGCCAGGCCTTCCTGCGGTTTTGTGAGTCATGGGGCGCAGGGCCTGTTGATTCAGCTGGAACGCTTTGATAATCCCTATTGCTTCCTGGATCCGGAGCGGATTCAGGCAGGTCTGCTGTGGTTCCGGCAAGGCTATGTTGAATATCATATTCCGTTACCGGACCGTAAGGAGCAAACCCTGGAGCGCCTGCAGTTCAGCATGGAGCTATGTTCTGAAGCCCCGGGCTTTAATAGTAAATGGCAGTCTGACATTACGCTATGGCTTAACGATCATGAAGTGGGAACCTTTACCTCTCCGGCCGATTGCGGTGACCGGCGCGGCTTGCTTACCCCGGCAGAGTGGGGGCTGGGCAATACGCAGTACGGCTACCTTTGCCAATGGGAAATCAACCGGCAGGCTAGTCTGCTCAATGGCGAAATTTGCTCAGATCTGGCCCTGCCGGATCTGGATCTGCAAGGCGGCGGGTTGCTGCGGCTGCGCTTAGGGGTTAAAAATGACGCAAAGCATGTGGGGGGGCTGAATCTGTTTGGGCATGAGTTTGGTGACTACGCCCAGGATATACTGATGACAGAAGTTTATGGCCCTGTAGTTGAGTCAAAAGCGCGTTCGCAGGTTTAAACCTGCAAATGCCACCGAAAATCAGCGGTGGCAGGGCTATAATCAAGCCTGAAAGATAAGCGGACCTGTTTAGCCCTTTAGTTAACGGGTCAGAAGCTAAAGGAGATAGAAATGATCAAACCTGAATCAGTGGCCAATCATCAAACCAACACCAGGACTAAACTGGCGCAGCTGAGGGAATTTATGCAAGCACAGGGGGTCAGCGCCTACGTCATCCTGTCCAGTGATCCTCACATGAGTGAATATCTGCCGGAGCGCTGGCAGACTCGCTCCTATATGAGCGGCTTCAGCGGTTCCGCCGGCAATCTGGTGGTTTTGCCCCAGGAGAGCGCACTTTGGACCGACGGTCGCTATTTTATCCAGGCGGAGCGCCAGCTGGCCGGCAGCGGGATTAAACTGATGCGTCTGGGTGAGCCTGGGATCCCCAGCCTGCAGCGCTATCTGGCGGAGCAATTGCCGCCTGCAGCTCTGATTGGTCTGGAAGGCGAAGTGGTGTCGCAGGGCATGGTGCGGTCTATTGAAGCCGCGGGTCAGGCCCGGGGGCTCAGGGTCCGGGATCTGCCGTTCCCGGCCAGCCTGTGGCCGGACCGCCCGGACCGCCCGGCTACGCCGGTCTGGCCGCTGCCGGCGGTGGCGGCAGGCGTTCGCGCCAGGGATAAAATCCGGCAGCTGCGGGACCGTCTGGCTGAGCTTGGCAGCAACAGCATGCTGGTCACCCGCCTGGACGATGTAGCCTGGCTGACCAATCTCAGAGCCGCGGATATTGCCTATAATCCCTTTTTGTTAGCTTATTGCTGGGTAAATCCTGACGGCTGTACGCTATATACTGATCCCACCCGGGTAAATGACGCTGCCCGCCAGCAGCTGAAACAGGAGGGAATCAGCCTTAAAGACTATACAGATGTTATGACGGACCTGGCTGCCTGCCGCCGGCAACAGGCTCTTTTGCTGGACCCGGCCGCCACCAATCATGCCTGCTTTAAGCTGGCCAGCCAAAATCCCGCGCTGACCCTGGTGGAAGCGGATGATCCCATTCAGCTGCTAAAGGCGGTTAAAAGCCCGGAAGAGATTGCTAACCTGCACCGGGCGCATGTCCTGGATGGGGTGGCGATGGTACGCTTTCAGATGGCACTGGAGAACAAACTGCATCAGGGCGCTACCCTGACTGAGGCTGACGCGGCTGAGCTGGCGGATCATTGCCGCAGGGCTGTCCCGGGTAATATTGGTCTCAGCTTTAACACCATAGCGGCTTATGGTGCCAATGCGGCTATGATGCACTACGCGCCACATAAGGAAACGGCAGCTGACCTGCGCCCGGGTGCCATGCTGCTGGTGGACAGCGGCGGTCAATATGACTGTGGCACGACGGATATTACCCGCACCTATGCCATTGGCGAACCGACCGCGGAGCAGATTGACTATTACACCCTGACCCTTGAAGCTCATATCAATATGGCCATGACAGTATTTCCCGCCGGCTGCAGCGGCGCTAACCTGGACATTATGAGCCGCCAGGTTTTTTGGCAGCGCGGGCTGGATTACCGCTGCGGAACCGGGCACGGCGTAGGCTATATCGGCGGGGTACATGAAGGACCGCACAGCCTGAGGACCAGCAATTATGTGCCCTTCCGTCCCGGAATGGTGGTTACGGATGAACCGGGCTATTATGAAGAAGGCAACCTGGGAGTGAGAATTGAAAATGAGCTGCTTTGTGTCGAAAAGGAAGTAACCGAGTACGGCCGCTACCTGGCCTTTGAGGCACTGACCTACTGCCCGTATGATACCAGCCTGATTGAGGTTGGTCGTTTGACGCCTCAGCAACTTGACTGGCTCAATCAATATCATGCCACGGTATGGGAGATCCTGAGCCCACATTTAGGAGAAGTGGAACAAGCCTGGCTTAAAGCAAAGTGCCGGCCGCTGTCGGCTTAAAGCTGAATTTGTCAGCGCAGGCTCAAACTGCTGGCGCAGGCTCAAGCTGTATAGGGAAGCGCCATGCGCTGCGGCTTGTAGGGCGCGGCCCGGAGCTTTAACGGCTGCTCCAGCGAACCTATATGCGCCCGAGGCGTTTAACTCAAAGGAACGGCAAAACCAGGCCAACTGGCCGTCAGGCCGGATCCTCGGTGATATCAGCCGTATCCGCGGCCGCAGCTTTAAGCAAATCGGCGGGCTGAAGCTTAAGCTGCAGGCCCCGCCGTCCGGCGCTGACATAGATTTCTGCCTGACTCAGACAGCTTAGGTCCAAGACGGTAGGAAATGCTTTTTTCATACCCAGCGGCGAGCAGCCACCCTTGATATAGCCGGTCACATCGGTCAGCTCTTTCAGCGGCAGCATATGCAGATCCTTATCGCTAAAGTGCCGCGCAGCCTTTTTTAAATCCAGGTTGGCCGCCACCGGAATGACACAGACCCGGTGTTCTCCGTGAGGAGAAACTGTTACCAGGGTCTTAAAAACCTGGGCTGGCGCAACCCCCAGCGTAGCGGCGACTTCTTCGCCATTATGAAATTCACCGCTGCTGTCATATTCATATAATTCATACGAAATGCTTAACCGGTCCAGCAGCCGGGAGGCATTGGTTTTGGCCGGCTTTTTTTTATCCTTGCTCATGCGGATCACTCCCTTGTTAATGTTGTCTGTATTTTAGGCCAGCGGCAGGCTCAGACTCAAGTCCCAAAGCAGATTCAGGCAGTCTGGCACAAAGGGCTTGCAAAGAATTTGCATTTGAATTAGCTTATTTGCACTGGCTAGATTGGACGGATTTATATATAATATACATTTGAAGCCAGAGGTCAGGCAAGCAGACTCAATTGACTGCAAGCTAAACAAACAGATTGTTTCCTGTGGCTATGATAAGGAGAAAGAGGTCGTTTTATGAACGTTCGTGTAAAATCCCGCAGCAAGGTCGGAACAGCTGCTGCCAAGCAGGCGCGTCGTGAGGGCATGGTTCCTGCCACTGTTTATGGCAAAGACTTTAAACCGGTATCTATTTTAATGGAGGCCAAAACGGTGGACAGCCTGTTGCGCACCAAGGGCCGTAACGCGGTCTTTAATGTTGAGCTGGACGGTCGGACTCAGCAGGTTATGTTTGCGGAGGTCAGCCGTGACTTTATGAAGGGCCAGCTGCTCAATGTGGAACTGCGTGCTTTGACCAAGGGGCAAAAGGTTCGCGTTCAGGTGCCGGTGGTTCTCCTGAATGAGGACAAGGTGCAGGTTGGCGTAGTCAGCCTGGTTATGGCTGATGTTGAGGTTGAGGCTGAGGCGGACAAGGTGCCGCAGGAGCTGACCGTGGATGTAACCGGGATGGAGATCGGTGATGTTCACCGCGTGGCTGATCTTAAGCTGCCGGAGGGCTGCCGGGTTTTATCTCATGAAGAAGAACCGGTTGTCGTGGTCAGCGCACCGGCTGAGGAAGAGCCGGCAGCGACAACGACTGAAACCACTGAGACGGCTGCTCCGGTTGAAGCCAAGCCTGAAGCTTAAGTGATTTGAATGACCGGCGGAGCTGAGCCGCCGGATTCCCCGGAGCTGATATCAGCTCCGGGGATTTTTTTGCCCAATTTTGATAAGATAATCCTTATAATGATCTCAGAGGAGCGGGCAATGAGTTCTGGCAGTGGCAACGGAAGGCTATATTTACTAAAAAAAGGCCGTAATGGTTTACTGCACAGCATCTTTAGTCGTCTGGGGCTGGTGTTGTTGCTGCTGTTACTGCAGATCGGGCTGCTGATTGCCGGGTTCAACTGGTTTGCCGGTTACCTGCCGCATGTCTTTGGCGGCCAGACGCTTCTGCTGCTCGTTATGCTGCTGTATCTGGTTAATTGTCAGATGGATGTCAACGCCAAAATCACCTGGCTGGTGATTATAGCTCTGGCGCCGGTTGGCGGTACCCTGCTGCTGCTGTTCACCAGAGCAGATGCCGGGCACCGGGCGCTGCGCCGCCGGCTGGATTATATTCACCGGGTGAGCCGGCACGAACTGCCGCAGGATCCGGCGGTCAGTGCTAAGTTGGAGCAAAGCAGTCCGGAGGTTTACGGTCTGTCTCGCTATTTATGGCAGACCGGCGATTATCCGGTCTACTGGCACAGCCAGACGCGCTATTATACCAGTGGACAGGAAAATTTTGCCGCCATGCTTAACGCGCTGGAAAAAGCCCGGCAGTTTATTTTCCTCGAGTACTTTATTATCAATGAGGGCCAGATGTGGGGGCAGATCCTGGACATTCTGGCCCGTAAAGCCAAGGCGGGCGTGGAGGTACGGGTCTTATATGACGGCACCAATGAGTTTTACCGCCTGCCGGCTGATTATCCCCGCAGACTGGCGGCGCTGGATATTAAGTGCCAGGTTTTTGCCCCGTTGCAACCGCTGGTGTCCACCCATTATAACTACCGGGACCACCGCAAAATTGTCGTGGTTGATGGAGAGGTTGCCTTTACCGGCGGTTTTAATCTGGCGGATGAATATATCAACAAAGTGGTGCGCTACGGTTATTGGAAAGATACCGGCATTATGGTGCGCGGGGAAGCCGTGCAGAGCTTTACCCTGATGTTCCTGCAGATGTGGCATTTGCCCGAGCGCCCTGGCAGCAGTTCCGCAGCAGGGAGTCTGCAGCAGTATATTTGCACCAGCCCCGCCAGCTATCCTGACAGCGGCTTTATTATTCCTTATGGTGATTGCCCACTGGATGACTATGAAGCGGGTAAGCGGGTCTATCTGCATTTACTAAATCAGGCGAAGACTTACGTTCACATCATGACGCCCTATCTGATTCTGGATGAGGAGATGGAGAATGCCTTGAAGTATGCGGCGGCCCGCGGGGTGGAGGTGATCCTTATTTTACCGGGCATCCCGGACAAAATTATCCCTTACGCGCTGGCTAAAACCCACTACAAGAGCCTGCTGACCGCCGGGGTCAGAATCTATGAGTACGCGCCGGGCTTTGTTCATGCTAAGGTTATGGTTAGTGATAGTTGCAAGGCGGTGGTAGGTACGATTAATTTTGACTACCGCAGCCTGTATCACCATTTTGAATGTGCGGCGCTATTGTTTAATGATCCGGCGGTAGAACAGGCAGAAACTGACTTTATAGCCAGCCGGGGGGAGTGCCGGGAAGTGACCCTGGCTAATCGCCTGGATAAATCCCGCGGTTTGCTGGTCTTAGGTTATGTGATGAAAGTGCTCGCTCCGCTCCTCTAGACCTGTCTTAGGCGCCGTTTCAGCGCCATCTGGGGTAGCAAAGCCTGAATCCGGCGAAGCAATGCGTTGGCACGTCGAAAGCGGAAGCTCAGGCCATGACATGCTGAAATGAAAAAGTAAATGCAACCGGGGCCAAAATTAGCAAGCGTAAGTTAGACAGACTCAAAAGCGCGATAAAGTCAAGCAAACCCAGGCACAAACAGCCTGAGAAAAACCAAGGTGGACAAGGGCCTGACCTGTGATATGATGGACTCAAGCACAGCAACCAAGGCCAAAAGGGCACAGCAAACAGTCCTGTTACAGGCACATATTTTTTTGAAATGCGACATGCAGCAGGACGGGATAGG
>JAQWFM010000086.1 GCA_028704415.1 Oscillospiraceae bacterium | reverse complement strand
CGCCGCGCCAAAATACGCGAGCTGCTGCAAACCAGCGAGATCAACAGCATGGACGACATCCAGAACCTGTTCAAAGAGACGATAGCTGAATTCATGGAAAACGGCCTGGATGCGGAACTGGACGACGAACTGGGCTACAGCAAGTACGATTACCGCAATAAGGATACCGACCACAGCCGCAACGGACACAGCAGCAAAACGCTGCGCACCAGTTTTGGGGATGTCGAGGTAGCTGTACCCCGGGATCGCAAAGGTGAGTTTGAGCCACAGGTCCTGAAAAAGAATCAAATCAGGATCAGCAACGGCCGCTGGAAAGTGTCTATGCGGTGGTTTTCCTGGACGCCATCCATTACCACGTCCGCAGCGAGGGTCAGATGGTGAAAAAGCCGTCTATATCGCGATTGGCGTGGATTTAGACGGCAGGAAAGACGTTCTGGGCGCCTGTGGGTTGGTGAAACTGAAAGCGCCAAATTCTGGGGAACCGTTCTCAACGGCCTTAAAAACCGGGGTCTGGAGGATATTTTGATCGCCTGTACGGACGATTTGACCGGTTTCTCGGCAGCGATAGCAGCGGTCTATCCCCAAACAGACGTCCAAAACTGCGTCATCCATCAACTACGCAATTCCAGGCAATATGTTTCCTACAAAGATCTCAAGCCCCTGATGGCGGATCTGAAAGCTGTCTACGCTGCTGTGGATGAAGCATCCGCTTTGAACGCGCTGGACGCTTTTGCAGCACGCTGGGATAAAAACTATCCCCGGATTCCCCTCGGTTGGCGGGAGAACTGGCCCAATCTCAGCACCTATTTCAAATATCCCCAAGCGGTCCGGCGTCTGATCTATACCACGAACACGATTGAGGGCTTCAACCGGCAGTTGCGCAAGGTCACCAAGTCTAAATCCGGATTTCCCACGGATGACAGCTTGTTCAAAATGCTGTATCTGGCCATGATGGATATCACCCGAAAATGGACCGGACGGCGGCAGGCTTGGAGCGTGATTCATGACCAGATAAGCTTGTTCTTTGCTGATCGGATGCCCGAGTAGCGCCGCCGGAACCGGAAGTCAAGGGCAGGATAAACGGCTTTGCCGCCCTTGACTTCCGTCCCTTCCGGCGCTAATTTGGAGACAAGGCGGTACCGGTCAAGCCGCTGCCGCCGAATAGATTATTTGCTTGGTTTTACGCCGCCGTTTGGCGTTTACACAGAATTTGGGATTGACCCCCTCCTCCTTTTCGTCGCGATCTGATTTTCGGCAGCATCCCTTAGCCTGCAGCTTAATTCTTGCGGCTGAGGTGCTTATCGTGCTGAACACGTTGAGATTTGCTCTGCAGTTTGAGCATCTGAAAGCCCTCAATATTAATGACGTAGGTTACTACCGCATGCTTCTCGGGCAGGAATTTCTGGCAGCCCTCCTGTGGGGGGAGTTGCCCATCTTGATCTGGGGAACGGATCTTGAACCCTCTGCCTATGAACTGCTCAAGAGCCGCAAAATCAATCACAGTCGTTTCATTGGGTGTCGTCTGCTGCGATTACTGACCGCAGCTTTGGTAAGTGCCGTCATCGCCGATCTGCTATATGGCAAAAAGATAACTGAAGGTGCTATCTACATAACCGGTATACCTGAATGGATATTTCTCTTCATTGTGAGCGGCTTTGCCATCAGCCTGTCGTTCTTACTCATTATGTTGACCCGGCGTGCGGGATTGAGTCTCATTATGTATAACGTCATCATGCTGCTTCTGCTGGCCTTCGATCAGCTGCTTCGTACCAAGGCGCTGCTGTTTCACATGACGGACGCCTATTACCTTGCCAGCGATCTGCCGCTGACCCGTTTTGCCTGGTTTGCCCTGTCAGTTGTTATGCTGGTAATCGGCTATATCCGCTACCTGACCTGCAAAAAATGATTCCACTGCTCGTTGTCTGGATGGTTTCAAGTGATGCTTTAAGTTCTTAGTGATCCTTGTTCCACGACCTTAAAGCAACATAGCCATCCCGATTCGCACGCCATCGGTTCATAACCGACCGGACCGCCACGCGCTCTAAGGTCCAAAGGCTTGGCGATTAACCAGATACCGTCACCGCGGACCGGCCTATCCCCGCTACAGATAAGCTTAGCTCAGCCGGTCTGATGACAATAATTAGTCAGTTTTAGCTACTGATTCGCTGGTCAGCTCAGGCTATACTGCCTATAATAGGAACTGACTAAGAAGTATATACCTGAATACCTCAGACTTTTACCAGGAGGATATCGTGGAGGATCAAGTACATATCAGCAATCCGATTATACCGGCAGATTTTCCTGATCCGGAAGTTATCCGGGTCGAAAATGATTATTATCTCATCAGTACTACCATGCACATGTTTCCGGGCGGGGTGATTCTGCACTCGCGAGATTTACTGCGTTGGTCATACGCTGGCACGGTTTTTGACCGGCTGGACCTGACCCCAGCCCAGTGTCTGCAAAACGGCCAGAATATTTATGGTCAGGGAATGTGGGCAGCCACGCTGAGATATCATCAGGGCCGGTTTTACGTTATTTTTGTGGCTAATGACACCCACCAGACTTACTTATTTTCCGCCAGCCAAATTTCCGGTCCCTGGCATAAAACCATTCTCCCGGGCTTTTACCATGATTGCTCCTTGCTTTTTGACGACGACGGGCGCGTGTATCTGGTTTATGGCAATACAGATATTCACCTGACTGAGCTGAAAGCTGATCTCAGCGGTCCTAAACCGCAGGGTCTGGACCGGATTATTATTCAGGATGATCCCCATAATTTCAAGCTGGGCTATGAGGGAGCGCACTTTCAAAAAATCAGAGGAAAGTATTATGTTTCGCTCATTCACTGGCCGCGCCAGGGCAGGCAGCGCCGCACCCAGGCAATCTTTGTGAGTGACCGGCCGGATGGCGAATTTCATGGTCAGGATGTCTTTGATGATGATCTGGGTTACCATAACTGCGGCCTGGCCCAGGGTGGCCTCATTGACACCCCCGACGGGCGCTGGTTTGCCCTGCTGTTTCAGGATCACGGCGCGGCCGGTCGGATGCCTTGTCTGGTGCCGGTCAGCTGGGATAATGATTTTCCGGTTCTGGGTATAGACGGAAAGGCGCCGCATGGCTTTGCGCTGTCTCAGGATCTGTCAATGACAGCTTCAGACCCGGCCGCTGAGCTTTATGGCAGTGACGACTTTGTATATCCTGAAGGTAGTACGAGCCTGAAGCCTTTCTGGCAGTGGAACCACACCCCAGACCCGGCCTTCTGGTCGGTTTCAGCCAGACCCTCTCACTATCGCATCAAAACACAGGGGCAGGGCGATAACAGTTTTTTAGCCGCCCGCAATACCTTGACCCAGCGGCTGTTTCTCACTAAGCCCGTTGTTACCGTCACCGTGGACCCTCAGGCACTCAGGCCAGGTGACTCAGCCGGTTTAGGCCTGCTGCAGGGCGACTACGCCTGGATCGGTCTGACCTGCTATGAGCACGGCCTTAAGATAGAACTGAGGCGACGCAGCCGTGAAGACTGGCAGTATGAAGCTGAGCTTAATGGCGACACAGCGGTGCCGGAAGCCTTAGCCGGCAGTCTGAATTGGCCGGATAAGCCGCTCAGCCTGAGGCTAAGCGCAGACTTTAGCCCAGGTATTGACAGCTGCCGTTTTTCCTATCAGGATCTGCGAGGGCAGTGGATGCGTCTGGGGCCGGTTCATACGCTTTATTATCGTCTGGACCATTTTATGGGAGCCAGAGCTGCCTTGTTTTGTTTTTCCCGCTCTGAACCTGGCGGTTGGGCTGATTTCAGTCAGTTCACCTATACCCTTCATGACTGAACAGACCGGCAGGCAACCCGCAGCGGTTTTGTCCGTATCTGCCCGCAATCTGGTGGCATTTGTGCACCGGGATGGCGGTTTAAGCTTCGCCACCTACAGCGGTTTGACCGGCCAGATTGGGACGCAGACTCATCAGTCTTTTTACCGGGCGCTTCGCCAAAAGGCCGGCAGCAGCCAGCCAGAAGAAGAAATTTCGCTTGAAGCAGAGTGGGTCAGCCCTGATTTAGTGTTGCAGATCCGCGGCCGGGCAGACTTGCTTCTCATTCCTGAAGGGCAGCCGCAGGCGGCTTCAATAATGGAAGTAAAGACCGTGGCCGGGCCGGTAGAGGACAGTCAGTTCAAGGGCGAAACCCTGCACTGGGCGCAGGCCAGATTATATGCCTATATGCTGGGACTCAAGGCCCAGGCTGGGCTCAGCCGCCTGGCCTCCATGCAAACGTTTGACCCGCAAGCCTACCGCCGGCAGCCTATCCGCTACAGTCTGGCCTATGTTTCCAGTGAAGATCTGAGCTGCCGCATTCTGACCCGGGAGGAAAGCTGGACGCAGCTGGCTGCCTGGTTTGCTGAAACCTGCCAGGCTTATCTGCTTTTTGCCCAAAACCAGGCCCGTTATCATCGGCTCCGCCAGGCCAGTATCAAAGCGCTGCGCTTTCCGTTTCCCCAATTGAGGGAGGGGCAAAAAACCTTTATGACGATGGTCCTGCGGCACTTAGCCACCAGGACCCCTTTACTGGTCCAGGCGCCTACGGGAACCGGCAAGACGCTGTCTGCGCTTTATCCGGCCATCAAGGTCCTGGGCGCCGGCACGGTTGATCAGATCTTTTACTTAACCGCCAAAAGCGCAACCCAGACTGTGGCCCGCGATACGCTGCAGCTATTGCGCGAACATGGCCTGCTACTGCGCTCGGTCGCGCTGCAGGCGAAAGAAAAGATCTGTATTTGTCCGGAGTGTTTTTGCGACACCCAGCTATGTCCTTATGCCCGCAATTACTATCAGCAAGTGGGAGCGGCACTGGATGAGGGATTGGCGGCCGAAGCGGTTGACCCTGCTTTATGCCGCGAGCTGGGCCGTAAGCATCAGGTTTGCCCCTTTGAGCTGCAATTAGATCTGGCTACCTATTGCGATGTGATTATCGGGGACTATAACTATGTGTTTGATCCAAGAGTCAGATTGGAGCGTTTTTTTGGCAGCAGCTGTCAGCAGCATCATGCGCTGTTGGTAGATGAAGCGCATAATCTGGCGGAGCGGGCACTAGATATGTACAGCGCGGTATTTGAGGAAACAAAGCTTATGCAGGCGGCCGTCAGCCTGCAAAAGTTCCTGCCGCAGGCGCTGCCGGTGCTGGCGCCGCTGCAGGCCTATCTGACCCGCCTGCGGGACGCGTTGCTAAAATCTGAAGGCAGCCGTAACCAAGCGCCGCGGGCGGCCTGGTCAGCAGTTGAAAAAGGCCTCACGGAAGGGCAGGCCATGTCTGCCCCCGCCTTTGAGGCTTTGACCCAAAAGCCCCGGCATTTCCTGCAGCTGCTGGGCCGGTTTGTCAGCAGCTGCAGGGAATGGCTGCAGGATATTGATGACCTGGAAGCTAAACGACCGGTGTTGGATTTATATCTTCAGGCTTTGTTTTTCCTGCGAGTCTCCGGGGAGTTCTGGTCTGCTTCCTACTGCGTATATGCCAGAGCCAGCCACGGCCAGCTGACCTTACAGCTGCGCTGCCTGGATGTGTCGGATAAGCTCATCCGGATTTTCCGCAATCAGCACGCGGCCGTTTTCTTTTCCGCCACCTTAACGCCCCTGAGCTATTATAATCAGGTTTTCTGCGGGCTGGCCCGGGATGACCGGGCGGACAGTCTGGATCTGCCGTCGCCCTTCCCGCCAGAGAATCTAAAGCTGCTGATTGCTTCGGGCATTAACACCACTTATCTGGAACGACGCGCTTCAGCGCTGGCTGTCGTACAGGCGCTGGGCCTGGGGGTAAAGGCCGCCAAAGGAAACTGCCTGATTTTCTTTCCCTCCTATGCCTATCTGGCCCAGCTGCAGCCACTGCTGACGCCGCTGCTGCAGCGGGTGGCCGCCACCGTTCTGCTGCAAAAGCCCACCATGAATGAAGCTGGCCGCCAGGCCTTTCTGGCAGCTTTTGACCAACCTCCAGTCAACGGCGCCTACACAGTCGGGGTGGCGGTGATGGGCGGCAGCTTCAGCGAAGGGATTGATCTGCTGGGTGAGCGGCTGAAGGGGGTTTTAATTGTAGGCGTAGGTTTGCCTCAGCTGGGGCCGGAGCGGGAAATCCTGCGCCAGTATTATGAAGAAAAAAGCCATAATGGCTTTCAATACGCCTACTTATATCCTGGCTTCAACAAAGTACTGCAGGCCGCCGGGCGCTTAATCCGCAGTGAGACTGACCAGGGCCTGCTTTTGCTGATTGATGAGCGCTATGCCAGGCCGGACTACCGCCAGCTGTTCCCGGCCCACTGGCAACCGGTTTATTGTGAATCGCTAAAAGAGTTAAAGTCCAGTTTATCCAGCATCTCTAAATGATGATACTGTTTATCCAGATTCCAGCTTAAATAATCGGGCATAAACTGATCAAGATCGGTTTTAACCGCCGCATCCGCCTGAAAGTTAAACAGCGCGGGCAGTTGGGCTTCAGAAAAGTAGCGCAGTGCCCGCAGATCTGCCGCGCTCAGGTTTTGGCCGGCGGCCCGGCCGGTCTGGGAGCCGGCGGCAGGCCCGGGCTTAAGCGGCTGAAGTCCGGCGGTGGCAGCGTGAGCTGCGCAAAGCAGGCCCATTTGGGGAAAACTAAACCAGGCTCCCTCAGTTGGTGACAACTGATGCTGGCAGTCAATACAATGCTGCCAGTCCGGGCCAAAGCCGGCCAGCTGCATCAGCTTAACCTCGGCCGCATGGACATAGAGCAACGGGTTCTGCTGATTCTTTTCCAGCGCATAGCAAAAGCGTAAGAATAATTCATAGACCGCCGCGGCTTGTTCCGCGTCCGTGGTCAGATCACCAAGGAGCTCGGCCAGATGCGCTGCGCAGGTTAATCTGACCAGATCCAGCCGTAACGGCAGGAAGGCATATACCAGCCTGCTTTGATTAAGCCGGTAACGTCCCCGGTAGTAAAAAAGTTCAAAATCTGCCAAAGTCAGAAAGTCACTGGGCTGACGCCGCTTACCTTTCAGGGAACGAACGCCCTTGGCCAGTACTTCAATGAGGCCAAGATCCGGACTAAGTAAAGTCAGATAGCGGTCCGTATCTCCAAAGTCATTGGTTTTGAGGATGACGGCCCGGGTACCGATCTGATTTGCTGACTGTGCCATATGCTCCCTTCTTGTCTGAAGCAGGCCGGCTGGCCGCCGGATGCGTCTTTCAGGACTTAGTTTGTTTGTAACCCAGCTGATTAAGCAGTAGTGGCTGATCGCGCCAACCCGGCCGGGCTTTGACAAAGGTTTGTAAATAAACTTTGCAACCCAGCAGCGTTTCCATTTTTTGGCGGGCATTCTGATTGATCATTTTCAACAGGCTGCCATTTTTACCAATGATAATACCCTTGTGACTGTTTTTATCACAGAAGATTTCGGCTTGTATCCTGACCAGACTACGCTCATCCGGATCAGTCACCGGCATATTCTGCCGGTCCAGCTCCTCAAATCGGTCAATCAGGACCGCGGTGCCGTGAGGGATTTCATCCCGGGTACGCAGCAATATTTCCTGCCGCAGAAGCTCGGCCGCCATTTGCCGTTCGGTCTGGTCGGTGTAATCCTCCGGGGCATAGAGCGGGGCGCCTGCCGGCAGCAGGCGTTCCAACTCTGTCAGCAGATCCTCCACTCCTGCTCCACTGATCGCGGAAAGCGGTACAATCGGCGCCTGGGGCTGCAGCAGGTCATAGAAGAGCTGACTGTGTGACAGTATTTCTTCCGGTTTGGCTTTATCCGTCTTGTTAAGCGCTATAATCAGCGGCTTGTGTTTTTGCCGGGCTTGCTCCAGGATAGCTGACTCTTCCGCTGTCAGTTTATCCTGACGGCAATCCAGCAGGAGTAATAATGCATCTGCTTCACGGGCGGCGGCTAAACTTGCCTCCATCATCCGTTCGCCAAGTTTTGTATCCGGTTTATGTAAACCAGGTGTATCCAAAAACACCAGCTGACTGTGGGGACGGTTTACAATTAAGCGAATATTTTGTCTGGTCGTCTGGGCGCGCGGCGAAGTGATGGCCAGGGGCAGGCCCGCCAGGCGGTTAAGCAATGTGGACTTGCCGGCGTTAGGGCGGCCGGCAATGCAGACAAAGCCGGCGGTAGCCAGCCCGTCCTGCGGGGAGCACAGCTGCTCCGGGGCCGGTTCCCGGGCCTGCGGGGCAGTGGCTGCCGGGCCTGCGGGGCGGG
>JAQWFM010000085.1 GCA_028704415.1 Oscillospiraceae bacterium | reverse complement strand
CGTTACCACACTGACCTCCACCCCGGTTTCTTCCGTATACTTGGCGGCCAGTGCTACCCATTGATCCGCCTGTTCCGGTTTGAAATTCAGGTAATAAACTGATCCGCCGCCAGCTGTTTCACTGGCTTTGGTCGTCGTTGCCTGCGTTTCTGATTCTGCTGCCGCTGTCGTGCCGACACTCTCCTTGGTTTCGGCGGCCGTCGTGGTGACGGCGCTGCTGCCGGCGGCCGTGGTCGCGGTCGTGCCTGTTCCTGAGGCACAAGCCGCCAGGGGCAGGGTCATAGCCGCTGCCAACAGGCTTGCAAGTACTTTCTTCATATCCATTACTCCTTCTCCTATATATATAAACCGCCTGCTTGACGGTTTACAGGCTAGCGAGGTCTGACGCTTTCTCCCTGCGTCATATCAGTTGGCAAGATCAGCTGGGCCCCCTTATCCGCGTGTTCTATCTGCCTCAGCAGCAAGGACACACTGTGTCCGGCCATTTCCTTTTGCGGTTGCCGCAGACTGACCAGACTGGGAATAAAGTAATGAGTCAAGGGAATGCCGTCAAAGCCAATGACAGATAAATCCTCTGGGATCCGCCGGTTCTTTTCATGTGCCGCCCGCATCGCCCCCAGGGCAATTAAATCCGCCAGGCAAAAAACAGCCGTGGTGGCGGGTCTTGTCTCCAGCAGTTTAAGCATTGCCTGGTATCCGCTGGCAGCGTTAAAATTGGCCGGCTGGTAACAGTTACCTGCTAACACCTGACCGGTAGTTTTTTGATATTCGTCATGAAAGCCGCTGAAGCGCCGCCGGCTGACATAGGATACTTCTAGGTCGCCGCCAATGAGGCCCAGCTCCCGGTGCCCGCGGTCCAGTAAATAGCGGCAGACCTCTGCGCCGGCCGCGTAGTCATCCACCCCCACCTGAGATAAATTATCGTAATGAAAATCCGGAAACAGCGAAGAAACCAGCACAGCCGGGGTGTGAATAGCCGAAAAATTCTCCTCAAAATAATCGCGGTTGCCGCCCATAAAAATGAGGCCCGCGGGTTTTTGCTCCCGTACCAGGCGCTGCGCGAAGCGGACTTCATTTTCAGTTTCATCCAAGTAATGCACTTCCGCCGCATAGCCCTCCAGGGTAATCTGGGATTGCATCCGCTCAATAATCCCCTCAAAAAACAGGTTGGCACTGCCCTTGACCAGGATACAGATGCTTTTGCGCTGCAGCGCTTTCAGCTGACGCGCGTTGCTGTTAGGGATAAAACCGCACTCATCCACAATGGCGCGGATTTTTTGTTTAGTTTCTTCAGAAACATCCGGGTGATCATTTAAGGCCCGGGATACGGTTGAAATAGCGCAACCGGCCTTTTCAGCAATATCTTTTATCGTCATACCCACGTCTCCGCTCTGCCTGGCAAGTGCGTTTGCTCCAGCAGTATTTTCCTTCAATCTTTTCTTTAACGTTTCCGGTATCGCTTCCGGAAACGTTTCCTGTACTTTAATTTTATAAGCTCTTAGTTACTCTGTCAATAGAAATCCTGAATTTAAGCTATGTTTTTGACGCTTAGCACACGATTTGTGAATTCTGTAAATATTTAAGCGAAAATTTTGGGCAGATTAGACAACAAGGCTTTGGCTGCAGAACAGTTCTTATAAGCTGAGGCTTTCGGGCAGGCTGCTTTTGCCCGGATAAACTTTCTTTTGGCCCTAAACGGTAACCTAAGAGGCGAAAAGTCCGCAGTTTTGTAACTATAATGGTTACAAAAGAAAGGAGTTCGGCCATGTATTCATCAAAGTTATCTGTCAGCCTTCATATATTGAGCCTGGTTGCTCTGGAGCCCTGTCCGATTACCTCTGAATACATCGCCTCCAGCATCGGCACCAATCCCGCGCTGGTCCGCCGTCTCATGAGCTCGCTCAAACGAGCCGGCTTGCTGCGGACCCAGACCAAGCTTGGTGCTCAGGGCCTGGGACGTCCGCCTGAAAAAATCCGTATGCTGGATGTTTTTCAGGCCGTGGAACCGGAAACCCCTCTTTTTGATCAGCACCTCGCCACTAACCCGCAGTGCCCGGTCGGAGCTGGCATCAACCAAATTCTGGCCTCGGTATACAGCGACCTGCAGCAGGATCTGCGGCACAGTCTGGCGCGGATCAGCCTGCAGGACGTCATTCAACGCTTCCCGGCTTCGGTCCGGCAGTATCAGGCCGCCGCTTCCACCGCGGGGAACAGCTCAGCAGAAAGGAGCAATAGCATGCATATCTATCTCATAGGCGCCAGCGGTATGGCCGGTTCCGCGATCTATCAGGAAGCGCTGAAGCGCGGGCACCAGGTAACTGCCATCGTCCGTGATGAGGCCCGGGCCCGTAAAACGTTAGGTGAACAGGCGGATATCCTGCCCCGGGATGCCTTTGACCTGAGCCGGGCAGATCTGGCGGCTGCGGACGTCGTGATAGACGCTTTCAGTGCCCCGCCTGCCCGGGCCTACCGTCAGGTAGATCTGGCCGCGCATCTGGTCTCTCTGCTGCGTGAAACTGAGCGGCCCCGCTTGCTCTTTATCCTGGGCGCCGGCAGTCTGCTGGACCAGCAGGAGCGACCTTTTGTGGAAACCCTGAAGCAGCTGCCGGAGGCAGCCAGCTGGATTGCCACGCCGGAGGCTCAGTTAAAGGAACTGGCCTTCCTTCGCGGGGTTGATAACGTCAATTGGGTCGGGGTATCCCCCAGCGCCGAGTTTAGTCCGGGGCCCCGCCATGAGCCCAAGGTCGGCCGGGATCATCTGCTGACTGCCGCGGACGGCAAATCCCACGTGACCAACCAGACCCTGGCCGTCGCGGTTCTGGATGAACTGGAGCGTCCCACTATTAAGCAAGGCCGCTTTACCGTTTCAGACTGAGTGAGTTCAGGCTGATTTCAGGCTGGTAAAAGATAATACAGCCAACTTAGTTGATTCCGGCGCCCGTTCCCGGCTGACCAGGCCTGAACCGGCACCGATCAAAGATATATTCATTAAGCCTGGCGGACGGGCGTAAAGATCCGCAAAAAGGAGATATTTATGAACAAGAAAATCGGTGTTATTGTAGGCAGCTTACGCAAGGGTTCTTTTTCCCGTTCTATAGCCAAAGCCGCGGTTGAGCTGGCCCCGGCAGACTACAGCTATGAATTTATCGAAATCGGTGATCTGCCCCTGTATAACGAAGACCTGGACGCGGAAGGTCAGGTACCGGCAGCCTGGAGCCGCTTCCGTCAGCAAATCGGCGAACTGGACGGCTACCTGTTTGTAACCCCTGAATACAATCGTTCCGTCCCCGCGGCGATTAAAAACGCCCTGGATGTCGGTTCCCGTCCTTACGGCGCGAATCAGTGGAATGGCAAGCCCGGCGCTATTATCAGTGTGACCCCCGGCGGTACCGGCGCTTTTGGCGCTAACCATCATCTGCGTCAGCCCATGGTTTTCCTGAATGTTGCCATTATGCAGCAGCCGGAAGCTTATATTGGCAATGTCACCCAATATCTGGACGAAAACGGCAAGGTGACAAATGAAAAGACCCGCGAAGTCCTGGCTAATTTTATGCAGGCTTTCACCGCCTGGGTTAAGAAGATCAGCGCGTAATGGTACTGTACTGAAGCAGCACAGCTGAAGCAGAACCGGTATCAGCCCTTACAGGGGCTGATGCCGGTTTTTTAGTGGGCGGATCCGCTCCAGGCTCTGACCAGGACAGCTCCGCCGAGGTCTTTGTGTGCTTTAATAAGAGCAGTACAGTTATTCAGGAGGTACGACATGCAAATCCAGGTTAACCACATTGATCTGGCTTATGAGCAAGCCGGGAGCGGCCCGCCCCTGCTGTTACTGCACGGCAATGGCGAAGATCATCATATCTTTGATGAGCTCAGTCAGAAGCTGCAGGCACAGTTTACTGTCTATGCCCTGGACAGCCGGGCTCACGGTCAAAGCAGCGGCAACCCGGCCGATCTGAGCTATGAGCTCATGGCCCGGGACGTCAGCGCCTTTATATATCAGCTGCAGCTGGCGCCGGTATATTTAGCCGGGTTCAGTGACGGCGCCATTCTGGGCCTGCTGCTGGCCTTGCGGCATCCGGACTGCCTGCGTCGACTGGCACTGATGGGCGTAAATCTGTCACCGGCGGACTTCACAGCGGAAAACCTGGCCGCTCTTCAAAATGATTATGCGCAGAACGGGGATCCCTTGCTGCGGCTGATGCTGCAGGAGCCAGATCTTTCCTTAAGCCAGGTACAGCAGGTTACGGTCCCCACCTTAGTCATCGCGGCCGAGCACGATATTTTTAAACCGGAAACCTTTATTCAGCTGGCCCGGGCTCTGCCTGATGCCCGGCTTAAGATCATTCCCGGCGCGGATCACAGCAGCTATGTAGTCCACCAGACACTGCTATACCCGGAGCTGCTGGATTTTTTCACTGAATGGCCTGCCGCCGTGGCCTTGCCGCCCCTGGGGCCGCCGGGTTGCCTGGACAGCAAGTCCGCTTGGGAAGCCTGGCGCCCGCAACTATTGGATATATTTCAGGATCAGCTTTATGGCCGCCTCCCCCCGGTGCCGCTGGAGACTGATCTAAAGCTGTTGCCGGAGCAATATGATAGCTTTGGCGGCAAGGCCCGCAGTCAGGACGCGATCCTGCGTTTCAGAACCGGCAAGCTGGAATATAGTCTGCCGTTTACCGCGGTCCGTCCCCAGGCGCAGGACGCCGCGCCCTGGTTTATGTACCTGGCCTTTACCGATGCGCCCTGCGATGGTCCGGCGGAGGAAATCCTGGATTCAGGCTATGGTTTTATCAGCTTATATTATCAGGACGTTATCCCGGACAGCCCTGACACCGACAGTGCCGGACTGGGGCGCCTGCTGCCCCGGCAGCCGGATATCGGCCGCGGCAAGCTAGCCTTATGGGCCTTTGCCGCCAACCAGATTTATCGCGCGGTTTGCAGGCTTCCCGGCCACCTGGGCCTGAACCCGGACCGGGCCGCTATTTGCGGGCATTCGCGCCTGGGCAAAACCGCTTTATGGGCCGGTGTAACTGAACCCGGCTACAGTCTGATCATCGCCAATGACTCCGGAGCCGGCGGCGCAGCCTTGTTCCGGGGTAAACGGGGTGAGAGCATCGCGGATCTGGCCCGCCCTGAAATCCACGGCTGGTTCTGTGAACGGTTTTATCAGTACGCCGGTCAGGAAGACCGGCTGCCCTTTGATCAGCACCAGCTGCTGGCTTCAGTTGCACCCAGGCGCTTATATATTGCCAGCGCCACAGAAGATATATGGGCCGATCCGATAGCTGAATATCAGAGCGTTTTAGCAGCCGGCCCCGTCTACAGCTTATACGGCGCGGATGATCCCCGACACACCCTGCCGGCGCGGCCAAAACCGGAACAGGCCTGCCACGACGGCCGGGTAGGCTATCATCTGCGCCGGGGCACCCACTATTTAAGCCGCTATGACTGGCAGCAATTTATCGCCTACCGGGATCGCTGGCAAGTCTGAAGCCAGCGCTCAGCCGGGGCGGCACCGGGAGCGAGGCGGCAAGGGTTGAGCTTAATGCTGCAGCTGGTTACGATAGGTGTTGGCGCTGATTTGCTGATATTTTTTGAAGATTTTAGAAAAATGCGCTGCGTCAGCAAAGCCCACCCGTTCCCCCACCTCAGCAATACTGAGGGACGGGTCGGCCAGCAGGCGGCAGGCCTCTTTAAGGCGAATCCGGTTAAGCAGATCGTAAAAGCTCTGGCCGGTATAGCGCGAAATCAGTTTGGATAAATGCCATTGGCTGACATAAACCGCCGCGGCCACCTCCGGCAGCGTGAGCCGTTCGGCATAATGCTGCGCCATATAGGCGCGGGCCTGGCTCAGAACAAAGTTGCTGGCCTCTGCCGCGGGGTCCGGCGGCGCGGTCTCAGGCTCAGTCCCCTGCTCCCGGCTGGCAGCCACCTGCCGCGGTCCGGCTGCCGGAGTATGGTCAGCAGCGCCGGTCACCGCCTGCGCCGCCGGCTGACCAGCTGCCTCCAGCTGTTTCAGCTGTCCCACCATTTTTTGCAGTACCGCCTCCAGCTCACTCATGCGGCTGGGTTTAATGATGTAACCTGAAACACCTAACTCTATCGCCCGCTGCGCAAAGGAAAACTGCGGATAACCGCTGAGAATGGCAATCTGCAGTTCCGGGAACTCACTGCGCAGGGCCGCAATCAGGCTCAGGCCATCCATCCCCGGCATAGCAATATCCGTAAACAGAATATCCGGCTTTTCCCGCCGGATCAGCTCCAGCGCCTGGCGCCCGTCCGCCGCGGTCCCTGCTACCTGGCAGCCATTGCTCTCCCAGGGCAGCAGTTGAGTAAGGCCCCGCACAATCGGCTCTTCATCATCTACAATGATAACCTTATACATCGTGTTACTGCTCTCCACCCCCTGACCGGCCGCCGGACCTGCTCCCGCTTCAGCCTTTCAGCGCGCCGGCCGTCAGTCCTTTGATAATATTTTTCTGCAGTATAACATAGACAATTAACACCGGAATCACCGCCATCACGACCGCGGCTGCCATCAGTCCGTAATTGGTACCGGCCTGGCTGGAGATTTCATTCAACAGGCGGGTGATGGTAAAGGTCTCCTTATAGCGCAAAAAGAACATCTGCGTAAACAGGTCATTGTAACTCCACAAAAAGACAAAAATCGCCACGGTCGCAAAGCTGGGCCGGGCCAGCGGCAAAATAATTTTGAAAAAGATGCGGATGGCGCCGTAGCCTTCCAGAAACGCGGCTTCCTCCAGATCAACCGGCAGACTGCGGATATAACCCATCAGCACAATGATGGCGAAGGAAAGATTGCCGGCCACCTGCGGCAAAATGATGGACAGCCAGGTCAGCAGCATGCTGTCGGTGTTCGTGATCCCCCAGGCGCTTTCCATGCCAAAAACGGGAATGATGGTAGCAAAAACCGGGAACATCATGGCGGCAACCACCAGATTCCGCAGCCATTGGCGGCCGGGGAAGACATAGCGGACCAGACCATAAGCAGCCAGGCCGGCCAGGATTACCACCAGTACGGTCACGCAGCCACTGATTACTAGGCTGTTGCGATAGGCCAGGCCCACGTCCACCCGCTGAAAAGCCAGCTTGTAGTTGTCCAGGGTAAAGGAAGCGCCGATCGGCAAGGAAAAGGACGAGGACACTATCTGTCCCTTTGGTTTAAAGGAATTCAAAGTGACCCAGATAAACGGGTAAATGGTGGTAAGCGCCCAGACAATCAGAACCAGATAACTGACCATCTGTCCGGGACTGACAGCCGTTTTGCCGCCGCGCGCCGCTTCTGTCCGGGCCCGCTCATTCTTTATTTTGTTGCTGCGCATATTGGCTCTTCCCTCCTCACTCATCCCGCTCACGGAAAATCCGCTGGGACAGCTGACTGAGCAGAACGCCCAGCAGTACAATAAACACCCCAATCGCACCGGCATAGTCCACGTCCTTCGCCAGCATGGTCTGCTTATACATATAGGTACCCGTCAGCCAGGATTTATCCAGCGGCATACCATTTGGCATCATGGTCCAGGGCAGATCAAAGACTTTCAGCGCGCCGGTAATGGCCAGCGTCAGGCAGGTGCACAGGGTGTTATGCAGCAGTGGCCATTTGATATACCGCACCAGCTGCCACGGCCCGGCGCCATCAATAGCGGCGGCCTCATAAAGCTCCGCGGGAATGTTGTTCAGGCCGGTGAGGATAATAACAAAATAGTAGCCGACATACTGCCACATAACCGGCAGTGTCATCGTGAAAAACCAGAACTTTTCCCCTTTCCAGTCTATATTTTTGCTGGTCCAGCCCAGATTCTGCAGCAGCTGGTTAAGCATACCGCCGTCATATAAAAAGATCAGATTAAACAACAGGCCCAGCGCTGTGGCGGAAATGACAATCGGGAAAAAATATACGGTCCTGAAAAAGCCTGCCCCGCGCCCGGCCCGGTCTACCAGCAGGGCCAGCAGCAGGGCCATACCGACCTGGAAAATAATGGTGCACAGCATCAGCAGCAAAGTGTTGAGGACAGCAGTGCGCATGACCGGATCCGTCAGCATTTTGCTGTAGTTCAGGTACCAGGGATCATTCAGGCCTTTGGCCGGCATACCCAGCCCTTCAATAACCTGAAAGCTGTCAGCAATATTACGGAAAAAGGGATAAAAAAGATAAATGCCCATAAAAGTGAAGGCTGGCAGTAAAAACAGCCACAGGGGCCGCCGATTTTTGTATACAGCAGCCTGGGCGGTATAGCGTCTGGCCGGCCGGCTGGAAC
>JAQWFM010000084.1 GCA_028704415.1 Oscillospiraceae bacterium | reverse complement strand
AGCGGCGCCGGACCCAAACCACAGCCGTAAAACCGTATAGTCTGAGCCGGGGCGACCGGTCCGGTCAGCGCCTTTAATGACCAGCCTTAAGCCCCTGGCGATAGCGGGCCATCATATCCGCAAATATTTCCGCGTTGGTGGGCGGCGTATAGGTAATGGCGTTAGCTCCGGCAGCCACGGTCTGCTTGATACTGGCTTCAGTTGGACCGCCGGTGGCAATGATAGGAAAGTCCGCGCCCAGATCAGCCCGGATCAGCCTGACTAGCTCCGGCGTGGCGGCCGCGGCAGACACATTGATGATCTTGGCGCCGGCTGCAACCTTAAGCTTATAATCATCCAGATTTGAACCGACTGTGGCAATAATCGGGATATCAACCGCCTCAGCCATGGCGGCAATATCGTCAGGCGACGTGGGAGAATTGACTACCGCGGCATAAGCGCCCAGCAATTCAGCGTTAAAAGCAATATCAATAGACCGCTTGCCACTGGTGGTACCGCCGCCTACCCCTGCAAACACCGGCACAGTTGATATATCAATAATGGTCCGGGCTATGACTAACTCCGGCGTAAAGGGGTAGACGGCCAGGACCGCATCCGCGTTATGATTGCGGATAATGGCCACGTCAGTTGAAAACAAGATCGATTTAATCCGCTTGCCTTTGATTTTGATACCACTGCAAGCATAGATTGCCTCAGGTACTTCAATGATTTTGGCCCGGAGATGGGATTCTACTGAAGGGATGCTTTTGGCGGCTTTATCACACATATTTGCTACCTCCTGAAGAATTAGGGGTCAGGATTAAGGCAGGCTGAGCCGGTCTGACCGGGCGCTGATCAGAGGGCTTGAGACTTTTGCGGAACTGCAGCGGGCTCATGCCCTTACTCTCTTTAAAACAAGCTATAAAGTATGATAATGAGGTATAACCGACTTTTTCCGCTATTTCAGTTACGCTGTCCGTGGAACGCAGCAGCCGCTTTTCTGCCTCAAGCAATCTGACCCGGTTTAAATAGGCCGTAAAGCTGGTTCCCATACAGCGCTTGAAAAAACGGCTGAAGTAACTGTAGCTCATCTGACAAAGCCTGGCGGCGTCCCGGGCTTGGACCGGCTGAGCATAGTTTTGGTCCACATAGTCGCAGACCTTTTGCAGCAAGGCCATATCCTGCTCATCCAATTCATTTTCACGGTCGGTGATCATGCCGGCTTGTTCCCAGCGCCGCAGGATCCATAATGAAATCCGCGTTGCGTCCGCCCGGACCGCCAGCTCATAGGCAAAGCGGCGGTGACTAAGCTCCTGAAACGCATCCTCCAGCAATTCCGGCAAACCGGAGTTCTGCAATTCCTGCCGGCTGAATTTTTTTTGCGGCCGCTGATGCTGGTCTGACAACGGATGAATATAGCGGTAGGCAAAGCTGGAGCGGGCCGTACCATATAACACGTCCGGATCAAAGCGGAAGCAAAGGTAGGCGCAGTCTGGCCGGCCGTAAATAATATGGGCTTCACGGGAATTGATAAAGGCCAGCTCGCCCGGCTCCAGTTCCACATATTCGCCATCAATTATCAGCACAGACTGAGCGGTCTTTTGATAAATTATTTCAATATCGTCATGCCAGTGGGAATTGGTCATCAGGCTGAAAGGCTGCAGACTGTGGTTGGCCTGGATATGGGCATTAAAGGTAGGCTCCCGGCTGGTGTTTTGGCGCACGCTTTGCCGCCGTGCCTGGGGCAAGGTCAGCGCACGAAAAGCGGCGGTGCCGGCGTCAGTCCATCTGGAATCACCCATGGCAATTACCTCCTGATCCGTCAGAATTATAGCACGGTGCCGGCCAACCTAATAGTCTGCCCAGGGTCACAATTATGCATATATGAGCCGGAGCGGCCGCATCCATCCGACGGTGATTTTGGGATATATTCAAAAAGAGGACAAATAATTAATACTTTTTGGGAAGAATAGTCTATACCCGTTTTAAGCGGGTGTGTTACATTGACCACGGATCAACGTCCGGTATGAAAGGCAGGTATATTAAATGAAAGCACGCATTGCGCTGCAGCTTTACTCTATCCGGGAGTTCCTGGAGCAAGACTTTACCGGCACCCTTAAGAAAGTTAAGGCTTGCGGGTTTGACGCGGTTGAATTTGCCGGTTACTACGGCTATCCGGCCGCTAGCCTGAAACAAATGCTGACTGACCTTGGCTTGGAGCCATATTCATCGCATGTGCCCTTTGAAATGCTGCGGGACCACCCGGATGAGGCAGTGGCTTTTGCCCATGAACTGGGTCTCAGTTATGTGATCTGCCCGGGGGCACCGCTAAACAGTCAAGAGGACATCCGCCAGGCTGCGGCGGTCTTAAATCACGCGGCAGCAAAACTGCGCCCCCTGGGGATTGGCTGCGGCTATCATAACCATTTCCATGAGTTTGACCGGCTGGATGGCCAGTATATTGAGGATCTGCTGCTGGGGCAGCTGAGCGATCCGGATTACATTGCGCAAATTGACACCTGCTGGATTGCCTATGCGGGGGTGGATTATCTGCCTTACATTGACGCTCTGGGCCGCCATGCAGGCCCGCTGCACTTTAAAGAATTAGGCACAGGCTTTAAGCGCGGCAGCCAGACTGGTCTGGATGTTGAGGTGGGCCGCGGGGTGATTGATTTCCCGGGCGTTCTGGCGCTTATGAAACGAAACGGCACCCTTGAGCGGGGGGTGATCATTGAACAGGAAGGGTATCAGGATGAGCCGTTTACCGTTCTTAAGCGCTCCGTAGATTATCTGCGCAGCGTCTGGCCACAGGAAGCTTAAGGTCTGGCCGCTGGCGCCAGCCGGATGACCCTGGCTGACGCCCGTGGCTCTGATCTGAAGATAGACACTATTTTAGGAGGACATCATGTCAGACAAAATTTACAAAGTCGGTATTATCGGCTGCGGCGGTATTGCCAACGGCAAGCATTTGCCCGCGCTGCACAAGCTGAAAAATGTGGAGATCTGCAACTTCTGTGATTTAGTTCCGGAACGGGCGGAAAAAGCCGCGGCCGAATACGGCGTCCCGGGCGCAAAGGTGACGACAGATTACAAAGAAGTGGTTAATGATCCCACGCTGGACGTCATTCATGTCTGCACCCCTAACCGGGAGCATTCCTTTATGACCATAGAAGCGCTGGAGGCCGGCAAGCATGTTATGTGTGAAAAGCCGATGGCCAAGTCCTATGAAGAAGCCAAAGCCATGGTTGAAACCGCTCAGCGCACCGGTAAAAAGCTGACGATTGGCTACCAGTCTCGCCACAGAGCGGATGCGCAGTATCTTAAAGAAGTGGTGGACAATGATGAGTTAGGGGATATTTACTTTGCTAAAGCCCAGGCTATCCGCCGCCGCGGCGTGCCCACCTGGGGCGTTTTTCTGAATGAGGAAGAGCAGGGGGGCGGTCCGCTGATTGATATTGGCACTCACGCACTGGATCTGACTTTGTGGGAAATGAATAACTATGATGTTGACTATGTAGTCGGCAATACCTACCGCAAATTGGCCGATACTAAAAACGCCGCCAATATTTTTGGCAGCTGGGATCCGGAAAAATTCACCGTGGAGGACGCGGCTTTTGGCTTTATTACCATGAAAAACGGCGCCACCATAATCCTGGGAGCATCCTGGGCGCTGAACTATGTGGATCAAAAGGAAGCGGCTACGATCCTGTGCGGCACCAAGGGCGGCGCGGATATGACCGACGGCCTGCGCATCAACGGAGAAAAATTCAGCCGGCTTTATGACTACAAACCGGATCTGAATGTGGGCGGGGTGGCGTTCTACAGCGGCAGCGCGGAGGAACCGCACGAGCGGGAGGCCCGCTTGTTCTATGAGGCCATAGATCAGGACAAAGCGCCGCTGGTTTTGCCGGAGCAGGCACTGGTGGTGACCCGGGTGCTGGAGGCAATTTATACCTCCTCTAAGACCCGCCAGCCGGTTTACTTCAACTAAGACTTGTATCCCGCGGCCGCACCGGCGCCGCCGGGCCGCGGCAGGTAACGCTGCCCGCCGCCGGAGCGGCCTGAGCGCGGACGCACAATTAATTTATATACGGAGGTATATATAACATGTATGTTGGTTTTTTAACCGCCTGTCTGCCCAAAACCCCGCTGGATGAAAAAATCGAGTGGGCGGCCAAGCATGGTATCAAGGCGCTGGAAGTGGCCTGCTGGCCGCGGGAGAACGATCGGGACTATTCCAGCTCAGATATTGATGTCGCTAACCTGACTCAGGCCGAAGCAGATGACATCATGGCCAAATTTAACGCCAATGGTCTGAAGCTGTCTTCGCTGGGTTATTATGACAACAATCTGGACCATGATCCGGTTCGCCGCGCCTTTGTCAACCGCCATACCAAAAAATGTATTGACGCTGCCGCCATGCTGGGGGTTAATCTGGTGGGGACCTTTGTAGGCCGCAATATTGATAAGTCCATCAAAGATAACTTTGATGATATGGAACTGGTCTTTACCGACCTTTTGCAGTATGCGGAAAGCCGCGGTGTCCGCCTGATGATTGAAAACTGCCCCATGGAAGGCTGGCAGCTGCCCGGCCAGCCCGGCACCATCAGCTTTACGCCGGAATTGTGGGAAGAGATGTTCCGCCGGGTGCCCAGCAAGAGCTTTGGCCTGAATTTTGACCCGTCACATCTTTATTTTCAGCTGATTGACTATATCCCCCTGATCAGCCAGTTTAAGGACCGCATCTTTCATGTACATGCCAAGGACGCGGAGATCTTTGAAGACCGGCTCCACTATTACGGAGCTTTCAATGCCCAGCTGACCCGTGATGGTTACTGGCGTTTCCGGATGCCCGGTTTGGGCAAAGTCGATTTCCCCGCGATGATCAAGGCTCTGAAAGCGATTGGTTATGACGGCGTGATCAGCATTGAACACGAAGATCCGCTGTATGAGGGCACGGACGCCAAGGTTTATGAGGGCCTGGAGCTGGGCCGCGACTATTTAAATAAGGTGCTGAAAGACGCCGGCTGTCTGGACTGAGCTGAAACCGGTCAGCGCTTTGGCTAAAGCCGCTGCAAGCAACAGCCCGGAACGCCGGTCCAGCCTGAAGCTGGGTCAGCCGCGCCCCGGGCTGCTGTTTTTTAGCTCACCGGGGACGAAAGCTTCGCCCGGATAATATGGGCCGAACACTATGGAAACAGGACTTCGCTGCCAGAGTCCCTGCGGTACAGCCGCGGTAATGACAGCACTGTGAGGCAATTTATGAAGACATATAATCTTGGCTTTATCGGTTATGGCGGGATGGCCACCTGGCATCATCAAAATCTGGACCGCGCCCCGGAAATCAAACCGTATGGTGTCTATGACATTGACCCGGAGCGGATCAGGGTGGGCGAAGAACGCGGGCTTAAGGGCTACGCGGACGCAGACCAGCTGTTGGCTGACCCCAACATTGATATAGTCCTGGTTGCGACGCCCAACAATTTTCATGCTGACTATGCCATGCGCGCCATGCGAGCGGGCAAAAACGTCATCAGTGAAAAACCAGCCTGTATGAACAGCCGGGAGATGCTGGCCGTTATCCAGGTTATGAAGGAGACGGGCAGGCATTACTCCGCCCATCAGAACCGCCGCTGGGACGCGGATTTTTTGACCGTGCGCCAGGCAATCCAGACCGGCCAGATCGGCCAGCCTTATGTTATCAAATCCAAGGTGCTGGGCAGCCGGGGTATCCCGGAAGGCTGGCGCACCCATCCGGAGGCGGGCGGCGGCATGCTGCTGGACTGGGGCGTGCACCTGCTGGATCAGATCTTCCAGCTGGTGACCGAACGGGCCGTTGAGCTGAACTGCCACATGTATCACTCTGAGTACAAGGATGTAGATGACGGCTTTTGCTGCAGTATTTTGTTTGCTTCAGGCCTTTACGCGGTGGTCGAGGTGGATACCTGCTGCTTTGTCAATGAGCCCCGCTGGCATGTTCGCGGCGATCTGGGCACCCTGACGGTGGATAACTGGGATCTGGACGGCAAGATTGTGCGCGCCAAAGACAAAAACACAGTCTGGGAGCAGGAGATCCTTTATACTTCTGCCGGACCTACCAAAACGATGGCCCCTCGCACCCGGTTCAGCCAGGAGGAACTGCCGCTGAACATTGTCCGTTCCGACTGGATCAATTTTTACCATAACTACGCCGCGGTCCTGGAGGGGCGCGAACAACCGGCGGTTAAGCCGGAAGAGACACTCTTCCTGACCCGGATCATGGAAGACTGCTTTAAGAGTGACCGTGAGCAGCGGGCAGTGGCCATTGATTACACGCCGGCTACAGTCTTGCCGGTACCGGCGCTGTAACGCTGTTTTACCCGTTCCGGCACTTCCCGGATGATACAGCCAGTTTTGCTTCAGCCAGGTTTAGGGCCTTGAGGTAAAGCTGGCTGTTTTCAGGCCGGCTGGGTCTGGGGCGGCCCCGGCCTCAGGCGGCGCCTGACTTGACTGCCGCTGGCATTGCGGGCACGGGCAGAGGTGGCTAAGCCGGGCAGCTCTGTTAAGACGGGCAAAGCCGGTAAAACGGGCAAAGCCGGTAAAGCGGGCTGAGCTGTTAAAGCAGAGAAAATTATCTCCAACGACATAAAGCTTATCCATAACGATTGCGATTTGCTAAAATGAAGCCTGCAGGCGGTTTGCATCCGCTATGCTAAAGAACAGTGAGGCAAACGCATGAAACAGGAACAGATGACCATAGCAGCGCTATATGACTTAAAAGCCAGTCTGGCCGGCAGCAGACTGGCCGCCTTTACCTATCCGTGGGAAGCTCTGCCCCATATAGGGGATATCATCCGGGAGTTGATTTTACAGCTGCCGCGGGAGGCGTTTTATGAATATCAGCCGGATGTCTGGGTGGCTCACTCCGCTAAGATCTACCCGCAGGCGGTTTTTACCGGTCCCTGCATTATTGGCCGGGAAACGGAAGTCCGGCCGGGGGCGTTTATCCGCGGTAAGGCTTTGGTGGGAGACCATTGTGTGGTGGGTAACTCCAGTGAATTAAAGAATGTCATTCTCTTTGATCACGTCCAGGTACCACATTATAACTATGTGGGTGATTCCATTTTGGGGACCTACTCGCATCTGGGGGCCGGCGCCATTACCTCTAATGTTAAGGGCGACCGCCTGCCGGTACATGTCCACGCGCCGGAAGCGGATCTGGATACGGGGTTGAAAAAGTTTGGCGCCATGCTGGGAGATCATGTGGAGGTTGGCTGCAATACCGTAATGAACCCGGGCACGGTGATCGGCCGGGGCAGCCGTATCTACCCCCTGACCTTTGTGCGCGGTTTTGTACCGGCCGGGCATATTCTGAAACAGGATGGCTGCCTGGTAGCTTGCCGGCCAGTTCCGCCTGCGGCAGGCGGGAAGGAGCTCAATCAGTGACAAAACAGCCGGATCAACCGCCCCCGGCCCGCTGCCGGCATCAGGCGCGGATCACCCGGGCAGATTTGCTGACTTTAAGCCCGGTGTTTAGCTGCCGCCACTGCGGGGAGCTGCTGGAGCCTGCCCGGGGCTGGCGGCGGCTGCGCCTGGGCTTAAATGTGGCGGGTCTCCTGGCCTTGATCCTGGTGATCTTTCAGCCCTTGCGATCAGATTTTATCTACTTCCTGAAAATGCTGGCGGAGACCCTGGCGGTCGTGGCGGCGTTTTGGGGGCTGTCTTATGCCTTGCTGCGCCTGGCGCGTTATGAAACCGCCCGGCCGGAGGTCAAAGCCGCGGTCAGGTCCACGCTAAAGCCTGAGCCTCAGTCGAGTGAGGCTCAACCAAACCATGGAGCAAACCCGGGCGAACCGAACCCCGCGGCTGAGCGGGTCAACCCGGGCGAACCGAACCCCGCGGCTGAGCGGGTCAACCCGGGCGAACCGAACACCACGGCTGAGCGGGTCAACCCGGCTGAAGAGACTAACCCGACTGATCAGGGTAACCCGGCCGGGCGGGAGGCCCAAGCGCCGCGTTAGCCTCAGGTTTTAGTCTGCTGAGGGAATCTTGGTTTAGCTCAAGCTCAAAGCTTAGCCAAAGACCAGTGTCAGGTGGCACTCAGAGGCCTTTTTCAAGCTCGTCCAGCTGGCTCAGCCAGGGTTGAGCCGAGGCGTCCGAGGGCATGCGCCAGTCGCCGCGGGGCGACAGCGACACTGTGCCCACTTTGGGGCCATCCGGCATACAACTGCGCTTAAATTGCTGAGAAAAGAAGCGGCGGTAGAAATTCTTCAACCATTTTAAAATCACCGCCGGCGGATACTCTGGCCGATCCCTAAAAGCCTGGCAGGCCAGATGAAAGACCCGTTCCGGACTGTCGCCAAACCGCAGCATGTAATATAAAAAGAAATC
>JAQWFM010000025.1 GCA_028704415.1 Oscillospiraceae bacterium | reverse complement strand
AGATCGCCCGCTCGTTGTTCCAGGAGCGGAAGACTGCCTGAATGGCCTCCAGCAGCTGGGTTTGCGGGTCCTGCGGGAAGTCTTGCCCCAGCGCGCTGCGATAAAGCTGTTTAAACCGCGCGACCACCTCCGCCATAGCCTCGGCATCCAGATCCGTATCCTGCGCCGCCTGCCGCTGCTGTTTGACCTGTTCCAGCTCTGCTTCAAAGCGTTTCTTGTCCACGCCCTTGACCACATCGCCAAACATCATGATAAAGCGGCGGTAACTATCCAGGGCAAAGCGCGGATTTTGAGTCAGCCGGCCCAGGCCTTCAGCGGTAGCGTCATTCAGCCCCAGATTCAAAATGGTATCCATCATCCCCGGCATCGAAGCGCGGGCGCCGGAACGGACTGAAACCAAAAAGGGATCGACCGGATCCCCCAGCTTTTTGCCCACCTGGGTCTCGATCTGCTGTAAAGCGGCCAATATTTCTGCCGCTATAGCCGGGTTGACCTGCTGACCATCCTCATAATAGCGGGTACAGGCCTCAGTTGTAATGGTGAAACCCCGGGGAACGGGCAGGCCCAGGCGGGTCATTTCCGCCAGATTGGCGCCTTTGCCGCCCAACAGATTGCGCATCCCGGCATTGCCTTCAGAGAACAGATACACGAATTTACCCATAATGCATTCCTTTCAGACTGAATAGTAGAACACTCCGAAGCAGGAGCACCGGAGGTTCAGGCCGATGTTCTGGGGGATGGGAACTGCCAAAAAGGTTTGGCACAAAGGGTGTTGCTATCAAGGTACACAAAATAAGTCGTTCCTAAGGTGATATTCGCTACAGTTTGCCAAAGCCGTACGCCCCGGCAGCCTTAAGCTGTTTTTATAAAAACCGGCTGCTGCGCCAGGAGGCGGCAGAGCCGGTTTAAGGTTAAAAGGTAAATTTGCCGTCAAAAAAGTCCGCTAGTTCCCGGATGGGCAGCCGGACCTGCTGCATGCTGTCTCGTTCACGCACGGTAACGCTTTGATCTGTTGCCGTATCAAAATCCACGGTGACACAATAGGGCGTGCCGATCTCATCCTGGCGGCGGTAGCGCTTGCCAATGCTCTGGCGCTCGTCAAATTCCACGTTAAAGTGTTTGGCCAAGTCATCCGCCAGCGCCTGCGCCGGCTCACCAAGCTTGGCCGATAGCGGCAGCACCGCCACCTTAACCGGCGCCAGGGCCGGATGGAAGCGCAAAACCGTACGGCTGTCGCCGTTCTCCAGCTCTTCCTCATCATAAGCCGAGCACAGGAAAGCCAGGGCGGCGCGGTCGGCGCCCAGAGACGGCTCAATGACGTAGGGCACATAACGGCTGTGGCTCACCGGATCAAAGTAGGTCAGATCCTTGTGCGAATAGGTCATATGCTGTTTCAGGTCATAGTCAGTGCGGGAAGCAATGCCCCAAAGCTCCCCCCAGCCAAAGGGGAAACTGAACTCCAGATCCGTCGTAGCGTTTGAGTAAAAGGCCAATTCCTCCGGATCATGATCCCGGCTGCGCAGCTCTTCCTCCTTTAAACCCAGGGACAGCAGCCAGTTACGGCAAAAGTCCTTCCAATAAGCAAACCATTCCAGACTCTTATCCGGCTCACAAAAGAATTCCAGCTCCATCTGCTCAAATTCCCGGGTCCGGAAGGTAAAGTTGCCCGGGGTGATCTCATTGCGGAAGGATTTACCCACCTGGGCAATGCCAAACGGTATCTTGCGCCGCATACTGCGCTGGACATTTTCAAAGTTGACAAAAATGCCCTGCGCCGTCTCCGGCCGCAGGTAGATCTCAGCCTTGCTGTCCTCAGTCACGCCCTGAAAGGTTTTAAACATCAGGTTAAACTGCCGGATATCGGTAAAATCATGCGCCCCGCAGGCAGGACAGGGAATGGCCTTTTCCCGCAGATAGGTAACCAGTTCTTCATTGGACCAGCCATCAACCTGCGGCTCAATCCCCTGAGCTTTGTTCCAGTCCTCAATCAGCTGATCCGCCCGGAACCGTCCATGGCAGGATTTACAGTCAATCAGCGGATCACTGAAACCGGCCAGATGACCGCTGGCCTCCCAGACATGGGGGTTCATCAGGATAGCCGAGTCCAGGCCCACATTATAGTGGCTTTCCCGCACAAACTTCAGCCACCAGGCCTGCTTGACGTTGTTTTTAAACTCCACGCCCAAAGGGCCGTAATCCCAGGTATTAGCCAAGCCGCCGTAAATTTCCGAACCGGGAAAAATAAAGCCGCGATTCTTGGCCAGGGCGACCACTTTATCCATGGTTTTATCCGAGCGGTTCACAGCAGATCCTCCGAATCGTCTCTGGCATTATCTACCAGATGGTCTACCGTCGGATCAAAATCAGAGCCGGATTCATCATCCGGATCCGTCATATCATCAGAAGGAATGTCTTTAAGGATATCCGGATCAACCTCAGCCTCATCCGCCTCCAGTGCGGAGGGGTCCAGATCAAAGTCATCCTCATCCTCATCCTCAGACTGATCCATCTTAAGCTCATCTTCAGTATCGTATACGTCCCCGTTATCATTCAGGAACTTGAGCAGGGACCGCACCCCGCCCTCATGCGCGGCCGGCTCAGCCTGACGGCCGGGCAGCTCACCGCGGATATTATCCATATCGATACTGTTTTCAGCTTCAGCGGCGGCGGCCAGTCTGGCGGCCTCCACTTCAGGCCGCAGGGGTACCTTGGGCTCATGGAGGCCGGGGACGCCAACCACAGCGGAGGCTGCCACTTCCTCACTGGCCATTGTTACCAGATTAGGCGAAGCCGAATTAATCATGGGCTTTGCTCCGTCCACCAGTTGTCTGGCCCGCTTGGCTACCAGCACCGCCAGGGTGTAACGGTTTTCTGTTTTGGGCAACAATTCATCAATTGTGGGTTTTACCAGCATAGATCCTCCTTTACGGTCCGGGCACGGACCGGCTGAAACGAACCTCCCCGCGGGCGTTAGCACCGCGGCAGGTTTCCAGTCCTGTTATTTTACCTGTTTATAATCAGTTCTTCAATTCCCTGCATGTTAACCGCCAAATGTCGTTCCGCTTCAAGAATGGCTAAAATCTGGCGGGCAGTTTCCGCGACATCATAATTCACCACGATATACTTAAAGCGGCTGGCTTGCTTAATTTCTGTCACGGCCTTGGCCATGCGCAATTCAATGGCCTCCGGTTTTTCTGTTCCCCGCCCTTCCAGCCGGCGGCGCAGTTCAGTAAAGCTGGGCGGCAGCAGAAAGATACCAATGGCGGCCGGGAAATTGCGAATTGTTTCCAGCGACCCCGGCACGGTCACATCCATCACCACATCAATACCCTGATTCATCCGGTCCAGGATCGGCGCGCGGGGGGTGCCGTAGTAGTTGCCGCAGTATTCATCATGCTCCAGGATCTCTCCTTCCCGCAGCAGCTGTTCAAAAGCCTCCCGGTTACGGAAATAGTAGTCCACCCCTTCGGTTTCACCGGGCCGGGGCTCCCGGGTGGTCACCGATACCGAGTGATCAATTTGCTGATGTTGATTGTTTTGCCGCACCAGTCGCTGCAAAGCCGCAATGACCGTCCCCTTGCCCACGCCTGAAGGTCCGGATACACAAAGCACCACGCCCTTACTGCCTAGCTCTGCTTCCTTCATGCCTTATCCTCCATCGCGTCCGCGGCCGTATCGCTGTCTTTAGCCGGCCCCTGCAGTCGGCGCCGGATTTCTTCCGTACTCAGAGCCGACAAGATCAGGTGCTCACTGTCCGCCACCAACACCGACTGGGTTTTGCGTCCTGACGTCGCATTGATCAGCACCCCGCGGTCCCGCGCGTCCTGAACCATCCGGCGGGCCGGCGAAGAGTCCGGATTAACCACTGCAACAATGCGCTCCCGGTTAATCAGATTGCCAAAACCAATTCCGATAAATTCCGCCTGTGTTCCCATACTCACTCCAGATTCTGAATTTGTTCACGGATCCGTTCCAGTTCCGTCTTCATCTCCACTACCAGACGGGTCATCTCAAGGTCATTAGCCTTTGAACCGATGGTATTCATTTCACGGTTGAGCTCCTGGACCAAAAAGTCCAGTTTTTTGCCGACTGCCGCGTCGGTCTTAAGCGTGCGGTCCAGGGCCTGCAAATGGCTTTCCAGCCTCACTTCTTCTTCATCCACCGCAGCCTTATCCGCAAAAAGCAGGACCTCCTGCGCCAGTCTGCCCTGATCAAAGACAGCGGCGGCCGCCTCCTGACCCAGCAGCTCCTGCACCCGGGCGGCCAGTTTGCCGCGGTAAGCTGTCACCACCTCCGGCGCCCGGCTCCGGACCTGACAAAGCAGCTGCTCCAGATGCCGGATTTTGACGGCAAGATCCGCGGTCAGGTGCGCGCCCTCCCGCCGACGCATCTCCGTCAGCTGCCGCAAAGCCTCCGTCACAGCCTGGGTCAGCAGCGGGGCCCAGGCCGCGGCGTCCTGATCCTGACGCCTTACGGTCAGCACCTCCGGTCTGGCGGCAATCTCCTTAAGCGGCGCAGCATAAGCCTGCCCGGGCGCCAGGGTCTGGGCCAGCTCCTCATAAGCAGTAAGGTAAGCGCGGGCCAGATCCCGGTCACATAGCACCTGAGCCCGGCCTGCGCTTTGATCTTCAAGCGTCACCACAACATCCAGCTTGCCGCGGCTGACCGATTGCTGCAGTTGCCGTCTCAGCTGCGGTTCCAGCGCATACAAAACCTGCGGCAGCCTGATCTGCAAGTCACAGTAACGGTTATTGACGCTTTTCAGCTCCACGGTGACCCGCCGGGTCTGGTCTTCGGCCTGACCACGGCCAAAGCCTGTCATACTATAAGCCATTTTTTACTCCACTTAAACAGGATCCGGACCGGCTTGCCCTGAAGCGGCCGGCCCTTCCTGGTGCGGCTTACGCCACTAAGCTAATATATTATAGAAATATTATGCACGAATCTCAAGTTAACACAAGGGCAGGTCAGCTGCCGCCTCATCCAGGCGCCACGGCCTAAACCCCAGCTGATCACCGGCCACATTGCAGTATTGAATACCCTGTTTCAGTCCCCGGAAGCTGCGCCGGCCGGCGGCGCCGTGCGCGTGGCCGTACAGGCACAGGCTGACGCCGGAAGCTTCCAGCTGGTCGGTAAACGCGGTGCTCTGACCATCTGGTGGCAGCGGCGGGTAATGTGTCGCCATGATCAAGGCCAGTTTGGGGTCGGCCTGGCGGAGCAACAGGCCTTCTTTTAAGGACAGGGACAGGCGGATCAGCTCGCGCTGATAAATTTTGAGGTCTTCGACCCCAAACGCTTTGTCGCCGGGCAATACCCAGCCACGGGTATAGCAGATAATGTAATTTTCGCAGCGATAAGCGTTATTTTGCAGAAATTCCAGACTCTTCCAGCCCTGCTGCCGGCAAAGTTCCCGCAGTTTACTTAAGGAATTCCACCAGTAATCATGGTTGCCGCGGCCTAAAAGCTTATGGCCTGGTAAAGCCTCCAGAAAAGCCAGATCCGGCCCTGCTTCTTCCAGATTGATCCCCCAGCTGATGTCGCCCGGTATGATAACTGTGTCCGCCGGCCCGACCAGGTCGCGCCAGTTGGCCGCCAGCACCCGGGCATGATTTTGCCAGGCCGGTCCAAACACATCCATTGGTTTGGAGGAAGCAAACGATAAATGGGGATCACCGATGGCCCATACACTCACTGGTTCAGCGCTCACTTTCCGGGGTTGCGGGGGGCAGTTCCGGATGGAAGTGACGGTAAACCGCCTCAGCTGCCACGGGGCTCAGCCGCCCTTTGGTTTGCTCCCGCAGCTGCGCAGGCGTAGCCTGGCTGACCGCCTTAATACTGCCAAAAGCTGCCAGCAGGGTCTTGCGGCGGGCCGGTCCAATGCCCGGTATTGATTCCAGGCTATACTTCAGCTGCCGCTTATTGCCCAGTTTTTTATTGTAACGACCTGCAAAGCGGTGGGCTTCATCCTGGAGGGCGGTTAAAAAGCGCAGCAGGCTGTGAAGCGTCTCCCGCTCCTGGGTCAGCGGCAGCAAAGCTGAGCTTTCCGTTTGGCCCGACTCCGCCTGTACCGCCGCGGCAAGTTCTGCCACCCGGCCGCCCGGCAGGGCCAGCCCCCGGGTCCGGTGACGGTTGTCCTTAACCATGCCGGCTACAGGAATCCGCACCCCTCTTTGCGCCAGCAGCTGGCCGATCACCGCTACGTGCTGGGGACCACCGTCCAGCAGAATCAGATCCGGCGCCGGTCCAAAGTGGGCATCGCCCAGATGATCCAGCCGCCTGGACACAGCTTCCCGCATGGAAGCATAGTCATCCACGCCCTCAACCTGCCTGATTTTAAATTGCCGGTATTCAGAACGCCGCGGCCGGCCGTTTTCAAATACCACCATCGAACAGGCTTTATCCTGCGTACCGGAGTTAGACACATCGTAAGCTTCAATCCGCTGCAGCGGCGGACAGGTATCCGGCAGCTGCAGCAGCTGCCGCAGTAGCCGCAGAGCCGTGTCAGTGGTTTCCGCGGATCCCGTCTGCAGCAGGCTGCGGCGTCTCAGCGCCTCCGTCGCGTTGGTTTCCGCCATAGCCAGGACCTGATGCTTAACTCCGCGCTCCGGACGGACAATCGTGACCCGGTGCCCGGCCAGGTTGCCAAGCCAGGCATTAAGGTCAGCCAGATTTTGCTCCCCCAGATCCGTACGCAGGAGAATCCGGGGCGGGATGCGCTTGGTCTGGGGGTAGTACTGCGTCACAAAAGCGGTCAGGATGTCCGCGTCTCCGGCGTCACTGTCCCCAAAAAAGTAGACCGAGGTGCCGCTGATTTTGCCGGAGCGGACTTCCAGCTTCAGAATAGCAATCTCACGGTGGCTGCGCGCCAGGCCTAAGGCATCACAGCTGTATTTAAGGCCGGATACCGCCAGCTGACCCTCCTGCAGTTTTTGAAGAGCTGCCAGCCGGTCACGTAAAACGGCCGCCTTTTCAAACGCCAGCGCGTCAGCCGCCTGTTGCATGTCCTGCTGTAAGTCCGCCAGCAAACTGCTGTAGCGGCCCTCCAAAAAGTCACAGACCTGCTCCATGACTTCACGGTAGGCCGCGGCGGATACAGTACCCAGACAAGGCCCGATGCAGCGATGGATGTAGTAGTTAAGACAGGGCCGCTCTTTGCCAATATCTCTGGGGAAAACCCGCCGGCAGGTTTTCATGGGAAATAAATCATGCAGCACCCGGATAGCCCGGTTAACATCGCCGTTTAAATAGGGGCCATAATAGCGGGCCCCGTCTTTCTGGTCCGGGCCGATCCGATAGGCTTTGGTGACCCGGGGATAGAGCTCCTGCAGACTAACCTTGATGTAGGGATAATCATGATCGTCCTTCAGCAGGATGTTGTAAAAGGGTTGATAGCGCTTGATAAGATTGGACTCCAGGATCAGTGACTCAAACTCACTCTGACAGATCAGATATTGAAAATCCCGGATATGTGAAATCATGGCCAGCACTTTTGCCGTCCCCACCGGGTGCGGTCCAAAGTAACTGCGCAGACGATTGCGAAGGTTGACCGCCTTACCGACATAAATAATCGTGCCGGCGGCATCCTTCATTAAATAAACGCCCGGCGTTGTAGGAACTAAATCCAGCCGGGCTTCAAAAGTCGCCCCGTCAGGGGTAAGGGATGTATTCAAGGGAATCCCCCAGGAGCCTTAAAACTGGGGCGAGGTCAGATAGCCGGCAACTTCATCCAACGCTTTTTCTTCATCCGGACCCTCAGTTGTAATTTCAACCTGCATGCCGTTTTCAATGCCCAGAGACATCACGCCCAGCAAGCTTTTGGCATTGGCCCGGCGGTCGCCGCGAGTCAGCCAGATACTGGAGCGAAAGGCCGAAGCCTTTTGGATTAAAACCGCAATGGCCTTCATATGCAGGGAATCCTCGCAGTTAAAAGTGACAGTACGTTTGGTCATAACAACACTTCCTCCAAGATCCGACGTCCGGACAGACGGCGGAAATAAGCCGACAGCAGCTCAGCATTGCCTGTCTGCTGGACTAACGCTTACTCAACCGATACTTTTATTTAGTATATGCCGGCCTCTTCAGCTTGTCAACCTGTACAATTAGTCGGATAATATATTATGCAAGATGTATATTGTGGCAATTTTATTTTGTTTTTAGCCCTTTTGGTTTGTTTCTATATACACATTTGCTTAATATTGATTAGTATTTTTTGTAAAGATCAGGTAAATTTTCCGTGTCCAGCCGGCAGTCCATCAGCAAGGCGTCGGTGCCGGCGTAATATCCCTTGCGGCGCCCGACTTCATAAAAGCCGCAGGAGCGGTAAAGCTCCCGGGCAGCCCAGTTGGTCTCAGCCACCTCAAGTCGCGCGGTCAGCGCCCCGGCCGCCGTACTTTGAGCCTGCATCAGCTGAAGCAGCCGCCGGCCCACTCCCTGACGGCGGCAGGCCGGCGCTACAGCCAGATTATTGATCTCCGCCGTATCCAGAACCTGAACCCAGCTGATGTAGCCCAGCAGCCGGTCAGCCGGCGGCGAACCGGTTGCCGCCGCTGCGGGCTGCCTGGCGGCCCTTAAGTCAAGAGCCGGACCCAGCGCCACCCAGATCCTGGCCAGGGGATTGCGGCAGGTTGCCTGCAGCTGAGCCTGGCTCCAGGGTCTGGTAAAGCAGACCTGTTCCAGGGCGGCCAGCGCCGGCACATCGGCAGCTCCGGCCGGTCTCAGACTCAGCTGCGCCAGCCCGGCAGCCGGCTGTTCAGACATATAACCCTGCCTGGCGCTCCGCAGACGTCCGGCTCAGATAATGCGGCCGCAGTGCGGCCGGATCAATGAGGCAGCCTGGCCCCTCCTGCCGCAGTTGTCTGAACGCCTCAGCCGCCAGATCTGCCGCCCGGACCACGGTCTGCTCCGTCCGAAACTGCGGTTTTAAGCCCAGGCTCAGGAGGTCCTGCTTCAGGGCCGTGTCCGACGCATAAGCCGCGGCACCGCTGCCCAGCAGTAAGATTTCGTCGGGACGCCGCTGAGCTAAAGCCGCCCGGTCCTTGCTTTGCAGGCTTAGCCAGTTGCGGATTTTTTCAGACAGCCGTTGCAGGTCGCCTAAAAAATCTGCCACTACCGGCCGGTCCTGCCACCACAGGGCTCCGTACACCCGCCGGTGACGGGCATCGGTTATGGGGCAGATCAGACGGCAGGTTTCCCCGGCCTGCGCCGCGGCCAGGGCGGCCAGCGACGACACGGGCAACACCGGAATGTCCAGGGCCACGGCCATGCCCTGAGCAGTCGCCGCGCCGATCCTGATTCCGGTATACGAGCCAGGGCCAATGCCCACCGCGACAGCCTGCAAAGCAGTGGCCGGCCAGCCGGCTTGCTTTAAGGCTGCTTCAATCAAAGGCTGCAGTTGCTGCGAGTGAGTCCGCCCCAGTTGCAGGTTAAAGTCAACCAGCACCTGGCCGCTGTCATCGGCTAAGGCCACACAGCAGGCTGATCCGGACGTATCTATAGCCAGTATGTTCATAAGTCTCCTCTTTCAGGCGGAATCACGGCCGTTTGCGGCCCGCTCTCCCCCTCCGGCACCGGTAAATCGGGTCCCAGGCTGAGCCCAGCGCCCAGCCTGACCTGGCGGCAGGCTTCTTCAAGCTGCAGTGCCAGGGCTGCCAGCGGCGGACTAAAAGACAGGCTCAGCAAGCGGCGGTTTTCCATTGCTGACCCAGTGTCGGCGTCCGGGGCCGGAAAGCTGCCGGCCGCCAGGCGTCTGAGCTGCAGGGTTAAGCGCTGCTCCGGTAAGATTGCTGCAATCTGCCGGGCCCATTCAATGGCATAGATACCATCTTCATTAAAATACTCGGCTAAGCCGGCCTCTTCAAAATCCTCCCAGTCACGCAGCCGGTAGGTATCAAAATGAAAAAGCGGCAAACGGGCGGCCGGGTCCCGATGTTCCATCACCAGCATAAAGGTCGGACTGGCCGTGGGGGTACTGATCCCCAGCCCCTGGGCCAGGCCTGCAACCAAACAGGTTTTGCCGGCGCCCAGATCACCGTCCAACGCCACCGCTGTGCGGTTGGGCAAATGAACGCCCAGCCAGCGCCCCAGGCTGCGAGTCGCTTCAGGTGAGTCAGACAGCAGATCGAGTTGCTTTTCGCCTGGCCTGGTCTGGTTAAATTCAGGTATGGTCATAAATCAGCCTCATATATAAAAAGCCGTTTCTTCTCACCCCGGGGGAGAAAAAACGGCTCGCAAACAGCTGCAGGATACGCTCCGGTGCAGCCGCCACCAAGGCAATTAACGCTTGGAGAACTGGGAAGCTTTACGGGCCTTTTTGAGGCCGTACTTTTTACGTTCCTTCATGCGGCTGTCACGGGTCAGGAAGCCTGCCTTTTTGAGCACCGCCCGGTAAGTCTCACTGTCCGTATCCACCAGCGCTCTGGCAATGCCGTGCCGGATGGCGCCGGCCTGGCCGGAAATACCGCCGCCCTTGACATCACAAAAGACATCAAATTTATCGGCTACACCGGCCTCAACCAGTGGCTGGCGTACCACCAGCTTAAGGGTTTCCAGACCAAAATAGTCCTCAATATCCTTATCATTGATGGTAATCACGCCCTGACCCGGTGTCAGTCTGACGCGGGCAACCGCATTTTTACGGCGGCCGGTACCCCAGTTATATGTTTTAACTGCTTTTGCCATGATCCAGTCCTCCCCTTACGCCTTGATATCCAGGATTTCCGGCTGCTGAGCGCTGTGAGGATGCTCGGCCCCGGCATATACTTTAAGCTTCTTTATCATCTGACGGCCTAATGATGACTTGGGCAGCATGCCCTTGACAGCCAGTTCAATCACGCGCTCAGGATGCTTCTGCAGCATATTTTGATAGCTGACTTCCTTAAGGCCGCCGGGATAGCCGGTATGATAACGGTAGACCTTTTGCGCCGCCTTGTTGCCGGTCACCTTAATCTTTTCCGCATTGATCACAATGACAAAATCACCGGTATCCAGAAAAGGCGTATATTCCGGCTTGTTTTTGCCGGTTAAAACTTTAGCGATTTCAGAAGTCAGGCGGCCCAGCGTTTTGCCACTGGCGTCCACCAGATACCATTTGGGCTGGATCTCCCCTGCTTTCGCAACATAGGTTCCCATACTTTTTACCTCCACATCAACAGCAGCAGCGGATTAGCTAACCCTCTGACGGCCGCACTTATCTAAAAGCGTCACGTCTCAAAAACGCTTGTTCATTCTACCATGATCTGAAGCACTGTCAAGGTAAAATATAAAATACTGCCGAAATTCTGCAAATTACTCGTTTTTTTGTCCGTTAGCTTCGTTTTTTGCTGATTCAGCTGACTGGCCGGAATCATTTTCAGCTGACCGGCCGGAATCATTGGCTGAGGGGACGGGAGGCTCCCCGCGCGCGGCCGGCGGGGAAGCAGCTTGTGACTGAGGCCGAAACGCCTGGTCGGCCGCCGCGGTGGCAGGCGGGACGGCGGGACTGGCCGCAGGCTGAGCTGCCGGGGGAAGCGTCTTATCAGGCGTTCGTTTTGCCGGCTGATCCCCTGGGTTTAAGTCCGCCGCCGGCTGATCCGGCGTTTGCGGTGCGCGGTCCCACAAATCAGACGCGGTCATATCAGCCAGAGACCCGCTGCCATTTAGAGCGGCCGCGGCCTTAACGACCGCCTGCCGGTAATTCAGCTCCCGGTTCTCCAGCTCCTGTACCAGACGCCGCTGGCGTTCCCGGCGGCGCGAAGCCGTCAGCCGGGAAAGCAACAGCAGCAGCAACAGCAGCAGCAAGGCTGCACCGCTGATTATCAGGCCCTGCGGCAAGCCGTCAGGAATAAATTTTAAGCTGATCTGATGGGTACCGGCCTGCAGCGCTACCCCGGACAGGCCATCGCCCACATCCAGCAGGGTTGCCGTCTTACCGTCCACGGTCACCTGCCATGAGCTGTCATAAGGAATGGACAGGAAAAGCAGGGAACTGTCCTGAGCGGTGACCGTACCGGTCAGGCTGTCCGCCGTATAGTCAGAAATCTCCAGATTGCCCTGAGCCAGTTTCTCGAAGGCCTGGGTATAAACGCTCTCATTCAGGGCGGCAGCATAAACTCTTAAGGACTGAGCGTTGCCTTCGCTGGCTTTAAGCGTCAGCCGAACCGTGCTGCCGGCTTCACAATACCCGGCATCAAAAGTTTCCGGCTTATTGATATCACGGGAATCATAAAAAGAGGTTGAAACCGCTTCGGTCTCATTTTCCTCCCCCAGGGCTGGGGTCAGGACGGTTTCAGCCTCAGTTTTACTCTCACCGGCGGCCAGCTGACTCTGATCGGCCGCCGTGACGGTTACCTCCACCGTAGTCGTGGCATTAGCCTCAATATAAAAGTAAAGATGTTCAGCCTGCTGAACCGTCATCGTCAGGGTAACGGTGCCGGCCTGGCCGCTATCAACAGGATCAAAAGCATAGCCGTTGACGGCGCTGCTTGAAGTGGCGTTGTAGTTGGTCAGTTCCTCCGTCTCCAGTTCACGGCTGTCCAGCACATCTTTAGTTGTGGCGCCGCTCAGTTTGACAAAATTATTCTGCAGTTCAAAGGGCGAACCTGATTCCGTGTTCCAGTTCAGCAAATTGTCATCGGTCAAAAAGCCTACCGATAAGGCATACGGATTCAGATAAGTATACAAACCGTTGGAGGAAGGGATGTTTTGCAGCAGCGGATCCTGAATCGCTTCAGTTTTATTGATCAGATACTTTAAGCCAAAAATAGAGTTCATAACCGCGGTGGAGCCGGTATATTTATAACTGTTAATGTTGTTGCTGTGGTAGCCCAGGTTCCGCATCAATTTGGCCGTCTCTTCATAACTGGTCGACGCAAACAGGGTGAAGCCGGGATAATTGTAAAGAGCCGGACTATTAGTGGTTTTTTGCTGAATCAGCTCCATCCGGTAAAAGGTGGCATCCGAGTCTTCAATGGCCGCAATCTCTGAGCGGACACTGCTGAAGTCGCCATTAAAGCTGGAGCGGCTGGTATAGTGTTCATTTTCATTAATCGCCCAGGTGGTTATGACGGTATTAAACAGAATTTCTGCCATAAATACGACGGTAAAAATAGTGACGACCGATCTGAAGCTATAACGCCGGTTGCGCAGCAAAGAAAAGACCGCGGCGTAGACGGCTAAAAACAACAGGCTGGCAAAAACCGTGGTGTGGTCAACCGTTTCACTTAAAAACTGTTCCGCCAGGATCACATACAGTATCCCGCTGCCGGCGCCAAAGGCCAGAACCGCCGGTTTCATCTCCCGGACATAGGTAAAAGCTCTGAAGCCTATGATTAGCAGCAGAAAGCTGAACACAAACGCATACCGATAAGGCAGCTGATTAGGATAGTGCATGCCGTGCCACAGGAAGTTCAGACCATTTGACGCAAAACTGATATAGATAAAGGCCAGCAGGCCCAGATGCCAGAGTTTTTCACTCAGTCTGATCCGGCGGCAGGACAGATAAAGCGGCAGCAGGATAAACACGGGCAGGCCGACATATATGTTAGGCAGGCCATCCCGGATAGCCGGCTGCATGGCCGGCAGATTGCGGCTGATGAACGCGAAGATATTAAAGGTGATGCTCCAGGTCTGCGGAAACTTGTCGTTAGTAGCCGAAGTGTTCTGCAAGGCCAGGTAGGTAGGCAGCGCCATAAAGGTGGCCAGTGCGGCGCCCAGCAGGGAGAAAAACACAAACTGCAGCAAGCGTTTGAAGAAGTGCCGCCAGGGCCGCAGGCGGGCTTCCGGCAGGTCCGGTGCCGCTGTAAAATAATAACTGAAGAAATACAGCCCCGTAAACAGGCAGACAAAGAGCGCTATATAGTAATTAACATAGATGGTATAGGCCAGGGCCAGGGTGTAAAGCGCAAAGCGCCCGTCTCTTACCAGGCGGGTCATGCCCAAAATCACCAGGGGCAGCGCCACAATTGCGTCCAGCCACATAATATCCCAGGAATAAGCCAGGATAAAACCGGATAGCGCGAAGGCAGTGGCAAAGATGATGATGGCCCAATCAGTGGCGATCTCATCCAGCCGGGACGAGCGGCCGGCTGGCTTAGCGCCGACCGTGCGGTTGGCGTAAGGGCAAAAAGCGCCGCGCAGCATGAAAGCAAAGGTAAAGCCGATCAGACCTACTTTAAGCAGCGTCAGGACGGTGACTGCCTCGCTCAAATAATCCGCCGGAAACAGCAGCATCAGCAGATTCAACGGCGAAGCCAGGTAGTAGGCTATCAAAGCGTAAAAATTAACGCCCAGACCGCCATTCCAGGAGTAGAGCAGGCTTTGGCCGCCCAGGAGTTTATCCCGCAGCTCCTCTAAAAAAGGGGCATACTGGTGATATAGATCAATGGTAAGCGGGGATGTATCCGCGACCGGGTAAAAGCCCTGAATAGCGTAGGCAGTCGCTAAAATCAGGAGCGGAAATAAAAAGGCCAGAAACAGAATGCTGCCGGACCGCAGCGGCTGCCTGGGCGCCGGCGTCTTAAGCCTTGCTTTCACCTCCTGAATCCCGCGGGCCTCCGGCTGGACTCTGGCAGGCATAATCCCCGGCTTTTTTACTTTCTTTTTGGCAGACAACGGCTTGTCCTCCTAATAATATGGCCTCAGTTTGCGCAGATTCTGCAAGCTGTAAGTTTCTGAACGGCATTTCGCCTTACATTATATCTCACCGCTGGCCGGCTTTCACCAGGCCGGCAGGCCAAACACCTCCGGCGGGCCGGTAAGGCCAGGTCAGGTACCGCCCAATCTGGGGACTTGAGGGGATTAATTAAGGGTCTGTAAACTTATTTTTAAGGTTCAGGCACAGGCGGTAGAGCTCGTTGCGGGATCTGCCGGTCTCCTCACTCAGTTGAGCCGCGCAGGCTTTTACGCTAAGGCCGGACTGCAGAAGCTGTCGCAGCTTTGCCTGCAGGTCCAGGTCGTCTGCCTCTGGCGGGGTCTGCAGAGGGTCAGCTTCCGGCCGGCGGGCATTAAAAGCCTCCTGCCCCTCCAAAATCAGGGTAAACTCCCCTAAAGGTCGGACGGTCTGATAATGTTCCCGGGCCTGTTCAACTGTTAACCTGAGGTATTCCTCATAGCGTTTCGTCAGTTCACGCCCCAGCACCAGCCGGCGCTGGCCCAGACCGGCCTGCAGCAGATCCTCCAGGGTTTTCTGCAGGCGGTGGGGAGCCTCATACAAAATCTGGGTGCGCTCTTCCCGGGCCAGCTGCTTCAGTCTTACGGCGCGGTCTTTGCCCTTGACCGGTAAAAATCCCTCAAAGGTAAAGCGGCGGCTATCCAGGCCGGAGGCTGCCAGAGCAGTCATAGCCGCGGTAGGGCCGGGAATGACGGTGACCGGAAAGCCGGCGTCAGCGGCTGCAGCGGCCAGGTCACTGCCCGGATCAGAGATGGCCGGCATTCCCGCGTCGGTTACCAGCGCCAGGCTATGGCCCTGGCTCAAAAAGCGCAGCAGGCCGGGGGTGCGCTGCGCTTTGTTGTGCTCATGATAGCTGATCAGATGCTGCCTGATGCCAAACTGGGAAAAGAGCAGCCCGCTGCGGCGGGTGTCTTCACAGGCGACAAGGTCGACGGCCTGTAAGACCGCCTGAGCCCGGGCCGACCAGTCTGCCAGGTTGCCCAGCGGGGTACCAACCAAATATAAACCGGGCCTGACTGCGGCGACCTCCGGCTCCGGCTCGGGTTGGCCCAGGGCTGGCCCCAAAGCAGCGGCGACAGCATCCGGCGGGCAGGCCTGCGGCGCCAAAGCGGCGGCCTCGTCCTCCTGCCTGGTGGTCACTGGCGTTGCGGCCAGCCGGGGATAAACTTGTATTCGCCCAGTTGACAAACTGCGGCTTTCATCATGGTTCATTTTGCTCTCCTCCCGGGTTTACCACAAGCTTGCCGACCCGGCGCTCAGGGTTTTGCCTCATTTTAACACGGTGCCAGAGCTGCTTTACCGACAGCGGCGCCGCCGGGCCATAAACAGCCTGCGCCGCCGGGCTCAACTGACCGTCCGGGCCGTGAACCTCAAAGGTCGGTTCCAGTTTGAATCCGCCCGGCCGGCCGCCCTTAATGGCCGTTATAAACACCAGCTCCGCTCCGCGGGCGGTTTGGGAGCTGATACCGCGAACGCTTTTGGGCATCAGCTCCGCCCGGGTTAGTTCCTGAAGGAGCTCCGGCAGCCGGGCCGCCGTGTGTAACAGGTGCAGACAACCGTGGTGGCGCAGCAGCCGGCTGGCCACCTGAGCAATCCGGTCAAAGGTCAGGCCATTTTGTTCACTGCGGGCCCCCCGCCGCTCGGCTTCACCGGGCGGGGCCGGTTGGGTCAGCCTGGTCCGGGCCTGGCCAAAACCGCCGTCCGGCAGCGGTCCGGCGGTAAAAAAGGGGGGATTAGTCATCACAAAGTCCAGCGAAGAAGGCTGCAGCAAAGCCGGCCACTGAGCCTGGCTTAGCTGCGCTAACGCCCTGATATCAGCCTGCAGGCAGTTTAAGCGGGAGGTCTGCTGATTCAAGCGGATATTACGGCCCATCAATTCTGCCTGCCGCGCAGAAATCTCCAGCCCCACTCCCCGGGCAGTTTTCAGTCTGGCGCCCAGCAGTAAGGAAGCCATGCCATTACCGCTGCCCAGTTCCGCAAAGCTTAGCGACGGGCGGGGGCTGCTTTCCCAGCAGGCCGCGGTAAAAGCTGCCAGCCAGACAGCGGCTTCACCCGAACGAAAGCCGTCCTTTTTTTGAATGAGCCGCAGACCGTCCCGCTGTAAATCTTCCAGCGTTTCATCAGGATACAGGGGGATCAGGTCTGTATCGGCCGGGTTCGTTGGTTCAAAAAAATCTTCACACATGCCGGGTGTCCTGTCTGGGTTAGCGGGGCCGGGCGCCTGAGCCTGAGCCGCCAGCTGCTGAGGGCTCAGGCTCAGGTCGGTAAGCCTCGAAAGCGATGATAAAAAAAAGAAAAGCCACAGCTTTTCTTTTTCTCTTCCTAAACCTGCATACAAAAGCCTGACTTTTATATCTCAGATCTCAGAAGAACGTCAGATCTGATAATCATTACTCCTCCGGAGTAATTGCGCTGACCGGGCAGACAGATACGCAGGTACCGCAGTCAATACAGGTCTCCGGATCAATTTCATACTGAGTATCACCGGGAGAAATAGCACTGACCGGACATTCACCGGCGCAGGTTCCGCAGCTGATGCAGGTATCATGAATTACATGAGCCATTGTAAGCACCTCCTTATTTAGTAGCTAAATCATAACACCGTCCCCCCTGCTGTGCAACAGCTTGTGTTGCCACAGCACGCAGGAAGCCGGTCTGGTTCAGTTTTGCGGGAGGTCAGCCGGATCAACCGGATGGGGAATGAAACCGGCGGTCTGGGGCCGCCCCACCCGCCGGGTCCGGGGTTGCGGCCGGGCAGCGGTCTGTGCCGGCCGGTCACCGGCGGCCGGCGCAGCGGCGGCCGGCAAGTCAGACTCAGCTGCGGGGGCGGCTGCCGGCAGAGCTGCATCAGGCGGCGCCGGTACCGCGGCCGCGGTACCGGCCGGCGGATTGCGCCGCGCGCCGCAGCCCTGACAGCCGCCGTGGGCGGACCGGCAAATCGGTAACTGCTCCCGGCGCGGCGGGTGGTCATAATTTAACTCGTCAAAGCTGTATCTAAACAGATCATCACTATCATCCTGCTCCAGCCGCACAACCGCTTCTTCTTCCAGCAGATGCAGCTGCATCACCACAGCCCGGCCACGCGGGGTTTCTACCACGCTGTTAAGCCGCGGCGCTATCCGTCGCGCTTCTTCGTATTGGTCCTGTTCATATTTCAGGCAGCACATCAGCCGCCCACAGCAACCGGAAATCTTGGCCGGATTCATGGACAGGCTTTGCATTTTGGCCATCTTGACCGAAACCGGCACAAAATCACTTAACCAGGAGGAGCAGCAAAGTTCCCGGCCGCAGATACCGCAGCCTCCCGCCATTCTGGCCTCATCTCTGACCCCGATTTGACGCAGTTCAATCCGGCGGTGAAAGACGGAAGCCAAATCTTTAACCAGATTGCGAAAATCAATACGGTCATCCGCGGTAAAAAAGAAAATAATTTTTTGCCGGTCCAGCAGGTACTCGACATCAACTAAGGTCATTTTTAACTCATGCTCGCGGATTTTATCCCGGCCGATGATGTAGGCTTCCTTTTCCAGCTCGGTGTTTTCAGTATAAATCTCCAAATCTTCCGCCGTGGCCGGGCGCAGAACCGGTCTAAGCGGCAAAATCAGCTGGTCTTCTTCCCGCTCTTTGCCTGAGTCCGCGCAGAAACCCAGCTCCAGCCCCCGGACAGACTCAACCACCACCGGATCTCCCGGATTTACGGTTATATCATTTAAGGCAAAATCATAGGCTTTCCCAACGCCGTGAAAGCGTACGCCTGTTACTCGGATCATGGTGAACTCCTCATCTATCTGTACGGTACCGCAAGCGCAGCGCCGCTGTCCCCGGGCCCGGGCCCGGTCACGCTCAGGGCCTGCTGCAGCTGCAGCAGGGTCCGGCAACAGCCGATTTCAAAATTGCCGTTACTGGACAGGGCCTGGTTGAATGAGCGCAGAGCCTCCAGCGCCAGCTCAATGGCGGTCAGCGGTAAATCGGCCGCCGGCAGCAGATCCCGCAGCCAGCCGACAGCCGCAGTCTGGCCCCGAGCCGCAGCCGCAGCCGCCGGTCCGGACCGTTGTTTATACAAATCATCCAGGCTTATCTGTAACCTCAGTGTGTACAACGTCAGCAGGGCGTGCAGACGCTCCGGCACCTGGCCGGCCGCCGCATCCCGCAGGGCCGCGACTTTATTATACCCGTCCGTCAAGAGAGCCGCGTGACCCGGCTGTTGCAGCTGCTGCCACAGCCAGGCTCCGGTATCCATGACTTCATCCAGCCAGTCGCAGCCGGAAAGCCTGAGCGCCTCTCCTGGATTTCCCGCCGCAAGCAGTACCGCCAGCCGCGTCTGTCTGTGCTCAGTTTCAACGCCGTGCAGCCGCAAAATGTCATATAAGGTCGTATCCTCATATGGTGCGGTCCGATAAACTTCCAGGCGGGACAGAATCGTGGGCAAAACCTGGTCCGGCCGCGCCGCGGTCAGAAAAATACAGGCATAGGGCGGCGCTTCCTCAAGTGACTTTAGGATGGCGTTCTGCGCGCCTTCAGACAGGTAATCGGCTTCCAGAATATAGACTTTATACCGCCCCAGTTGCGGGCGCAGGAACAGGTCATTGACAAATTCACGCCGGACCCGGTCTACGGGCAGTATTTTTTCCTCAGCCTGAGGAGCAAGCAGACGAAAATCCGGGTGCACCCCTTCCTTAAGATAGCGGCAGGCTCTGCAACTGCCGCAGGGCACGGTCTGCGTTGCTCCGGCCTGGCCGCCCTGACAAAGCAGCCGCCATGCCAGCTCAGTCAGAACCGATTTACGGCCGCTGCCCCGGGGACCGGTCAGCAGTAAAACCTTCTGGCTGCCAGATTGTGCCCAGGCCCTTAACTGCTGCTGCAGACGCGCCTGGCCTAATACCGCCGGCGGGAGCCAGCCGGATCCCGCCGCAGCTGAATCCGGCTGCCCCTGAGGCTCACATTTTTTCGAAGTACTCGACATTCAGCACAAAAACCGTCGCGCCGCCAACAGTCACTTCAACCGGATAAGGTACGTAAGTTCCCCCGACATTGGCCGGAGACATGTTGGTATTGATGGCGGCCTTACGCGCGCTGGAATATTTACGGATCAGCTCAATGACCTGCGGCTGTTGCTCGTCCTCAATAACAATCATCAGGGTTGTATTGCCGGAGCGCAAAAATCCGCCGGTAGAGTTCAGTTTAGTGACCCGGAAGCCGCTTTTATTCAGTTCAGCCATCAGGCGGGGTGCATCCTCATCATGAATGATCGCATACAGCAGTTTCATTGTAAAAAGTCCTCCCTTACTTGTTGTATCAGCAATTGCGCAACCTGATCAGCCGGCCGCCGGGCCGGCAGCAGCCGAATCCGTTCCGGCTGCCGGCTGGCAATATCAAGGTAACCCAGTCTGACAGCCTGTTTAAAGCTCACCGGCTCTAGTTCCATCCGATCCCCGGCTTGCTGGTCCCGGCCCTGGCGGCGAAGCTCAGCCTCCTCCGGCGCCAGGTCAAATACATAGGTGCGATCCGGCAGCAAGCCGCCGGTAGCGGTGCGATTAAGTGACTCAATAAGATCCCGGTCCAGTCCCCGGCCATAGCCCTGATAAGCCATAGTAGAATCCGTATAGCGGTCACAAAGCACCCAGTCTCCCTGTTGTAAAGCCGGCCGGATGACTTCCTGTACCAGTTGCGCCCGGGATGCCGCATATAAATACAACTCACAAACCGGGGTCATGCCACGGCTGTTGGTATCCAGCAGCAGGTCCCGGATCTGTTCACCTATCACCGTTCCGCCTGGCTCCCTCAGCCGCACAACCGTCAGGCCCTGCTGCTCCAAAAACCGGGCAAGGCGGTTAACCGCCGTACTTTTGCCACTGCCGTCAACGCCTTCAAAGCTGAGAAATCTGGCTGTCGTCTTCATTTTGTCCACTCTTCATTGTTTTTTATATTATACCTTATCCGCTGGCCTAAAGGAAACAGTCAGCCAGCCTGAAAACCTGCAAATCAGTCAGTCCAGCACCGGAATTCGCCACGCGTCCGGGTCAGCCGGCATACCTTCAGGAATCACCCCCCACGCGGCCAGGGCGCTCAGCCCCCTGATCAACGCCGGCTGCAAGCGTTCGCCGGGCCAGACCAGCGGTATGCCCGGCGGATAAGGTAAAAGGGCCTGTGCGGTGATCCGGCCGCTGCAGTCAGCTAAAGGCAGCCAGGCCCGCGGCTGGCGGCTGAGCGCACAAGAAGGCGGATATACCGTCTGCGGCTCCAGCGTGTACAGTTGGCGCAGCAAACGTTCACCCCGGTCATCGGAATCTGAAGCGGCATCCGGGGCAGGAGCGGGGCCAGTATTCAGCCGGGTTCCCGCCCCGGATGCGGTTTCCGGCTGGGCCGCGGCCAGGGCCTGACCGGCTTTAGTCAAAGCCGCGGCCAGGACCTGCCAATCTGCCGGCTTTTGATACAAAGACGGCAGCAAAACCACCCGCCTGATATCATGCATTTCGGCCTTTACCCCTTGCTGGGACAAAAAGCGGTACAGCCAGCAGCCTGAGCTGGGGGCAGCGTCAGCCGCGGGCAGGCGCAGCCCCGGCTGCAAACTGAGCAGCAAACGTTGCGGATCGCGTACCCTGCCGCAGGCAGTCCTGGGCTTAAGCGGCGACAGGCGCAGCTGCGGCGGTAGCCCCTGCTGCAGGACCTCGGCCTGCCGCAGTACCGCTTCGGAGCGCCCCGGCCCGGTAAGGGCCAGATCCCGGCGAGCATAATCAAGGGTGGCCGCCGTCAGCAACGAGGGGCTGGTCGTGCCGATCAGGCTCAGCGCCAGGCGCAGGCGGGGCAGACTAAGCAAGCCTGAACTGACCGCCTGCCGGCTGACCATCAGCAGGGCAGCCGGCGTCAGAGCGGCCAGCGTCTTATGCGCGCTGTAAATCACAACATCCGCGCCCTGCTTCAGCGCGTCCTGCGCTCTGACTAAGGGCTGGGCGCTGCGGCAAAAATAAGCGCCATGGGCCTGATCTACAATCAAGGGCAGATTTAGCTGGTGACAAAGCGAAGCCAGCCGGCTAAACGCCAGGCAATTGCCGTAATAGTCAGGCGAGGTCAGCAGCAAGGCCCGGATCTGGCCGGCATGTTTTTGCAATATGGCCTCGGCCTGTTGCAGATCCGGCTGGGGTAAGGGATACAGCCAGGCGTCTGACCCGCGGGGTGCCTCATCTTCAGCCGGCAGCCACAACGGGGTCAACCCGGCCAGGGTAGCCGCGTAGCAAGCAGCGACATGGGACAGGCGCGGCAAGGCAAGGCGGTCCCCCCGGCCCTGGCAGGCCAAAACAGCCGCCTTGATCCCCTGGCTGCTGCCGCCGGATAAAAAGAAACAGGCCCCGGCCTCCCACAAATCGGCGGCCAGTTCCTGAGCCTGGCTGAGGGCCGGACCCGGATCATTCAGATTATCAGTATCCTCATACTCGGTCGTATCCAGGCTGAGCAGCAGCTGCGGTAACGGCTCCGGATAAGCCTCCGCGTGGCGGTGGCCGGGCATATGAAAGGGCGCCAGATCCTGAGCTTTAGCCTGTTTCAGGCAGTCAAGCAGCGGAGCGGCGTCTTGGTTTAACTGGGGCATAAAGCGCCTCCGTTCAGTCCAGGCTGAGGGTCCTGATTTCCGCCAGCTCTAGCTGAATTTCCTTTTCGATCTGTAAATTGTCTATACGGATATCCTCCGCGTTTTCTTCCGCTTTGATCTGATGATCAAAGCGAGAGCGGCCCTGGCGCCGCAGTTCCCGGTCTGCCGTGCGCCGGGAGTAGCGGGCTTCCCGGGGCTGGCGCCCCCCGGCGGCCTGAGCCGCCGGGTCTGCCGCTACCGGCTGGGCGCTGAGCCTGAGTCCCGGTGCCGCCGCCGATTTAGGGGGCCCAGAGGCGGCGGCCGCGGCCGGGCGTGGAGCTGCCGCGGCCGGGCGGCGGCGCGGGTTGGGGCGGCGCGGTTCCGGCCCCGGGTGGGACAGCAAGACTGCGCCGCTTTCCTTCCCTTCCGGCCGGGTCTGCCGGGACGGCCGGGGCTGGCGGTTATCCGGACTCTGGGGCGCCGGCGCTGCAAGCTGACCGCCAGCGGGGCGGCGTTCTCTGAAATGCCCGCCGGCGCTGCCCGCGGCGGACCGCGCCCCCGACTGGCCGCGGCGCCGGACCGGCCGGCGATTACCGCCGGGCTTGCCATCTGCAGTCTGATTAGCGCGCGGATTGGCGCGTTTTTCTTTTGCCGGTACTTCCGGGGTCAGCGTGGTGTTTAACTCTTCGGCCAAGTTCCCGCCTCCTTCACGGCGTCAGATCAACCCTCTCCGGGTCAAGCTTAGGGTCTTTTTGCTTTTTATTCTAACTGAATGCCCCTGTTTTTGCCAGTCTGCAGCCGGGCCAGGACGCAAGACAAAACCGGCCGACTGTGACAGTCGGCCGGTTCAGGCTTAGCTCATACATCCGGGAAATTGGTAGCGCTGCCGGCCGTCCGGCAGCCAGCTTAGTTCCTCTCCCGCAATTACTGCTTTTGCAGCCAGTGATCAACCGCAGCGGCTGTATCCAGGCCTTCGCGAATGCCCCAGACCACCAGAGACTGGCCCCGCCGCATATCGCCGCCCACAAAAACCTTATCCTGGCTAGTCTGAAAAGGCTGCGGCGTCACCGGGAAACCCCGGCCGTCTAATTGCAGGTCAAAGGCCTGCAGCGGGCCGCTTTCCGGTCCGGTAAAGCCCATGGCAATCAGCAGCAGATCCGCGGGCCATTCCTTTTCCGTTCCCGCAACCGGCAGCGGGGCAGGCCTGCCGCCGCCTTCCGGTATCCGCCACTTAACCTGAGTCGTCCTGACTCCGGTCAGATGGCCGTCAGTACCCAGCAAATCAGTAATGGTGGTCAGATACTGCCGCGGATCCGAGCCGTGTAAAACGGCGTTCTCCTCTTGCCCATAGTCCAGTTTGTAAACATTGGGCCACTCCGGCCAGGGGTTTCCCGGTGCGCGTTCCAGGGGCGGGCGGTCCATAATTTCAAACTGAGTGACGGAACGGGCGCCATGCCGCAGGGAGGTCCCGACACAGTCCGTACCGGTGTCGCCGCCGCCCACAATGATGACATCCTTACCCTTAGCAGAGATGGCCTGACCGTCAGTCAGCGCTGAATCCAGCAGGCTCTTGGTGTTGCGGCTGAGGAAGTCTACCGCCATGTAGATCCCGCTAAGCTCCCGCCCGGGCACCCTGAGATCTCTGGCCTGGGTAGAACCGCAGCACAGCACTACCGCGTCGTAGCGGTCCAGCAAATCCTTCGCGTCCGCCGCAGTTTTGATCTCCGTATTGGTGACAAAGGCTACGCCCTCCTGCCGCAGGATATCCAGCCGCCGCAAGACCACATCTTTATCCAGTTTCATATTGGGAATACCATACATCAGCAGGCCGCCAATCCGGTCATGACGTTCATAAACCGTCACCTGATGTCCGCGCTGATTTAACTGGTGAGCCGCGGCCAGCCCTGACGGGCCGGAACCAATCACCGCGACCTTTTTGCCGCTGCGCCACGCAGGAATCTGCGGGCTGACCAGGCCGCGCTTAAAGCCTTCTTCAATGATGGCCAGCTCGTCGTCATGAATAGCCGTGGGCGGCATATTAAGTCCCAGATTACAGCCGGCTTCGCAAGGCGCCGGGCAGACACGGCCGGTAAACTCCGGGAAAGGATTGGTCAGCAGCAGCCGCTCCAGCGCGGCCTTCCAGTTGCCCTGATAAACCAGCTCATTCCATTCCGGAATCAGGTTATGCAGCGGACAGCCGGTTACCCGGCCTTTGATCAACATGCCGGTCTGGCAAAAAGGGGTGCCGCAGTTCATGCAGCGCGCCCCTTGAATCTGCTGCTGCTCCGGGGTGAGCCGTTGATGAAACTCTTTATAGTCTTTGACCCGCTCCCTGGGGTCCTCCGTCGGCATGGTCTGCCGGTCATATATCAGAAAACCGCCGGTTTTACCCATGGTTTTATCCTCCTTAATTCTCAGGCGCCAATGATGCGGTTAAACGCCGCTTCCACAGCCTGATCGTGCGTCATCCCCTGGCCTTCCTGTTCGGCAATCAAAGCCAGAACTTTGGCGTATTCACGGGGTACGACTTTGCGGAAGCGCTGGCGCTCCTGCTCAATGTTATACATAATCCGAATGGCCTTGGAAGAGTCCGTCATCCGGATATGCTCCTCCAGCAGTTGCTTGAGCCGGATCCAGTCCAGATCATCCAGGTCAGCCAGCTCTACCATCTGATGATTCAGCTTTTCGTCCAGTTCATCCGTTTCATCATAGACATAAGCCAGACCACCGCTCATGCCGGCCGCAAAGTTCACGCCGACCGGTCCCAGCACCACCACCAGGCCGCCGGTCATATACTCGCAGCCATGGTTGCCCACGCCTTCCACCACGGCTTCCGCGCCGGAGTTACGAACCGCAAAGCGCTCGCCAGCTAAACCGTTAATGAAAGCTTTGCCGCCGGTGGCGCCATACAAGGCGACATTGCCGATGATGATGTTTTCTGACGCAATGTACGTCACTTGTTCGGGCGGATGTACGGCCAGTTTCCCGCCGGACAGGCCTTTGCCAAAGTAGTCATTGGCGTCGCCGGTCACACTGAGGGTGAGCCCCCTGGGGCAAAAGGCGCCAAAGCTCTGGCCGCCGGAGCCCAGGCAATCAATGCGGATCGTGTCATCGGCCATACCCTCAGGGTAAAGCCTGGTCAGGCGGGAACCCAGGATCGTGCCGACCGTCCGGTCCACATTGCTGATATCCGCCTTAAAATGAATGGGCTGATGCATTTTCAGCGCTTGCTCGCACCAGGGCAGGAACAGCGTTTCATCCAGCGTTTTTTCCAGCTCATGGTTAAAGGCCATTTCCGGGCTGAAATGCGGCAGGGCCGCGCCGGCGATGTGGCGGGAGAACTCAATCTCCGCTTTGGCCAGCAGCCGGCTGAGATCAACCGTCGCAGCTTTGGGATTATTCACCGGAGCGATCTGCTGCAGGCACTCTACATGACCGCACATCTCTTCTACCGTCGCAAAGCCTAGCTGAGCCATATATTCACGCATTTCTTCCGCCACAAAGAGCATGAAATTTTCCACATACTCCGGCTTGCCGCTGAAGCAGGCGCGCAGCCGCTTGTTTTGGGTAGCGATGCCCACCGGGCAGGTATCCAGATTACACACGCGCATCATGATGCAGCCAATAGCGACCAGCGGCGCGGTGGCAAAGCCAAATTCTTCGGCACCCAGGAGACAGGCAATGGCCACATCCCGGCCGGTCATCAGCTTGCCGTCGGCTTCCAGCCGCACCCGGCTGCGCAGGCCGTTGCGGACCAGGGTCTGCTGAGTTTCAGCTAAGCCCAGCTCCAGCGGCAGCCCGGTGTGCTGCACGGAGCTGCGCGGGGCAGCGCCGGTACCGCCGTCATGGCCGGAAATCAGAATGGTGTCCGCGCCGCCCTTGGCCACGCCGGCCGCAATGGTGCCCACACCGGTTTCGGAGACCAGCTTGACCGTCACCCGGGCGCGGTCATTGGCGTTTTTCAGGTCATAGATCAATTCTGCCAGATCCTCGATAGAGTAGATATCGTGATGCGGCGGGGGCGAAATCAAGCCCACGCCGGGTGTAGAGCGGCGGACCTCCGCAATCCAGGGATAGACTTTGCGGCCGGGCAGCTGGCCTCCTTCCCCCGGCTTGGCGCCCTGGGCCATTTTGATCTGGATCTCCTTAGCGCTGTTGAGATAGCGGGAGGTTACCCCAAAGCGGCCGCTGGCAACCTGCTTGATGGCCGAGAGGCGGGAATCGCCGTTTTCGTCCGGGATTTCCCGGGCCGGATCTTCACCGCCTTCGCCGGTATTGGACTTGCCGCCCAGGCGGTTCATGGCAATGGCTAACGTCTCATGCGCTTCTTTGGAGATAGAGCCATAGCTCATGGCGCCGGTCTTGAAGCGTTTGACAATCTCCCGCGCCGGCTCCACTGCTTCCAGCGGCAGAGGCGTCCGGTCAGACGGCGTTACGATGTCCAGCAGACTGCGCAGGGTAGCCGTGATCTCATGCTCATTAAAGCGCTTGGTGTAGGTCTTAAACAGCTGGTAATCGCCTGCCCGGACGGCCTGCTGCAGCAAATACACAGTCATGGGATCGTATAAATGCTCCTCCTTGCCGGTGCGGAATTTAACCTCGCCGTTTGATTCCAGTTGCGTATCATGCCGGAACCGCAGCGACTCCAGGTAGCGGTCATGCTTGGCTCTGGCCTCTGCTTCCAGCTCCGGCAGACCCAGCCCGCCGATCCGGCTGGTGGTGTTGGTAAAGTAACGGTCTATGACCTGGTCATTGATTCCCACCGCCTCAAAAATCTGCGAACCTTCATACGAGTGGACGGTTGAGATACCCATTTTGGACATGATCTTGACAATACCATGCACCACCGCGTCATCATAACGGTCTATAGCCTCCTGCGGGGTCAGCTGCAAGCGGCCGGACTCACAAAGCTCCCTGAGCGTATCATGCAGCAGATAGGGGTAAATAGCGGCCGCGCCGTAGCCTACCAGCATGGCAAAGTGATGGACTTCCCGCGCTTCGCCGGTTTCCATCACCAGATCTGCCAGCGTCCTGAGGCCTTCGCGAATCAGGTTTTGGTGAACGGCCGACAGTGCCAGCAGGCTGGGGATCGGCGCACGCTGCGGAGACAGGCCGCGGTCGCTGATGATGATGATATTGGTGCCCCCGGCTACTGCCGTGGCCGTCTCCTTCATCAGGCGCTCCACTGCCTGGTGGAGGCCGTCCGTCAGTGTCCGGTCAAAGGTGGCGTCAAAAACCTGAGCTTTGAAGCCGCGTTGCTTGATATCGCGCACGCGAACAAATTCCTGGCGGGTCATAACCGGAGTTTTTAGGCGCAGCAGCCGGCAGTTACTGCGGCTGTCTTCCAGCAGATTGCCGCGGGTGCCTAAATAGACCTGGGTCGCCGTGACCAATTCTTCCCGGATGGCGTCCAGCGGCGGGTTGGTGACCTGCGCAAAGAGCTGCTTGAAATAGGAAAACAGCGATTTGGGCCGTTTGGACAAGACCGCCAGCGGCTGGTCCGCGCCCATGGCATTGATCGGCTCCGTAGCCGTCTGAGCCATCGGAATGACCACATCCTGCACGTCCTCATAGGCGTAGCCAAAGGCTTTCTGGCGGCTCAGGAGATCGTGCCCGCGGTAAGCCGGCGCTTCCAGTTCTTCCGCTTCCGCGCTGACCGCGTCCAGTTTGCTCATGGTCAAAAGCTCTGCTTCCATCCATTCGCTGTAAGGTTTTTCCCCGGCAAAGCCTTCCTTAATTTCGTCATTCCAGATGATGCGACCCTGCGCCGGATCCACCACCAGCATTTTGCCGGGTTTCAGATTGCCCTTAATCAGGACGTTTTGCGGTTCCAGATCCAGAACGCCGACTTCAGAAGCTAAAATCAGGCGGTCATCCTTGGTGACCACATAGCGGGCCGGCCGCAGGCCATTGCGGTCCAGCAACGCCCCCAGCCGCTGACCGTCGGTAAACGCGATCGCGGCCGGACCGTCCCACGGCTCCATCAGGGTTGACTGATAGGCCAGAAAGTCCCTCAGTTTGGGGCTGAGCTCCGGATTGCTGACCCAGGGCTCCGGGATCAGCATCATGGCCGACCGCGCCAGATCCCGTCCGGACAAGGTCAGGAATTCCAGCACATTATCCAGAATAGCTGAGTCAGAGCCTTCTTTATCAATGACCGGCAGCACTTTTTTCAGATCAGCGCCCAGCGTCCGGGAATAGAGCTTGGCTTCCCGCGCGTGCATCCAGTTGATATTGCCGCGCAGGGTATTGATTTCACCATTATGAATAATATAGCGGTTAGGATGGGCCCGTTCCCAGCTGGGCACGGTGTTGGTTGAATAGCGCGAATGCACCAGGGCCAGCGCAGTTTCAACCTTGGCGTTATCCAGGTCCGGATAAAATGTCTTCAACTGGGTCGCCAGCAGCATGCCTTTATAGACAATGGTGCGGCAGGACATGGAGCATATATAAAATATCTCTTCCTGCAGATCTTCATCTTGCAGCACGCGCTTTTCAATCACGCGGCGCAACACATAGAGCCTGCGTTCAAAGTTATCTTCATCTTCAACATCAGCCGGCCGCAGCAAAAAGGCCTGATAGATCTGCGGCATGGAGGCCAGCGCTGTCGCGCCTAGTTCTGCCGCATAAGTCGGGACTTTGCGCCAGAATAAAAAGGGTACGCCCACGGCCTGGCAGGCCTCTTCAAAAAGGCGCATGGTTAATTCCCGCCTGGCATCGCTTTGCGGGAAAAAGATCATGGCCACGCCGTAAGCGCCAGCCTCCGGCAAAATATGGCCGTGGTGCTGCGCCACAATGCGCAGGAAACGATGCGGCAGCTGAAACAAGACGCCCGCGCCGTCGCCGGTGTTTCTTTCTAAACCCTTGCCGCCGCGGTGTTCCATGTTGATTAAGACGGACAGCGCGTCTTGCAGTAATTGATGGGACTTCTGGCCTTTAATATGAGCCAGAGCACCGATCCCGCAGGCATCGTGCTCAAAGGAGGGGGAATACAATGTCGCCTGCATAGCAGGCTGCGTCTGGTGAGAAGACATATGGACCTCATTTCCGGACCGGCGGCTTGGATTGCTTCGCCGGTGCTCAAGTAGTCAGGCGCTGTGCCACAGACACCTGCTCCTGGTTAATGGCTCCGGCCTGGTAAGCGGCCGGCAGCCCTTAAAGGGGGAAAAGGGCACCGGTCCATCCGTCAGATGGGCTGGTGCCGCTTTTGGCTGTATTTAATTGCCTGCTGCCGGGAGAGTCCCGGTGCCCTAATGGAGGGTGAGTGACGGTTTTGCCCTCAGTCAGCCGGCAGGAGCGGCGGGGACTTAAGCCCGGGACCGCTTAAAAATAAGTCGGGCTCAGACTCTGAACATCAGGTCAACATAGGACGGCAAAGGCCAGCGGTTTTCCGGAACCAGCGGCTCAATGGTATCCACAATTTCCCGCAGCTTGCTCATGCAGGGCAGGACTTCATAGCAGTAGAATCGCGCCTGCTCCTCGGTATCGGTCAGCTCCTGGGCACGGGCTTCCGCCTTTTTCAGATCTTCGGTCGCGTTGTACAGCTGATCAATGTAGTTGTTGAAGGTCGACAGGATGTTGCGCACACCGGTTTCTTTTACGTTCAAAGCCATCTGCTGGTAGGTGATCTGGGTCAGATCATAAACGTAATCCACCACGGCCGGCGTGATCTCACGGGTCACCATATCCAGCGCCGTGCGGGCCTCAATCCCGATCTGCTTGGCATAGTTTTCCAGGATAATCTCTCCCCTGGACTCGGTTTCCTTGGGCGTCAGCACCTGCATTTTTTCAAAGACGGCCACATTTTTAGGATCCTTAAGCGCAGCAACCGCCTCAACCGTATTATGGCGGTTGGGTAAGCCGCGGCGTTCAGCTTCCTTGGGCCATTCCGGCGAATAGTTATTGCCGTTGAAGATAATGCGGCGGTGAGCTCTGACCGTGTCCACAAAGTAGCGGCGGGCTTCAGCCACCGGATCCGTAGCCTTTTCAAGGACATCGGCTGCCTCTGACAGAGTTTCGGCTACCACTGTGTTCAGGGTATAGCAGGGACTGGCAATATTCATGCTGGAACCGCACATACGGAACTCAAATTTATTACCGGTAAAGGCAAAGGGTGAGGTACGGTTGCGGTCCGTCTTGTCCACCGTGCACAGGGAAATGGTCTTGACACCCAGATTGGTCTGATTGCGGTCCGTCGGATGATACTCCCGGCCGGCCAGCAGGTCATCTACCATCAGATCCAGCTCTTCGCCAATAAAGGCGGAGATAATGGCCGGCGGCGCTTCACTGGCGCCCAGGCGGTGGTCATTGGCGGCGGTAGCCACCGACAGGCGGAGCAGATCAGCGTACTCATCCACCGCTTTCAGGGTAGCAGCCAGGAAAACCAGGAACTGCGCATTTTTGCTGGGGTCATCACTGGGATCCAGCAGATTTTTGCCGTCGTCTGTAGCCAGGGACCAGTTAATGTGTTTGCCCGAACCATTGACGCCGGCAAAGGGTTTTTCATGCAGCAGGCAGACCAGGCCGTGGCGCTCGGCGACCTTGCGGCACATCTCCATGACCAGCATGTTGTTGTCAGCCGCTTCAGAGGAACGGTTAAAGATCACCGCCAGCTCATGCTGACCCGGCGCCACTTCATTATGTTTGGTTTTGGCGCTGACCCCAAGCTTCCACAGCTCGATATCCAGGTCATGCATATACTCCACAATACGGGTTTTCAGGATCCCGAAATAGTGATCATCCAGCTCCTGTGACTTGGGACTGGGCGCGCCAAACAGGGTACGGCCGGTCATCATCAGGTCCAATCTTTTGTCATAATACTTTTTGTCTACCAAAAAGTATTCCTGCTCCGGTCCGACGGTAGATACGATCCGCTTAGAGGTGGTGTTGCCCAGCGCGCGCAGCACCCGCAGGCCCTGATTGCTCAGTACTTCAACTGATCGCAGTAAAGGCGCCTTGTTATCCAGGATTTCACCGCCATAGGAAAAGAAGGCCGTAGGGATATAAAGCGTATGTTCCTTGACAAAAGCCGGAGAGGTGCAGTCCCAGGCGGTGTAGCCGCGGGCCCGGGCAGTCTCACGCAAGCCGCCGGACGGGAAACTGGACGCATCCGGTTCACCCAGGGTCAATGCTTTGCCAGAAAAGTTCATGATGACCTGACCATCTGCCGTGACTTCAATAAAAGAGTCATGCTTTTCAGCGGTGGTATTGGTCAACGGCATAAACCAGTGCGTGTAATGCGTGGCGCCCTTTTCAACTGCCCACTGTTTCATAACCGTAGCGACTTCATCCGCAATGCTGGTGTCAATGGCCTCGCCGATATCTATGGTCTTTTTGAGCGACTCATAGGTAGATTTGGACAGGCGAGTCCGCATTTCCGTATCATTAAAAACAGATTCACCAAAATAGTCCGGCGGTGTCAGAGCCGGAATGCAGCATTCCGCTTCAATCAATTCTTTCATGGTTTTTCCCCTCTTTCAATACAGTGCCTAGGCCTGGCGCTTTCTTAGTACGTACATTATCGGAAACAGCCGCAAATTGCAAGATGATTCTCAGAATAATTACAATTTCAGCAGATCGCGCGAATAAAAAGCGCTGTTTCTTAATGAATCGTGCAACAATTAAGCGTTTATCTTGCAAGTAGAGGCGTTTTTTTTGTTCGTATAGTCTCTTCGGGCCCATTTTAGCCATAAACCCTTTGCGGGCGCCCGCGCCGCCAAACTCAAGCCCGGCGGTGCCGGGGACAGGCCAGGCGCATGCAGAGCAGGCCGATTCAGGCACCAATGCGACCCCGGCAGCGCAAAAAAAGCGTTTGCGACGACCTTCAGGTCACAGCGGTGTTAAAGTAAAGCTAAAGACAGCGACGGCAGTACCGCCGCCGCCCTGAGCTTAAACCACTGCCGGCCTGGGGTAACCTGCCAGACCGCAGCCTTAAACGGAAAGGACGAACAGATGATCTTGCAGCAAGGGCAGCCCGCCCCCGATTTTGAGTTATTGAACCAGGCGGATCAACCAGTCAGGTTGAGTGATTTCAGAGGTCAAACCGTCATTTTATACTTTTATCCCAAAGACCAGACTCCCGGCTGTACTAAGGAAGCCTGCGGCTTTGCCGCGGCCTGGGCGGCATTTAAGGCGCAAAACGCCGTGATCCTGGGCGTCAGTAAAGACAGTACCGCCAGTCACCGCCGGTTTGCAGATAAGGAGTCACTCCCCTTCACGCTGCTGTCTGATCCGGATCACAAGGTCATGGAAGCCTACGGCGTCTGGCAGGAAAAGAAAAACTACGGCAAGGTTTACTGGGGCACGGTCCGCTCCACCTTTTTAATCGGGCCCGACGGCCTGATCCAAAAGGTCTGGCCCAAAGTTAAGCCAGAACAGCACGCGGCTGAAATCCTGGCCTGGCTTAAGGCTTAAAGCCGGGAACGGGCCGAGGCCGGACGGTCTGCTGCCGCGGGCCTGAGACTTCAGGCGGCCGACCGGCGGGTCATTAACCGATGGGAAAAAGGCCGGGCAGGTCCCAGGCCACATACAGGATCAGGAAGAAGAAGCTGTGAAACAGGACAAACAGCAGGCTGTTTTTCAGGTTACCCGGTTGACGGAAGTGCGTCGTCATTTTTTGCCAAAATCGGCCGGGATGCAAAACATCCCAGGAATTAAAACGGATCGCCCGGCCTAAATATACCCCTATTGAGACTAAAATCAGCGCCAGGACCGCTATCCCCTGCAAAGCCCAATAAAAGCCCAGGGTAAGCGGGGACGGATCCCAGATAATCAGGATGGCGTATTCTAACGCCGCCAGATTCAGAAGCGTGTTGGCAATACCGGACAGCGCAAAGCTCAGGATGGACACAATGTCATACCATATGGGCACCTCATGCTCGTCCTCCTGCCGGTGAGTCATATTAAGTTCTGTGATCAGGTAACCGGCATTGGGCAGCAGCAGCAGCCAGCCCAGGCAACCCAGGAGCAAGACGGCCTTAGCCATAACAGCCAGGGCGCGATTGCCGCTGTATGCCGCCCAGACGGAAAGGCCTAAAAAGATCAGGAAGCCCAGCATAAAGGCCGCCGCTGGCAGTAAGGACAGGCGGAAGTTTTTGACCATGGGCCGGAACAGCTTCACCTTAAAAAGCCGGGGCCTCAGCCGGATGGTTAAAATAGCAAACAGATTCAGCAAGAGGGTGGTGACAACCAGTTTTTCCATAATCAGCTCCTATAGCAGCCAGCTTCTTCAGGGGCAAAAGCGTTCAGACCTTCCCGGGTTTACCGCGGCAGGCTTGGGCCGGATTGTTACGCGCTGCGGGTTTTACCGTTATTGTAGAACAATGTGCCACTGGCTCCAACCGGGCCGAACGGCGAGTCCGCGGCAAGCGGCCCCGTCCAGGCAGACGCGGGACGTTTGGTCCCGGCTGAGGCGGGGCAAGTTTTAGTTGACGGCAGCACCTAAAGGACTTAAAATATGGAACGGTTCGCATCAATTGAAACGGAGAGATGGTCGAGCTGGCTTAAGGCACCGGTCTTGAAAACCGGC
>JAQWFM010000083.1 GCA_028704415.1 Oscillospiraceae bacterium | reverse complement strand
TTTTCAGTCGACGTTAGACTGTGTGGCTGAATTTGCCAACGACAGTGCGTACACCTTTCAATATTCCCCCCGCTACGGTACGCCGGCCGCCCTCCTGGCAGAGCAGATTGCACCGGAAGTGATGACGGAGCGCTTTGCCAGATTAGTGGAGCTGCAAAATGCCAACGCGCTTAAAGCCAATGAGCAGCGGGTCGGTCAGACCTTTGAGGTCTTGCTGGAGGGTTGTTCGGATCACCGGCCGGATATGTTTACCGGCCGGGCTTCGGACAACCACCTGATCAATTTTTCGATCAGTCCCCGGCAACGGGAAGCCCTGGGCGTGGCAGCCCTGGATGACCGGGCGCTGGGTCAGCTGCTCGAAGGCAGCTTTGCCAGGGTAACCGTAACCCAGGCCAGGACCTTCTCCTTAGTAGGCGAGTGGCAGCAATTGACCCGATCCGCTGCTTCCGCGGTTGCTCAAACCGGTCAACCGGCAAACGGCAATAATCCTGCCTGACATTAAGCATAAAGACGGAGGATAGACAAGATTTCAATGCAGTCTAAACATGTCACCACTAAGCAAGCCAGCAGAAGCGGGGGGCCATTGCCTGCAACCTTATTGGAGCGCATCAATATGGACCAGCTTTCGCCCATGATGACACAATATGTTGCCCAAAAGCAAAAACGCCCTGATTGCCTGCTTTTTTTTCGCCTGGGTGACTTTTATGAAATGTTTTTTGATGACGCGATTCTGGCCTCCAAAGAACTGGAGATAACGCTGACCTCCCGGGACTGCGGTCAGGTTCAGCGAGCTCCCATGTGCGGGGTGCCCTATCACGCCGCAGAAAGCTATATCTCAAAATTGATCAGCAAGAACTATAAAATTGCCATTTGTGAGCAGCTGGAAGATCCGGCTCTGGCCAAGGGCCTGGTTAAGCGAGATGTCATCCGGGTCATCACCCCGGGCACGGTCACAGATACCCGCAGCCTCAATGAAGGCGAAAATAACTTTATCGTATCTGTTTTTCAAAAGGACAATTTTTACGGGCTGGCGGCCTGTGATATCACGACCGGCACCTTTGAAGCGGACTATTTTGCCGCCGGGGCCACCGCTGAAAAGCTGGCTGACGCCCTGGCGCTTTATCACCCGGCGGAGGTCATCTGCAATCAGACTTTTGCGGCTTCGCCTTTAGCCCAACAGTTGCAGACCCGGGCATCGTATGCGGTTAGCGTCCGACCGGAGCTTGATTTTACACCGGCCGCCTACCAGGACTATCTGGATATAGGGGAGAGCAGTCAGGCGTTATGGGGGGAAGCCGCGGCAGGTCTGCTGGCTTACATCAAGGATACCCAGCAGCAAATCCCGCCGCATCTGCACCGCCTCCACCTGACGCACGCCGAACCGTTTATGGCTCTGGATCAGGATGCCCGGCGTAATCTGGAACTGACTGAGACCCTGCGCGACCATAAACGCCGCGGCAGTCTGCTGTGGACTTTGGATAACTGTCAGACCGCCATGGGCTCCCGCCTGCTGCGTCGCTGGGTAGAACAGCCGCTTCTGGATCCGCATGACATTAATCGCCGGCTGGACGCAGTTGCGGAATTGGCCGGCCAGTTTATAGCGCGACAGGAACTGCGGGATATCCTTAGTGGCATGTATGATATTGAGCGGCTGTCCGCTAAAGTAGCCATGGGCCAGGTCAATCCTCATGATCTGCTGCAACTGTCTGCCGCTTTAAATAAGCTGCCGGCCTTGAAACAGCAGCTGACTAAAGCGGCCAGCGCTTACCTGAAAGCACTGGATCAGAACATTAACCCGCTGCCGGACTGCGCAGATTTACTGACCCGGGCGCTGGACCCGGATGCTCCGGTAACCTTGCATGACGGCGGTATCATCCGCTCCGGCTACAGTCCGGAAGTTGACCAGCTCAGAGGGCTTGCAACCAACGGCAGTCAGTGGATCCTGGATCTGGAAAGCCGGGAAAAGGAGCAGACTGGTATTAAAAACCTCAAAGTGGGATACAACAAAGTCTTTGGCTACTACCTGGAGGTTTCCAAAGGTAACCTGCCGCTGGTACCGGACCGGTATATCCGCAAACAGACCTTGGTCAATTGCGAGCGCTTCATAACGGAAGAGCTGAAGGGCATGGAAGACAGCATCCTCAGCGCGCGCCAACGGTCGCTGGATCTGGAATATCAGACGTTTGTTCAGTTGCGCGAGCAAATTAAACTGCAGGCAGAGCTTTTGCTGCAGACCGCCTCCGCCGTGGCCCAGCTGGATGTACTGCAGAGTCTGGCCGAAACCGCTGACCGCGAACAATATATCCGTCCGCAGGTAGACCACAGTGCGGAAATAAATATTGAAGAAGGCCGACATCCGGTAGTAGAGAAGATGCTGCCCGAAGGTTCTTTTGTTCCCAATAACTGTTATCTGAATCAAACAGATGCCAGTCTGTTGCTGCTGACCGGCCCCAATATGGCTGGCAAGTCTACTTATATGCGCCAGACTGCGCTGATTGTGCTGATGGCTCAAATGGGCAGTTTTGTGCCGGCTAAGTCCGCGCATATCGGAGTGGCCGACCGCATCTTCACCCGAATCGGTGCTTCAGATGACCTGGCTGGCGGTGACTCTACCTTTATGGTAGAGATGAAGGAAATTGCGCATATCCTGAACACCGCCACCCGGTCCAGCTTATTAATTCTGGATGAAATCGGCCGCGGTACCAGCACTTATGACGGTTTATCCATCGCCTGGGCCATCGTCGAAGCCCTGACAGATGCACAAAACTACGGGTGCCGGACGCTCTTTGCCACCCACTATCATGAATTGGTAGATTTGGAAAAAACCATCCCCGGGCTGGTTAACTATCACAGCGCGGTTGAACAAAATGGACAGGATATCCTGTTTTTACATCGCATCCTTCCCGGTGGCTCAGATGAAAGTTACGGCATCGAAGTCGCCAGGCTGGCAGGGGTGCCGCAGACGGTTGTAAGCCGAGCCAGAGACTTACTGCACACTTTAGAGGAAGCTAATTCAGGCCGGTCTAAGCTCAGAATCAGAAAGCAAGCCCAGCAGTTGCAAGGCCAGCAGGATCTGTTCAGCACCTCGCTGCAGTTGCGGGATTATGACCGGATTATTGCGGCCCTGCAGGAGACGGATCCGCAAACCCTGACCCCGCTGGATGCCTTAAACCGGCTGAATGATTTAGTGCAGCTAAGCCGCAGCATCAAACTGGCGGCTAAATCTTAAGCAGTTTTACGGCTAAAAGGAGATTAAATGGCCCTCATTCATAAACTTGACCCACAAACCTATAACAGCATAGCTGCAGGTGAAGTCGTCGAACGCCCCGCTTCAGTGGTCAAAGAATTATGTGAAAACGCTCTGGATGCCGGAGCAGATACCATCAGCGTAGCCATCAGCGGCGGCGGCATCCGGTCAATTCTCATCAGCGACAATGGTTGCGGGATGGATCGGGAAGACGCGCTCAACGCCTTTGAAGCACATGCTACCAGCAAACTATCTCACATCAGTGACCTGGATGGTCTTGCAACCATGGGCTTTCGCGGGGAGGCCCTGGCTTCTGTAGCCGCAGTCAGCCGGGTTAAACTGGAAACCTGCCCGCAGGGCAGTGAGGATGGCACCCGCGTCGTCATTGAAGGCGGCGAGCTGCAGGAGCATGTTCCCTGCGGCACCTCCGGGGGGACCAGAATACAGGTGGAAGATCTTTTTTACAATACACCTGCTCGCTATAAGTTTCTGAAAAAAGACAGCACGGAAGCCTCTCGGGTTAATGACGTTGTGCTGAGACTGGCCATGGCGCGGCCGGATGTATCCTTCCGCTTTAGCAGTGACGGCAAGCTGAAATTACATACCCCCGGCAATGACGATCTGATGAGCGCAGCTTACAGCCTGTTTGGCGCTGAGCTGGCCGGACAGCTGGTCAATATCCAGCCGCTGGCTGAAGAACGGGATCATTATGTTGCGGTCCGGGGCCTGTTGGGTCGCCCCACTCTGGCCCGCCGCAGCCGCAGTCTGCAGTACTTTTTTGTGAATGGCCGCTCCATCCAGTCTGCGTTACTGACTAAAGCGCTGGAGGAGGCCTACCGGTCCCTGCTCATGAAAGGCGAATACCCTTTTGCTATTCTGCTGTTAACCGTGCCCGGCCATTTGGTTGACGTCAATGTACATCCACAAAAAATGGAGCTGCGGTTTTGGAATGACAGTCAAGTCTTCAGTGCGGTGCTGCACGCGGTAAGAAACACCCTGTTTGAAAATCTGGCTGCAGCTGACGCGCTAAGTCTGGCGGCTCCTTTGGCCCCGCCGCAGCCGGAAGAAAGCGCAACCGGATCAGGCCGGCTGCAGGATCAGGCCGCAGCGGCGCCAACCGCGGCACCGGCCGCCAGACCCGCGGCTCCCGCGGCGGACTGGCAATTTCCTACCGCTGACCAGGCTGAGACCAGCAGTCAGCAGTCATTAGCCTGGCCGGTGGGGCAGATGACCCCGCCGGTGCTCCCCCAGCCTGGGGAAACGCAGCCGCAGCCCCCAGCCGCAGGCAGTCAGGATGGGCCCCGGCTGCCCATGGCTAAGGGCAGCCATTTACCCAAGTCTGCTACGCAAGGCAGCCTGCCGCTGGCTGAAGCAATGCCTGCCCCAACGGCTCAGCCCAATCCGGCCGGGGCAGCCACTGGCACCCCCTTACATCCGGATCTGCAGTATTTACTGCAGGCCCGTTATGTGGGTCAGTTGTTTGATACTTATCTTATATTTGAGGATACCGGCCGGGTAACCTTAATTGACCAGCACGCGGCCCATGAAAAAATTCTTTTTGAAAAACTGTGGGCTACCCGGCAGCAAAGCGTCCGCAGTCAAGTCCTGCTGACTCCTCAGTTGCTTAAACCCGATCCGAGTGAGCTGAGCGTTTTAGAAACTGAAAAACCTTTTTTGCAGCGTCTGGGATTTGATTATGACCTATTCGGCCAGGATAGCATCTCATTGCGCGGTATACCGGCAATTGACGGCCTGACAGATGGCGCCGGCGCATTGCTGGCGGCAGTTGACGAAATCATAGCTAATGGCGCTAATCTGGAATTAGTGGCAGACCGGGACCGCCTCTATCTGAATTATGCTACCAGAGCCTGCAAGGCGGCGGTTAAAGGACATGACCACTTAGCAGAGCCTGAAATCCGCGCCCTGCTGCGCCAGCTGCTCGAGCTGCAGCATCCTTATCAATGCCCGCATGGCCGCCCGGTCTTTTTCCAGTTCCCGGAGCGGGAGCTGGAAAAACGCTTCCGGCGGATTGTCTGAGAAAGGAAAACCCATGCCCCCAAAGCAACCGCTCCTGATTATCAGCGGACCAACGGCCAGTGGGAAAAGTGCGGTGGCACTGCACTTGGCAAAGCATGCTAAAGGCGAAATCATCTCGGCTGATTCGATGCAAATCTATCAAGGCCTGGATATCGCCACAGCCAAGCCAACCCCGGCCGAACAGGCAATGGTGCCGCATCACTTAATTGATATCTGTCCGCCATCTGAGCATTTCAGCGTGGCGGACTATCTGGGCCTGGCAACGGCCACGATCGATGCTTGTCTGGCCAGGCAGACATGGCCCATTGTAACCGGCGGGACGGGTCAGTACATTGATGCCCTGGCTACCGGCATCAGGTTTGCGGACGGCCTTTATGACGCCAGCCTGCGGCAAAGCTTGCTGCAGCAGCTGCAAAACGACCCTCAGGGCGGAGCCTGGGCCCAGTATGAACGCCTGAAGCAATTGGATCCGACTTTAGCGGAGACCCTTGACCCCCGAAATCATAAGCGCGTTATGCGCAGCCTGGAGATTTGCCTGCTCAGCGGCAAGCCTGCCTCTTTAGTCCGGCAGGAAGCCCGGCTGCAACCTTCGCCATTTAACTGTCTGGTCTGTATCCCGACCTGGCCGCGGGCGGTTCTATATGAACGCATCAACGCCAGAGTGGATCACATGCTGGAACAGGGTCTGCTGGAGGAAGCCCGTCGGGTCTATGATCTGGCCCTCCCGCCGGAAGCTACCTGCCGGCAGGCGATTGGATATAAAGAACTGTTTCCGTATTTTGAAGGCCGCCTGAGTCTGGCGGAAGCAATTTCAGCGCTGAAAGCCGCCACCCGCCACTATGCTAAGCGCCAATTAACCTGGTTCAGACCTAAACCCTGGGTGCACTTTCTTACCTGCACTGATCAGGCGGATATTCCGGAACAATTAGCCCGGCAAATTGAGACGTTGTGGCAAGACTTTTGTAATCACGCTGCCGTCCCGGCGCCAGCCCCGGCCAGTCGCTGATCAAAATAGTGGCCTCAGTGACCAGCCACCCCTGTATAACTCGGCAAAAATTGCCAAATCTTGCCTGCAGCCAATTGGCAAGACGAAACCTGGTCAGGTATGCTCTTATCAAGCGATCGCAGTATTAGCTATTTTTCTTAACTACGTTGATTGATGAAAGGAGCAGAATAGGCTGCTGGCAGCTGCAGCAGATGCAAAGGTTAACAGGCTATTCAACCGACACCATGACCAATGAAGCTAAAAGAAACAACAAGCAGTCCGTCAATATGGCTCACCCTGAGGCTGATCTGGCGGCCGTCAGACCGGCTTTAGATACCGTGTGGCAGCAATTGCTGGCGGAGGAAGCCGCGCAGGAGATTGCGCCGCTAAAGGATGCCGGGGAGACTGGCTACCCCGGCAGACCCGCCAATAACAGAGAGTCCGGCAAGAGCAGGAGAGAACCCCGGCCTGCGGCAGCCAATCAGTTGCGGCAGTTTAGTGAAAATGGCAGTCTGGTGCATCACTACGCCGCGGCAAACCGTCCGTGGCGGCCAGAGCCGACTGGCTCTGACCGGCAAAAGGAGCTCTGGGGTTATAACTACTCCACTCAGGATCGGTTTTTGTCAGCTTGTCTGCAGCGGTCAGTCATTGTGGATTTACATTTGAAAAATGAATCTATTCAAAGTGCTTATATCCGGGCTTATGACAACTGGAGCCTTTTGGTAGAAACCGAGGCCGATGGCAATCAGGCCCTGATTTTCAAGTCTGCGATCATGGCCGTACTGCCGCGAAAACCAGTCCTGGCTACAGATGCTTTCAAGAATCCGCCAACCTTAAGTCACCGCCCTTTTCCTGAAAAAAATCATCCCGGACTCAGACCTTCCTGAGGCTCGGGCTTCGGCTCAGACTTCAGGGAGGCTAAACCCCCGGCACCAGCAAGCTAAAGGCGCCAGGCTGTATAGCCTGGCGCCTTATTCAGGTGTGGTGGGGGGCGGGGTAACGGGCTTCAGTATTCCCGGAAAACACCAACAACCTTACCCAAAATTCTGCAGTTTTCTGTCCCAAAAGGGATAAGCTGGTACGCAGGATTTTCAGGTTTTAAAAAGGGCTGACCATTATGCCGGATCAGGCGTTTGACGGTAGCCTCATCCTCAATGAGTGCCACAATGATGCTGCCATAATCCACCTGTTGTTGCTGCCGGACGATGACCAGATCATCCTCCAGAATAGCGGCGTCTTTCATACTGTCACCCCGTACCCGCAGCATAAACAGATGTTCCGGATCACTGAAGGAATCCTCCGCAAAGGGGACGTACTTTTCAATCTGCTGCGTTGCCAAAATAGGTACCCCGGCCGTAACCGTACCGATTAAGGGGAGCCAGACCGCAGCCGAACGGTGCAACGCTACCGCTTCAGCTGGTTCATCAGGTACACAGATAGCCCGGCGTTTACCGGACTTATACTCCAGTTGCCCCTGCTCCTCCAGGCGCTTTAAGTGAGAATGAACGGTAGAGGTAGATTTAATCCCCACACCCTGACAAATGTCCCGCACTGAGGGGGGATAACTATTTTGGTTGATATAGTTTTTAACATAGTCCAATATGAGCTCGGAGGTTTTATTTAAGTTGGAACGAGTAAATGAGGTCGCCATAACTGCCTCCTGATGTCTGGAGTTTACTAATTGTGATCCTAACCTGGGCTAAGCTTAACACATTCAGCCTTAATTAGCAAACTTTTGTTCGAGTTTGAAATCATGCTTGACGTGGATCAATAGCTTGCGTATAATTAATTCCAAACCAATATTTAACAGACGCTGATGAGAAATAGTAGGACGGTTGTTGCTTTCCAGAGAGACGTTGGCTGGTGGGAAACGTCAGGCAGTGCAGTTTGAACTGGTCTCGGAGTCTTGACCCTGAATGTTTGAGTAGGGGGAACGTCGGCCCGCGTTATTGGGCTAGTCCGTACAGCCCGGATGGGTGTTTGCGGATGAAATAAGTGCATTGCCCGCTCAACATCGTCAGCTGATTGGGCGCAATGAATAAGAGTGGTACCACGGAACATCTTTCGTCTCTTTCAGGAGAGATCAAGGATGTTTTTTTTATGCTAAAGCTTAGGGGGGTACACACACCCAAAGGCTGCCAAGAGGCTTAG
>JAQWFM010000024.1 GCA_028704415.1 Oscillospiraceae bacterium | reverse complement strand
TCGCCCTGCAGCTGGGCCAAAGCTCAGTCAGCAAAATTATCAGGCCGGATCAGCCGGAGCTGAGTCTGCCGGCCGTCCTGGTGCTGCTTTTATCGATGGGGGTGAAGCTGGGGCTCTACCGCCTTAACTACCGTCTGGCCCGCCGCAACCAATCCACTTTGCTGGCGGCAACGGCTGCGGATGCCTTGAGCGATGTGCTGGCGTCGGCTACGGTTCTGTTGTCCCTGCTGCTTTCGCCCCGTTTAGGCTTTCAGCTGGACGGCTATGCGGGCCTGCTGGTGGCTTGCTACATTGGCTATCAGGGTGTGGGTATCCTGCGGACTACAGCTGACAAGGTCCTGGGCCAGTCGCCGTCACCCCAGTTGGTGCAGGAAATTGAGCGCCGGGTAATGGCTTACCCTCAGGTGCTGGCAGTCCATGATCTGCTCATCCATAGCTACGGTCCGGGTATGATTTATGTGTCGCTGCATGTAGAAATGGATGCCGCGGCCGATCTGCTGGCCAGCCACCAGGTGATTGATGAGATTGAGCGGGCGTTAAACCAAGCGTATGGCCTGAAGACGGTCATTCACCTTGATCCGGTTACCATCAATGACCCTGTCTATGAAAAACGCCGCCGCCGGGCGGTGGAATTGCTGACCAAGATAGATCCCAGTCTGACCATGCATGATTTCAGAGCGGAAACGGTGGCGGGCAGACTGCTTTATACCTTTGACATCCTGGCGCCCTATGAGCTGAGTCTGTCAGATGAGGCATTGCGGGAGCAAATTACCCGGGAATTGCGGCTGCGGCATCCTGACTGTGAGATCAGGCTAACGATCGACCGGGGGACCGTGACAGCAGAGGAACAGCTTAACCCGGAGCAACGGGAGGCGGCTTTAAAACGGCAACAGCCTCACTAGGCGCAGGAGGGACTGGTCCCGGGCTGAACGCCGCGGCAAAATCAACCAGCTGGATGACGGCCTGACGCCGCCGGGGCCGACAGCGCCATAGCGGGCCCGTCCCAGCCTGCAGCCGCAGCTCCAGCCCGGTGCGGCAGACCAGGTGGGCATTAGCAGCGGAAAGCGGAAAAAAGAGCGGCTTGGGCTGCCGGCTCCGGAGCCCGACCTGGTGCTCCTGCGGAGAAAACCGCAGCCCGTCCGGAAAAGCCGCCAGAAGCCCGCGCTGCCAGGCGCCGGAACACGCGAGCCAGGGTTGCTTGCGGTTGCGGTCAGCCTCAGACTCCAGGGCTTTGACTTTGACCGGCCAGACCTTTAGCGGGCTGCCCCGGCCTGAGACAGCCTGTTTACCGGCGGCCGCAGGCGGCGCTGGGGTTACCGGCAGGCGGGCCGCTAAAAGTTGCTGCCGCCATTGCGCAATCTGCCACTGATGCCATTGCTCCAGATCACTAAAAGGCCGGGCTGCCCCTGATGTTTGCCGCTGCTGCTGCCTGGCCGGCGCGGGGACCTGATAGAGCAACCCATCCGTCCGCAGCCGGACTCTGTAATGACAAAAACGGCAAGTCAGCCCGTCCCGCCCGCTGGCGCGCATGGCCGCGTGCCGGTGACAGCGCGGACACTGCTCCAATAAGTCGCTTAGGTGCCGGTTGGGCCACAACTGACGGTAACGGACCGGTATCGTTTGGTGGCGCTGCCAGGCGGCAAAGCTTACAGCCAGCTCCCGCACCAGCTGCGCCTGACAAACTTCAACCGGCCATTGCTGCAATTGTTGCGGGGTCAGGAGCAGTCTGGCCTCGGCCTCAATCTGACCAGGGTGGAAGCCGCCTCTTTGCCAGCGGGGCCAGGCCATATATGCGCCACTGATCCGGACGGTAATGATAGCCGCGTGGCTGCGTCTGGCCAGGTGAATCAGGCTGCTGTCAAAAGGCAAGGCCGAACCATCCAGACTGCGCTGCGCCTCCGGGAACACCCCCAGCCAGCCGCCCTGGCGCAGAAGCCGGAGCATGGCCTTGAGAGCGGGCAGATCAAGGGTAAACTGCTGCTTGGGGATCAGCCCCATATGATTAAAAAATGGCTGCAGCGGCTTGAATCTGGTCAGGGCCTTCATCCCAACAAAGCTGACCGGCTGGGGCAGGGATAAGGCGACCAAAACCGGGTCCATAAACGTACAGTGATTAGCCGCCACAACAGCCGGGCCCTGATAGGCCCAAAGCGCCGGATCAATCCGGGGCTGAAACCTGAACAGCGCTTTGAACAGCGGCGCGGCCAGGCGCTTAAGCCGGCTGTACAAGACAGGATCCGGCCGGTTGCCGCTTCCCCGGTCAGTATTGCGCAATTTGTTCCTGTAGCTGCGGAATCAGCAAGGCGCGGCGGACTTTGGCCCAGGCCGCTTCGCCAGCCAGCTGCCGGACCAGCTCCAGACCAAATAAGAAGGCGGTAGCCGGACCGCGGGAGGTGATCAGATTGCCGTCCCTGACGACCAGGTCCTGGCTGAAAGTCTGATACCGGACTTGCTCTTCCATACCGGGGAAGATGGTTCCGCTGTGCCGCCCGGCCACGCCGGCTGTCTCCAGGGCAATCGGAGAAGCGCAGATGGCGGCCACAATTTTGCCCTGCTGGTCAAAGTGCGCCAGCAGTTGCTGCACCGCCGGATCTGACTGCAGGGTCCGCGCGCCGGGCAGGCCGCCCGGCGTGATGACAGCCTGATACTCAGTGCCCGGGCCTACCTCCGCCAGATGCCGGTCCGCGGCTATTTTAACTTGATGCGAACTGAGCACCCAGTCCCGGTTACTGACCGCCACCAGATCAATCGTGATGTCTGCCCGGCGCAGACAATCCACCACCGATAAGGCCTCCACCTCTTCAAAACCATCTGCCAGTAAGATCATAGCTTTTTTATCTGTCATGATTACCTCCTGCTTATCTCCCGGCATCCGCCGCCGGGGCAAACGACATCGCCTGGGGCCCTAAGCCTCAGGGCGCGCCGCTGTAACATTTGCTCGTATGACCAGGCTCCAGGCCAGTATATTTAACTATATGCATGAGCTGGTTCCGGTCGCGGACGGGCTTTGCCTATATTGTAGCAGTTACAAATCCCCTTGGAGGTAACCATGAAACATTATGATTTGATCCTGATCGGCAGCGGCGCGGGGAATATTGTCCTGGATGCCGGGCTGGAACAGGGCCTGCACTGCGCTTTGATTGAAAAAGGTAAATTTGGCGGTACGTGCCTGAACCGCGGCTGTCTGCCCAGCAAGGTCTTAGTTACCGCCGCCAATTTGCTGCGGGATATCCAAAAGGCTGAGGCCATTGGCGTGCATACTGAGCAGGCCCGGCTTGACTGGCCGGTGATCAGCCGCCGGGTCTGGCAAAAGATTGATGAGAATCAGTCAATCAGAGCAGAGTATCAGGCTGAAGCTAACCTGGACGTATATGAAGGCAGCGCCAGCTTTACCGCTCCCGGTCAGCTGAAAGTAAAGCTGAATGGCGGGGGGGACAGCGAGCTGCTGACCGCGGATAAAATTGTGATCGCCACCGGCGGCCACAGCCGGACGGAGGCGATTGCAGGCTTGCGGGCCGAAGACTATATTACCAGCGAAAGCTTTTTTGGCAGCCGTTATCCGGCTAAACCCTGGCGCCGGGTGGCAATTTTAGGCGGCGGCCCCATCGGCACCGAGTTTGCCCATGTCCTGTCGTCGGCCGGCAGTGAGGTCCATTTGATTCAGCGCAATGTCAGACTGCTGCCGCATGAGGACCCGGAAATCAGTCAGATTCTGTTGGATAGCATGACCAGTCTGGGGATTGACGTTAGCCTGAACACGGTGATCCGCCAGGTGGAACATCCGGCGGACCAGGACCCGTCCGCCGCCAGACTGCGGCTGCAACTGCAGCCGCATAAGGCCGAGACAGAGCCGGCCGGCCGTGACACCAGCCTTGAGGTTGACGTGCTGCTGATTGCCGCCGGTATTGTTCCTCATCAGGATTTACATCCGGAGCTTGCCGGGATCAGCCTGGATGAGCGCGGCTGGATCCGGACTAACGAGCTGCTTGAGACCAGCGCTCCGGGCGTTTACGCGCTGGGCGACTGCAACGGCGGCGCGCAATTCAGGCATAAGGCCAATTATGAAGCGGAGATACTGGCGCATAACCTCTTTGGCGGTGAAGCCGGTGGCCCGGTTAGCTGGGCGGAGCGCCGCTGGGCCAGATATGATCTGATCCCCTATGTAACGTATGCCTATCCGGAGGTTGCCCATATCGGCCGCACGGAAGCGGATTTGGTACGCAGCCGGCAACCCTACCGGGTTGGCTACCATCACTACTATCAGACGGGTAAAGGCTATGCCCTGGGTTATGAAGAGACCGCCCGTCAGGGCGACGGACTGGTCAAGCTGCTGACTGATCCGGCCGGCATGTTTTTAGGCGCACACATTATAGGTCACGAAGCGGCTTTGCTGCTGCAACCTTTTGTTGACCTGATGTATGCCGGACCGCAGCCGTTTACACCCCATAATCCTGACCTTGGCAGCGCTGATACTAAAGCCTGGCGGGCCGCCGGGCCTGAACGCCAGCTTGCGCCGGCCAGCCTGCAGCTACTGGATGAATCTATCGTGCCGCATCCGACTTTAAATGAGGCCGCCGCCTGGGTTTCTGCCTACATGAGTGAAGTCAAGCAAAGTAACTGAGCCCCCTGGCTCTTATAACTTAGTTTTCCGTGGTGGCCTGGGCTGCCATCAGCTCAGGACTGGCCGGCAGATAGGCCGGTTCAGTTACCCCGATATGGGAGCTGTCTCCTCCGGTATCGGGATTTTCCGCATCCTGGCATAGCTGCTGGTAAGCCGCCCACGTCTCATCCCAGCTGGCGGCAATATCGCTCCCGCGCCGGTCAGGTAGCTGATAATGCTCGGACAAGTAGCTGCCAATGGCTAAAGTGGCCTTTTGAGCCCCCCGGTAATTGAGGTGATCCCCCTTGTCTCTGGTATCTTGAGCCCAGTCAATCCCGCACTGCTGGGCATCAAGATTTAGATCCAGATAAGGAATGCTGTAATGCTCAGCCAGCAGCGCAATCCCGTTATGCCGCTTCATGCTGTAGTTTTTGGGCGAAGGCATGCTGATAAACAAGAGATTGATACCACGTTCCTGACACAGTGACACAATTTTGTTCAGATAATAAGCCGTAACTGGCTGTACTTTTAAGGTTCCGCTGTCGTTCATATAGGCGGTGCCATTATAGCCCTGGGTAAGCTTGGAAAACCGGTAGCCTTTCAGCTGGGTCTGCTGCAGGGCCTTGAGTGCGGGGGTCTGCTTAAGGCCTAATAATTGCTTCCACTGATCATGAAATCTAAAAATGGGCAGACGCTGCCCCGCCTCAAACAACAGTGCCCGGCTGATATCTGAAGCCAGGGTACTGGATCGGTAAAACTGATCAGTTTCCAGCATAACCAGTTTGGGTGATTGTTCCTCTAAAGTTGCTTGCAGCTGTGCCCAGGCCTCTTCCAAAGGCTGCGCCGACTGACTGCAGACATAGGTCGTGTAACCATATTGATTCCATAATAAAGCTGGTACAAAATCTCCGTACCCCAGACTGTCGCCCAACATGACCGCATCCACACTGTCCGGCGTCTCGGCTTTAATGGGAAAATCCTGTTCCGGGTGGACTGACCAGCGTTCACCTGGCTGCAGCGGGGTTAAAAGCCAAGAAAGCAATAGCAGTAAAGCCAGCAGAAGCCCGGCAAACACACCGATCTTAAGCATCACCTGGACCGGTCGGCTGAATAAGGTTACAGCTGGCAATAAACCTGGATTTTCCAGAACTGTGGGATGCTTTATGGGATGCCTTATGAGACGCTTCATGTATAATACCTCAATGTAACGTTAGAACCCGGCGTAAATCAAGGGGACTACGCCATAATTACGACCATAGGCGCCGGCAATAACAATGACAAAAATCAGACCCAAATAAAGCGCCCAGCGCCCTGCTCGTGGCAGCTGGCTGAGACGGAGGGAAAAATTCAGGCCTGCCTCCTGGATGCTTTCAACGCTGAAAAGCAGCACTAATCCCAGGGCAACGACGATCCAATCGGCTTTATCCAGGCCCAGTTTTAAGAGGCTGCCGTCCTGCAGGGTTGTCAGGCTGAACCGGCTGAAGCCGCGGGCGATCAGGCCGAAGGCCTGTCCCAGCGACGGCGAGCGGAAAATCAATTCGCCCAAAATGACCAGCAGGAAGGTCCTGGCGATCTGAAAAACCTGCCAGCCACGGCTTTGGCGGGACCAGCCGAGCCCGGTAAAGATTTGCCGGTATACCGGCTCCAGCAGGTTACCGCCCAGAATCAGTACATAATAATACAATCCGAAAAAAATATATTGCCAACCGGCGCCATGCCACAAGCCGTTACAGAGCCACACTGCTGCCAGCGCAATGGCCAGCGGGAAAAAATACAGCCAGTCCCCCCGGTGCTTTTTGTCCCACTGCTTCATCCGGTGGCTGAAAGAGATGGTATAAAAAACGTAGTCTCGCAGCCAGGCTCCCAGGGAGATATGCCAGCGGCGCCAGAATTCTGAAGCGCTGCGGGAAAAGAAGGGACGGTTAAAGTTTTCGGGTAACGCTATGCCAAACAGGCGGGCACTGCCAATCACAATATCAATAGAGCCGGAAAAATCAGCATAAAGCTGCATGGTATAGCAAAAAGCGCCAACTAAAACCGTTAGGCCGGCTTGTTGCTGCGGGTGGTCAAACACGGCTGTCACCAGGGGATTGAGGCGATCGGCTATGACAACTTTTTTAAATAGCCCCCAGATGATTCGCTGGCCGCCGCTGGTCAGATCAGCAAGCTTAAGGCTGTGCCCGGCAAACAATGAAGCTGCCGTCTGGTCATAGCGGCAGATCGGTCCTTCCATGATTTGGGGAAAAAAGGAAAGCCACAGTGCCAGCCGGCCCCAGTGGCGTTCAGCCGGATACTTGCGGCGAAATACATCAATCAGGTAGGACAGGGATTGCAGGGTAAAAAAGGATATTCCCAATGGTTCGCCCAGTTTCAGCAGTGGCAGGCTTTTAGGAGCTGACACTAAACTCAGCAGCAGATTGAGATTGGTGGTAAAAAAACTCAGGTACTTAAACAGGATCAGCTCGCCTAATATGATCACAATCGCCGCAGCCAATACCAGCCTTGCCTGCCGCTTTACCCGGGCCTTGACGGCTTTGCGGTCCTGCCGGTCAGCTGTTTGCCTGGCCAGCCGGTCTGCCCGTTTGAATAACCGTTCCAAAATCAAGCCAGACAAATAGGTACAGCAGATAGTGAAGACGAGCACCAAAAGCATTCTGGGGCTGAAAGACAGATAATAAACCCAACTGAACAACAGCAGGGACAGCCACTGCCCACGCCGGGGGATCAGTCTGGTCACCCCCCAGGAGAGCGGTAAAAACACAAAAAGAAATAACGGCGCATTATATGACATGGCTTAGTTTTCCTGACTATAAAGGTGAGCGCAAGCCCGGGATAAAACCTGCGCCTCAGGCTTCAGACATCAATCCGCAGCAAGTCAATAACAACGGCGATCACGCGTCATCCTGAAGCTTTTGTACCAGCTGCCAGATGGCAGCGGCGGAATTAAAATTAGCGGGGACAATATCTACCGGCGCGATATCAATGTCAAAATGATCTTCCAGTTCTGATACCAGAGAAATAATGGACAGCGAATCCAGGATCCGTTTATCGACTAAACCTTCCAGATGGCTGTAATCTTCACCGGGCTGAACATCAGTTAAGATCGTAATAATTTCATCCATAATCTTTACCTCACTTTTTTTGATCCGGTATAGTAATAAATGATTCGCATAAAAAATGTTGCAATAATTTATTAAGAATCATGGCAAAGTAAGCGAATATTCCAATAAATTCAGATAACAATATTGATCCCTAATTATTCGGCTGAATTTGCGGCTGGTTTAGCGGCCAGGACGCGGTAGACGGCCGCAGGCACTGCAAGCCGTCGGCCTTGCTGCAGGCGGCCACTGCCGGTAAGGCCCGGCTGAGAAACAAGGCCAGACCTTCGGTTACAGAATACGCGCCGCAGCGGTCAAAGCACAGCCAATCACCTGGCTGCGGGTCAGGCAGACTGATGCAGCGCAGCAAGACGTCATTTACGGTGCACAGCGCCCCGCAGACCGTCCAGTTTGCGGCCGCTGCAGAAGCAGCTTTGGGGCTGGCCGCGCGGCCGGTCAGGTTGCCTGGCTTTAAGCCCGGACCTGCTTTTATCAGGCGGACCGGCGGCTGCTTCATCCCCAGCATCTGTCCGTAATAGGCCAAATGATGGATGCCGCCGTCTGTAAGGCAATAATGATCTGACCGGGTTGTTTTCAGATCAACGATCTGAGTCAGATAGCTGCCGCAGGCAGCTGTTAAAAAACGTCCCATTTCCAGCGTCAGCGGCCGCTGACAACCGGCTTGGGTCAAAGCTTGACTAAGAACCTGTAACTGAGCCAGATCTGATCCATCCAGATCGGCTGTTGCTGCGGATTGGCCGCTATCGATAAAGTAGCGAACCGCCAACCCCGGACCATATTCAAGGGCTAAAGGGGGCAGGTTAAAATCCTGCTCCAGGGAGCGGCATAGCTTTTCCAGCCCGGCAACTTCAGCCGTGATTTTGGCGCTATGTTTCTGGGTACCGGAATAAAACTGAAGACCGGTCAGCTTAAGGTAAGGGTATGCTTGCCGCCGGGCCAGGATGGCGCGCAGCGCTGCCTCATCCATGCCAAACTGGTTGCCGCTGCTCAGGCGCAGCAGCACGGACACCGGGCGCTGCTGCCGCTGAGCCTGCTGATTCAGTAAGGCCAGTTGTTCGGCTGATTCCAGGCTGATCTCAGGCAAGCTGTCTCCCGATTGGTCAAAGATGGCGGCCAGATCAGCCGCACTTTTATAAACCCCGGATATGACCAGATGGTCCTGAGGCAGCTTCAGCTTTTGGGTGAGGGACCATTCCCCGGGAGAACACAGTTCAAACCGGTCCAGCCACTGGCTCAGCGCCGGAATCAGAAACGGATTGGCCTTGACCGCAAAGCAGAGCCGAGCCTGGGGCAATTGCGTCCGGACCAGTTCAACCTGCTGCTTCAGCCGATCCAGATCAAACAAGTAAACCGGGGTGCCGAAAGCTGCCGCAGCAGTTTGGCAGAGCTTATCAGACAGCATCTCAGGCCTCCTCATAACGCTTGCTTAAGCTGGCGCGATCCAGCTTGCCGTGGGGGTTAAGCGGCAGCGTGCGATACCAGTAAATACGCTGCGGCACCATATAATGGGGCAAGAGGGCGCGTAGCGCCTCTTGCAGCTGCTGCTCAGTCACACTGATTTTCTGAGCCCGCACAGGAAGGTCCAGGGGCAACAAAGCCACCAATTGTGGCTGCGGCACCGCAAAGGCCAGTAGCCGCTGCCGCCGTCGGTCAAAAATACAGCAGGCCCGTTCCACTGCCGGTTGCAGCTCCAGTGCGGCCTCAATTTCGCCCAGCTCAATGCGGTGGCCCATCAGCTTAATCTGGCCGTCGCGCCGGCCGGTAAACATCAGGTTACCGTCCGGCCGGTAATAGGCCATATCCCCTGTCCGGTATATCCGTTCAGGAAAGGCTGGATTGAGCGGATTGAGCGTGAAATGCTCGGCCGTGCGGACCGGATCCATATAATAGCCTAAAGCCAGGCAGGTGCCGGCCACGCAGAGCTGACCTTCTTGTTCAGGCGCTGTGATCTGCTGATCGCGGTCATCCAGCAAAAACACCGCTTCATTGGCAAAGGGCCGGCCGATGGGCAAAGGGGCTGACAGCGCCTGCGGGCCGGGTACTTCAAAGTAAGTGCAGTTACAGGTGATTTCTGTAGGTCCGTAAAGGTTGATAAACCGGGTCTGAGGCAGATGATCCATCCAGATTTTTAATTGCTTCAGGGGCATGGGCTCGCCGCTGAACAGCACCTGGCGCAGCTGCCGCGGCACCCGGTAGCTGAAGCCCTTAAGCATACTGATCAGGCACAGGGCTGAAACGGCCCAGATCAGGGTATCAACCTGCTGGTCACAAATATAATCCAGCAAGCGGGCGGGTTGCGTGAAGTAGGGCGTCGGAATCAAGACCAGGGTGGCGCCGCAGCATAGACTGCCGTACAGATCTTTGACAAAAACATCAAAATCATAGGGGGCCTGATTGCCAATGACGGAGGTGTGACTCAGGCCTGCCAGGGGGACAAAGGCTTCTATAAAATCCACGACTGAACGCTGGGAGATCAGGACGCCCTTGGGCTCACCGGTAGAACCGGAGGTAAAATTACAATATAGCGGATCCGTATCCAGCAGCAGGTGTTGCCGCCGCGCCATCAGCTCCGGCTGCAGCGGCTGCTGCAACAGGTCTTCTGCCACCCAAACCTGGCCCGCGAAGCCGGCTGTAGACAAAATCTGCTGGCCCTGGGCGTCACTGATCACCAGGGCTGCGTTCAGGCGCTGCAGTAAATGACCCAAGCGGGCCGGTGGCTGGTCAGGATTTAGTGGCACGTAAAAAGCGCCGGCCTGGGCCACACTAAGCAGGACTGCCACGCTGAGGCAGGATTTAGGCAACAGAACAGGAACCGGTTGGCGATGACTGACCCCCCCAGCCAGCAACGCGGAGGTCAGGTGATTTAGTTTGTCGGCCAGCTGACTGTAGCTGAAGCTTTGCTCCGGATCTACCACAGCCGGATGGTTGGGATAACGCGCTACAGCCCGTTTCAGATAAGACTGAACCAGCCACATAATAGTCATCTCCCTTATGCATAACTCTTGAAATATCCTTTCTAAGCATAGGAAGGGCCCCCCGGGCTTGTCAAGCCGGTAAAGCGGGAGGAAGGGTTAAAAGCGGGGGTGGCGCATGAATTTAATGTTTCCTTAAAAATAATCGCCGCAGGGTTGCCTGCGCGCGGGGCGCAAAAAAAGCTGTACAAAATACCAGCAGGATAATTGTGCATTCTGAAGCAATTATCAATTGCAGCGAATTGATTATTTTTGTACAATAGAAGGGATATAAAAGCCGCGATACCCCCTGCCGGCAAAGGCAGGAATCCGCGGCCAAGAAGGGGATCCAAATGGCAAAACACATAACCTCGGCCACCTGGTCCAAACGCCTCAGTAAAGCCGTCCGGCGCCCGGTCGGCGGGGTTCATCCGGATGACCAGAAGGCCGCCCAGGCTGTCGCCACGGAAACATTACCACTGCCCGCGCAAGTGAAGCTGGCCGTTACTTCAGTCACGCCCGCCGGTTGCCGGCTGCTGGTCAGGCCGGGCGATTTAGTGGCGGTAGGTCAGCCCGTGGCCAGTCCGGTCGACCTGATGTCTGTGCCGGTACATGCTTCCGTGTCCGGTCGGGTACTGTCTGTTGATGAAGCGACTAACCTTAATGGCCAGCGCTGTCCGGTGGTTGTTATTGCCTCAGATGGCCGGCAAACCCAGTGGGAGCAGTTGCAGGTCCCCGCTGTAACTGATTTTGCCAGCTTCAGGCAGGCGGTCAGAGCCTCAGGCGTCGTGGGCCTGGGCGGCGCCGGCTTCCCGGCCTTTTTTAAACTGGGCAGCGCGCCCGGCCAGAGCATAGATTTACTGGTGGCCAACGGTTCTGAATGTGAACCATATTCAGCTTCAGACGCGCGGGACATGCTTGAAAACGGCGCTGAGATTATTGCGGGGATCCGCGCGGTCCTGGATTACGCTCAGATTGGTCAGGCCATTATTGGGATTGAGGGCAACAAGCCTGATGCCATCCGGCATCTTAGTGAACTGGCTGCGGCGGATGAGCGGATCCGTGTGCGGGTTTTGCCCCGGCGGTATCCCCAGGGCGGTGAAAAACAGCTGGTCTATGCCGTCAGCGGCCGCAGGATTGCCGGCGGCGCTTTGCCGTCCGCGGCAGGTGCCCTGGTTATGAATGTCAGCTCCCTGGCCGCTATTGCGGTTTATCTCAAAACGGGGCAGCCGCTGACGCAGCGTCGCATTACCGTAACCGGCCCGGCTTTTGACCGACCGCGTAATCTGATGGTGCCGGTGGGCACCCCCGTCAGCCAGATCCTGACTTATGTCGGCGGCTTGCACGGAGCGGCGGCCAGCCTCATTCAAGGCGGCCCCATGATGGGACGATTAGTGGAAGACTATGAAGCGGGGACCTTAAAGCAGACAAACCTGCTGCTGGGCCTGACGGCCGCGCAAACTCAAAAACAGGCAGAGCAGGCCTGTATCCGCTGCGGCTTGTGCGCGGAGGTCTGTCCCATGAGCCTGCAGCCCAGCGAGATGAATCAATTAGTGCTGCTGGGCCGCTATCAGGAAGCAGCCGACCGCTACTATATGAAAGATTGCATTGAATGCGGCTGCTGCAGCTATATCTGCCCGGCTTACCGCCTGTTGACCCAGTCTTTTGTATACGGTAAACAACAGCTTAAACTGGCGCAGCGGCAGGCAACACAGGGAGGTCAGGCCCAATGATGACAACAGGCATAGCAAAAACGGCCAGTCCGCAAATTCACAGCGGACGCAGTACCACCGCCGTGATGCGGGATGTATTGATTGCGCTCCTGCCGCTGGCGGCAGCCGGCTGTGTACTTTACGGCTGGCGGGCTTTGCTGGTTTTGGTGGTGAGCACCGGCTCGGCTGTACTGACCGAATATATCTATGAAAAACTGCTGCACCAAACCGTGACCGGCGCTGATTTGAGCGCTGCTGTGACCGGCCTGCTGCTGGGGTTAAGCGTCACGCCGTTACTGCCCTGGTGGCTGGCTATGCTGGGCAGCGTGTTTGCGGTGCTGCTGGTTAAGCTGCTGTTTGGGGGCATCGGGCGTAACTTTATGAACCCGGCTTTGGCGGCCCGGGCCTTCCTGCTTATTTCCTTTCCCAGGCAGATGATTCAGTTTATGAATCCCCAGGCAGGTGCTGAATCGCTGGATCTGATCAGCGGAGCGACGCCGCTGCCAGCCGCCAAATGGTCGGGGACGGTCCCGTCGTTGCTGGACTCGTTTTTAGGCAATAAAGCTGGTTCAATCGGCGAAGTCTGCATCCTGGCGATTATTTTGGGCTTTGCCTATCTGATCGTCAGGCGAGTGATCCATTGGGAGGTCCCGCTGATCTACCTGGCTGTCTTTGCTTTGTTTGCCTGGTTCTGGGGATCGGATGGCTGGTTTACCGGCAATGTCTTATACCAGCTTTTAAACGGCGGTGTGATTTTTGCCGCAGTCTTTATGGTGACTGACTATACCTCCACCCCTATGCGGCGCAGCGGTCAGTGGATTTTTGCGGCCGGAGCAGGCTTTTTGACCATCCTGATCCGCCGTTTTGGTGCTTACCCTGAAGGGGTGACTTTTGCCATTCTGCTGATGAACCTGTTGACACCGCTGCTGGACCGGGCTTTAGTCCCTGCAAGCTTTGGGAGGAAGAAACATGCAAAATAAGGTGAAAGGCAAGACTGGCCGGTGGCTGGTTCCGGCAGCTTTTGTGGTCGCTGCCGGCCTGGTTATTACCGGTTTGTATACGGGCCTGAAAGATAAAGTTAAGGCTCAGGAAGCCAGCAGTTTACTGGAGCTGAGACAGCAGGTGGTGCCGGGCGCGGACAGCTTTGAGCCGGTTGACCTCAGCGCAGCCGGCAGCGGCATCAGTGATAAAGTTGACGCTATTTATCTGGCAAAACAAGACGGACAAACGATCGGTATTTTGTTTCAGGCTGAAGACTCCGGTCATGAAGGCCCCATCGTTGCGTTAATCGGGGTAGATGCCCAGACTCTGACCCTGACCGGCGTCAGGGTGACTGAAAGCGACGAAACCCTGGGTTTGGGCGATGGCTTGAGCGATCCCGCCTATTATCAGCAATTTGTGGGACTGGGCGGGCCTGATTCGCAATTGCAGGTTTATGCGGCCGGTGATTTGCCGGAGGAGACCACGGCCGGTGACGCGGCCTCAGAGGAAACCACCGCCGGAGCTGACGGGGAGAGCAGCGCCACGCCGGAGGAGACCACGGCCGGTGACGCGGCCTCAGAGGAAACCACCGCCGGAGCCGACGGGGCCAGCAGCGCCACGCCGGAGGAGACCACGGCCGGTGACGCGGCCTCAGAGGAGACCACCGCCGGAGCCGACGGGGCCAGCAGCGCTACGCCGGAAGAAACCACGGCCGGAGAAGCCGGCGGCGAGACTGCGGCGGATGCTGACAGCGCTGCCACTAACACTGACAACGCCAGCCAGACACTCGTGCCGGTAGAAGCCTTATCACAGGCGACCGTCAGCAGTAAAGCGCTGGTTCGGGCCATAAACGCCTGTCTGAACGCTGCCGATATCCTGAAGGAGGGGGGCTGGTTAAAATGAAATCCAGTGAGAGTAACACCGAAAGCCAATCTTTAGCTGCCACTTCAAAACCGTCATATCAAAATAGTCTGGCCACGCCGGTCTTTTTGGCCGCGGCTTTGCCTGCCGCGGTCGTCTTGTCGACCATCCAGGGCGCGCTGGTGGGTCTGCTGATTGCAGGGGAAACCCTGGTAACCTTGGCTGTTCTGCGCCTGCTGCAGCGCCTGGCTCCTTCACGCTCCCAATATGCACTGTGGGCCCAGACCCTGGTAGCGGCGGGCTTCAGCGCTACCGTGGCAGAATTGCTGCTCCGGGCATATCTGCCCGCGGCGGCGGCGACGTTTGGCCTTTATATTCCTTTGTCCGCTGCCGCAGTGGTGTTGTTGCTGCATCCGCAGCTTAGCGCCGGTACGGTTGAGGAAAGTGTCCCCTCAGTTGCTTTCACCTGGAAACTCTGGCTGAAACGGCTGCTCTTTATGTGGGCTCTCCTGGTCGTGCTGGGCCTGATCCGGGAAGTTTTGGGCGCCGGGACCTTGCTGGGTAAAGCGTTCAGTGACAGTCAGGCCCGGCCCCTGCTCTTGCTGCTCTTGCCGTCCGGGGCCTTTATCCTATTAGGCCTGCTGGCAGCTTTAGCCCAGTATGTTCGTCCGGAAAAGGAGAATCAGCATGATTGAGGCTGTTTTGACCGCGTTTATCGCGGCTGTCTTTATTGAAAATGTGGTGACGGTCCGGATGCTCGGCACGGACCTGGCCCTGTATTCGCCGGCTAAACCCAGGGCTGCCTTTACCCTAGGTCTGATCATGATGGTGCTGTCGGTCTTGACCGCGGCTTCAGCCTATGCGGTGAATCTGCTTTGGGTCCGGCTTGATCTGACCGTGCTGAATTTGCTGACCACCCTGGTCCTGACCATCCTCTGGCTTAGCTTGATCAGGTTGCTCTGCGGCAGGCTCAGCCCTGGCTTGTCAGCCTTAGTGCAGACCTGGTCCCCCAGTTTGCTGGTTTCGTCAGCGGTGCTGGGTATCGGATTAATTTACAGTCAGAGCCAGACCCTAAGCTTTGGCGCCGCGCTTGGCCAGGCTGCGGCCTCCGGCCTGGGTTTTATGCTCCTGATGTTGATTTACAGCGGCCTGAATGAGCGGATGGAACAAGCCCGGGCCAGTCAACCCCGCGCGCTGCGGGGACTGCCTTCGCTCCTGATTGCCGCCGGTCTGATCTGCCTGGCTTTTATGGGCTTTAATGGTATGATTTTCTAAAGCTTATAAACATGACAGGAGAAAAGATGAACCGACACATTGCCTTGTTTGATATGGATGGTACCTTGATAGACTCTATGCGCTTTTGGCGCGGCTTAAGCAGTGAATATCTGCAAACCCGCGGCATCAGTGCGCCTGCAGACCTGATCGCCCTGACCTTAAAGATGCGGATGCCTCAGGTGGCGGCGTTTATCAAGGCACATTACCACTTTGCGGAGAGCGAAGCCGTTATTCTGCAAAGCTTTTTTGATTTGATGCGCCGTCACTATGCGACTGACGTTACGGTTAAGCCTGGGGTTAAAGCCTATTTGCAGAAGCTGCAGGCGCAGCACTGCCGGCTGGCGGTTGTCACTGCCACGCCCAGAGACCTGGCGACAGCCTGCCTGGAGCGCCTGGGTCTTATCGCTGATTTCAGCTTTTTGCTGAGTACCTTTGATATTGGCGTCAGTAAGGACCATCCGGATGTCTATGAAATTGCGGCGCGCCGGCTGGGTGCGGCGCAAAATCAGGAGGCAGTGGTGTTTGAGGACGCGCCGCATGCCCTGACCACCGCCGCTGCCGCGGGTTTTTATACCGTATTAGTGCAAGACGCGGTCTATCCGCCGCCCTCAGCCGAGCTTTTGGCGCTGGCGGACGAATACCATCAAAGCCTGACTGAACTTTTGGCGCCGGCGGCCGCGGCTGAAACCGCGACTCCTGGCAGACCTGCGACCACCGGACGCGCCGCCGCGGTCCGCGCGTGCGCCGCGGCTGGAGCCGCGGCAAATGAGCTGCTGCCCTAGAGGAGGGACGTATGAGACCATTTCGATTTGCTATCATGGGAGCTGGCGGGATTGCCCGCAAATTTGCGGAAGCAGTTAAACTGGTGCCTGGCTGTGAGCTTGTCGCGGTAGCCAGCAAATCCCAGACCAGAGCGCAGGCCTTTGCTGACAATGCACAGCTGGCGCTGGCCTTTGACGACTATGAAGCGATGCTGGAGGCGGCCAGGCCGGACTGCGTTTACATTGCTGCTACCACCAACGCTCACTATGATCTGACCATGCTTTGCCTGAGTCATAAAGTGCCGGTGCTCTGTGAAAAAGCCATGTTCCGCAACAGCCAGGAGGCCAGGAGCGCGCTGGGCCGAGCCAGGTCAGAAGGCATCCTGGCTATGGAAGCCATGTGGTCGCGTTATCTGCCGGCGAATCTCCGGGCCAGAACCTGGCTGGAAGAAGGCCGGATCGGGACCCCGACTTATCTTCATATTCAGTTAGGCTTTGCAGCCCAGCCGGATGCCCGCAACCGTTATTTTAATCCTGAACTGGGCGGCGGGGCTGCCTATGATTTAACAGTGTACGCCTATGAACTGGCGTTGTTTTTCCTGCGCCGGGAACCTGAAGCTATGCAGGCTCAGGCGCTGTGGTCGGATAGCGGCGTCGATGCGGCTGACACCGTAAATTTACGCTTTGACCACTGCCTGGCCCAACTGTCTGCTACCTTTCTTAATCCTGTTGAGGAAAAACTGGTGCTTTACGGCAGCCGGGGCCGGCTTGTCATTCCGCATCCGCATATGGCGACAGAGGCGTTCCTCTATGATCTGGAGGGCAAGGTAAGCGAGCACTTTACCGATCAGCAGACTATCAACGGCTTTACTTATGAGATTGAGGAGGCGCGCCGTTGTGTGACGGCAGGTCAGTATGAGAGCAAGATCATCCCGCAGGCCGATACGCTGAGCTGTGCCAGATTATTTGATCATATCCTGGCCAGCCGTCCGGCCGCCGGCGCCGCTAACTGAGGCTTACCTGAACCGGCAGCCGCAGTGACTTATAGCAAAGCCCCCCTTTACTGGCAGTAAAGGGGGGCTGCTTCATGCTTGTCTCCCGGCGGACAAACGGTTCAGCTGAGCGCGGGCCGGATTTAAGTTACCTGATCGTTCAGGCAGCTTTGTTGCGGGCAGTCTGTCCGTAAAAAATCCGCTTAATCACAACCAGCAGCACAATTAAAATGGCTAACTCAGGCAGGATATACTGTGCCTGATATACTAAGGAATACAATACCGGACTGCTGTAGCCATAATCCGCGGCGTAGGAGCCATAAAAAATGAAGCCGCTCAAGAAATGAAAACAGGCGCGGGCCAGCACGGCGATGACAGAGCCCAGCAGCAGGCGGGGAAACCTTACCAGGCCTACCCGGCGTAAAATATTGCGCTGGGCCAGCCGCTGCAGTTTAGGGGTGGCAAATAAGCCTGCGAGGCCTAAAGCACCAAAGGCCAGGGGATAATCCAGCAGAAAACTGAAAACCGTTAAGGGGAAGGGATCAAGGATATACTGGAGAATACCGTAAACGACGCCGATCCCGCAGCCCCACACGGGGCCAAAAGCAAAGCCGCAGATGAGCAGGGGCAGCATAGACCCGGGGGTGACGCTGCCGCCCATCGGCGCCTGCCACAGTTTAATCATGGACAGGATTGTGGCCAGTGCGATACAGACGCCTCCGGTGGTTAAGGTCAGCAGGGTTTCCCGGTTTTTACGGGTTGACAGTTCAGGGGTGATTGTACTCATGTTCATATCCTTTCTTTATTACAGCCGCTTGGACGGTGGCCGGATCGCTAAATAAAAGCGCCTGTCGGGATATGACGACAGACGCTCTTTAACGTGATCTTGAGCTTCCCTCCGCCGGCATTATCCGGATCAGGTTACCAGGGTCGGTACGGTACAGTACCCTCTCAGCCGATTACCATCAGCTCCCCGATTGAATTATCTGTAGTATAAGCGCTAGCTCAGCGTATTGCAAGCTACTGTAAACAGCTCCTCCTTCCCTTATAAAGAAGCTAAGGCTTAACCGGATATTAAAACAGTAAAGATTACCTGGCAAGGCAAAGACACAAAAGCTAAACACAGCCAGCCATTAAGGCGGAAAAAATTCGGCTGACAGGCGGGCCCCAATCGTGCCAGCGAGGCATATTTTCACCCTGAATGTGAAGTAAATGTTGTTAGATGGGCTAAGAAACTCAAGTCTGCGCAAACCGGCCGCTGGTTGTTTCGGGACTTCTTTAAAATCTAACACGGATTTTAGCCGGACCGTCTATTACCTTCTTTTAGCCACTGCTAGGATTTCCCTGTAGCGAAAACCTACTCGTATCAAATTGAGCGAAAGGACAGATGACCATGACCAAAAACATCTCTCCAACCAGGCATCAACATCCCGTAACCAGGCTTTTTTCCAAGGGCTTCATTGCGGACCGGCATGCTGCTCATCTGCTTCATCCCGGCTTCAAGGTTTTCTGTTTTATACGCGGCGATGCGCACGCCGAAAAAACCGACTAGAGCCAATTTGTATGAAACCGGTTACTCGTATTCAAAAAAAAGAAGGATTGAAAATGAAAAAAAACTTGGCAATTTTTTTATCCAGTGTTTTACTCGTATCTACTTTGACATCCTGCAGCTCCGGCAGCAGCTCATCGTCTCAGACTGCTTCCGGCGCAACATCCGGCACATCCTCGGAACCGGTAAATCTTACCTGGATTATGGCTAACCCAGGAACGGTTCCCACAGATAATGACGCGATGGAAGAAAAGCTGAATGCCCTGTCCTCCGATGAAATCGGAGTTACCGTGGATATCCTGTATATGTCCAGCGATGAGGTTCAGCTTTCCATAAACGCGGGCGATTACTATGATATCGTATTTACCTGTTCCTGGTGGAACAATTACGCCACTCAGTCCAACAAAGGCGTGTTCGCGGATATTACCGACAAAATCCAAACCGTTACCCCCGACCTGTACTCCTCTATTCCCGAGCTGGTTTGGAAAGGCTCCAAGGTAAACGGAAAGCTGTATGCGGTTCCCGTATACAAAGATACCGCCGGCTCTCTGTATTGGCAGTTCAATAAGGAAGTCGTTGTGGACGAGCTTGGCCTGGACTACACCAAATACAACACCTTTGATTCCGTCGAGGAAGTTCTGGAAGCCTACAAAACCGCCTATCCGGACAAATATCCTATCAACGTTTCCCGTTTTGGTATCCGTGCTCTGGACAACGAATTCGACATTCTCAATTCCTCTTTGTATATTGGGCTGGATTACGCCGCGAAAGATACCACGGTCGTGAGTGTGTTTGACGACCAGGATTATCTGGACCGCCTGCAGCTGGTTCACGAATGGTTCAATAAGGGATACATTAATCCCGATGCCCCCACTTTGAACGATTACCCCACCGAACTGATTGTTTTAAATCAGCAGGGTTATCCCGGTGCGGACGCCGAGTGGAGCGATTCCTACGGATTTGACATTGTAAGCACCAAATATTACGGACCCACTCTTACCACAGGCTCCATCCGCGGTGCCATGAACGCGGTCAACGCCGCTTCCAACTATGTGGACGAATCGCTGAAGTTTATGGAGTTTGTAAACACCAACACCACCGCCCGTGATATTCTCGCTTACGGCGTAGAGGGCACGAATTTTGAATACACCAGCGACAAAACCCAGGTAAATGTGCTCAATTCCAATTATCAGCCTTGGATCTGGGCGCAGGCCTCCCTTTATTCTATGACTCCGTCCGCCCCCACCACCGCTGAACTGATCGAGGAATTAAAAGAAGAAAACGATACGGCCGCGGCGGAAGCCAATTCCCAGACCATCGGCTTTACCTTTGACATTACTCCTGTAGAGGCTGAGGTAGCCGCCTGCACCACGATCTTCGATAAATATATGGACGAGCTCCGCACCGGTTCCACCGATTCTACCGTGGAAGTGCCCAAAATGCTCGCCGAGCTGGAGAGCGCTGGTTACCGTACCATCATCGCCGAGTGTCAGAGCCAGCTTGATGCCTACGTAGCCGCCAATTCTTAAGACTGTCCATTAAAAAAGTGAGAGCGCCCGCTTTGGAAAACCAGGCGGGCGTTTTCCAATCAAAAAGCGAGGAATAAAGATCATGGTGGAAATAAAGCACGACCTCCATCAGCATTCCATTTTATCCGATTGCTGTCGCGACCCGCAAATGACGCCGCAAACCATGCTGGAACACGCAGTGAAATCCGGATACGACACCATCTGCATCACCGACCATTACTGGGACACGCTGGCTCCCGGTGCCGACGACTGGTATATTCCGCAGAACACCGAGCATGTCACAAAAAGCCTTCCGTTGCCCAAAGCCCCTGGCGTCCGGTTCTGCTTCGGCTGCGAAACGGAATACTGCGGGGGAGAGAAGATCGGCATTGCACCCGCATCTTACGACCGGTTTGATTTTATTATCGTTCCCGTCAACCATTTTCATATGACGGATTTTACCCGCCCGTCCGAAATCACCGCGCCCGGCGATATCGCCCGCCTGATGATGAAACGCCTGGAAGAGCTGCAGCGGCTCCCTCTGCCGTGGAAAAAAGTCGGGATCGCCCATTTTACCTGCACCACCACCCGATTAAACCGCAGTCTGGCCGAGGTTTTTGATTCCATGCCGCAAAGCCGCCTGCGGGATATTTTCCGCTTCTTTGCCAGAGAAGGCACAGGAATCGAGCTCAACGCCTGCGCTTTTCCCGCAAACGAGCCGAAGGAATCGCTTTACCGCCCCTATCGCATTGCGCTGGAAGCCGGCTGCCGGGTTTATTTCGGATCTGATGCGCACAAAAAGGAAGAGCTGGAGGTAAAATCCCGGCTGGAGCCGGTTGCTGAGGCACTGAATCTGACCGAAAGCTGTGTCTATCATATTCCCCAATAAGTATCCCTGCCTGAATTCACGTGATAGGAGAAAGTTTTATGCCCGCAAAAGACGCCGCCATAAAGAAAAAACCCGCTTCGCGCAAAAAGAAGCTTTTTACCCGGGACGACGGAGAATTAACGCTCCTTTCCCTCCCAACCATCATATGGTTCGTCCTGTTTTCTTATCTGCCCATGTTCGGTATTGTTATTGCCTTTAAAAATTACCGCATGATTCCCGGCGAGGGGTTTTTGTCCTCTCTGATCCAAAGCGATTGGGTGGGGTTCAAGAATTTTCGATTTATGTTTTTAACCGCCGACGCCTGGATCATGGTCCGCAATACACTGCTTTACAACTTTGCCTTTATCGTTATCGAAATGTTTCTGCCCGTCACACTTGCTATTCTGATGAGCCAGCTGATTTCGGACAGGCTTCGCAAGATCAGCCAGACGGCTATGTTTCTGCCCCATTTTCTTTCCTGGGTCGTGGTGGCCTACTTTGTGTTTTCTTTTTTAAGCTATGATAAAGGAATCGCCAATCAGATTTTGATTTCTTTGGGAACGGAACCCGTCAATTGGTATGCCGAAGGAAAATACTGGCCGTACATCCTTGTGTTTTTAAATACATGGAAAACCGTCGGATACAGCATGGTCATTTATCTGGCGTCCATCGCGGGAATCGATCATTCTTTTTACGAGGCGGCCGTAATCGACGGCGCCACAAAATGGCAGCAAGCGCGTTCCGTTACGCTGCCTCAGCTCAAGCCTGTTATCGTAATCCTTCTGATCCTTGCCATGGGTCGCATATTCAACTCGGATTTCGGGCTGTTTTATCAGGCCACCCGTGCTTCGGGGCAGATTACCGATTACCGCCAGACCATCGACACCTATGTTTATACCGCGCTGATGAAGCTGAACAATATCGGCTTTTCCTCCGCTGCCTCGGCCTTACAGTCTGTTGTGGGATGCGTTATGATTACGCTTGCCAATTTTGTTGTTCGTAAAATTGATCCGGACAGTTCTTTGTTTTGACAAAGCGACCAACAGAAAATGGAGGTATTCTTATGAAAAATAAGGCGAACGAACAAAATAAAACGCCCGCATATATGCAGATCTCAAAGCCCGCCAATCTGGTGATATCCCTTTTATTTATTATATTGGCCTTAATCTCCGTCATTCCCACGGCCTTCTGCTTCATTATCTCACTCTCTTCCGAAACCTCCATCGCCCAAAACGGTTACCGGTTTATTCCTTCCGAATGGTCGCTGGACGCGTACGTGTTTCTCTGGGAGCAGCGCTCCACCATCGGAAACGCCTTTCTGGTTTCGTTTTTTATTACGGTGGTGGGCACCGGAATCGGTCTTATTCTCAATACGTCTTTAGCTTACGCCATCTCCAGAAACGGGTATAAGCTCAAAAAGGCGCTTACAATATTTATTATTATTCCCATGCTCTTTCAGGGCGGCATGGTTTCCTCTTATATGATCAACACCCAGATGCTGGGGCTTAAAAACAGCATATGGAGCTTGATTCTTCCTCTGGCCGTTTCCACCTGGTATATTATGATACTCAATACCTTTTTCCGCACCTCGGTTCCTGATTCCCTGATAGAATCCGCGAAAATCGACGGCGCTTCGCAGCTGGTTATTTTTGCGCGCATTGTTTTGCCTATTTCTCTGCCTGTGCTTGCCACCATCGGCCTGTTTTTAACGTTTCTTTACTGGAACGACTGGTTCCAGGCCATGCTATACATCAATTCCAAACATCAGGATCTTTATCCACTTCAATATGTGTTAGTCAGCATTCAAAACAATATTGATTTTATTTCTCAAAACCCGAATTTGTCGGGGTATGTGGATACGTCCAATATCCCTTCCGAAACAGCCCGAATGGCGATCGTTATGGTAATCGTGCTCCCTATTGCTTGCGCTTATCCTTTCTTTCAGCGCTACTTTGTTTCCGGGCTTACGGTCGGAGCGGTAAAGGGATGATCATACGACTGTAACTATATAAAGGCCCCAAAGACGCTGCCCTTTCCATTTTGTCTGCGGGCATTAAGAACGAGGAAAAATATGACGAAAATATTTTACATTCCTCTTGACGAGCGAGACTGAAACTTTGCTTTTCCTGCCGGTCTTGCCGAGTTGAACGAAGATATCCAGCTTTTGACTCCGCCTTTTTCTCTTATGGGAATGAAAAAAGTTCCCGCCGACACGCAAAAACTCTGCGACTGGATTTTTAGAGGGTCGAAGACTGCGAATATGCCGTTTTTTCGATGGATACGCTGGTTTACGGCAACATTATCAATTCCCGGATGCATCATAAAAACCTGCTGGAATGCCAAAGCCTTCTCGAGAATTTCAGAATCTTAAAGCAGAAATATTCTTTCCTTAAAATTCACGGCTTTAATCTTGCGGCCCGGGTTGCGGCATACAACAGCAGTGCGGAAGACCCGGATTATTGGAAAGACCACGGGTACGATATCTGGCGGATTACTTACCTGAAGAACAAGCTGGAATAAGAGCACGGCAATGAGGCTGAAGCCGAGGAAAATGGAAAAGCTGCAAAGAAAAATTCCTGCTAATATGGAAGACTTCCTCAACCGGAGAAAAATCAACCGATACGTCAATCTTACCTGCGTGGATTTTGGGGAGGAGGGAGTATTCGATATTCTTACCGTTCCCAAGGGCGATATGGCGGAGTACGGCTTTTCCGCCATGGATCAGGCGGCAATAGCGGAGCGGGTGAGGGAGATGATGAACTGGGTACTGGTTTATCCCGGCGCCGACGAGGTCGGCAGCGTTCTGTTTGCCCGCATGTTCTGCCTTATCAAAAATTCCCGTCCCCGCGTTTTGGTTCACTGTTCCTCCGTAGTGGGGCCGCAGATCGTGCCGAAAAACGAAGACAGACCGCTTCATGCGGGCGTTAAGTCGCAGATCACCTCTCTGGGGGCGTTTTGGTGGAAAGTGCCGGACAGGCCGACTGCCTGCTGGCCGTGAATTCCCCCGGAAAGCACATGATCGAGTCGGAGGATCAGGCCGCCAAGGACATCACGTTTTCGAGCTATATCAACATGCACGAGCTGTTGCAGTATATCTGTTATTTTTCCGAAACGTTTAACCGGTCGGTGGGGCTAGACGAGGTATCGGCGTGCAAGGGGTGCGAAAATGAGTTTATGGATCTGGTGAGACTTGCCAAAACCGATGAGGAAGTGGAGAGCATCGGCAGCTGGAACACCGTCCGGAATACCATCGGCACCGTGCTGGCCTATACGGTGATTGCCGCTTATTACAAAGGCTTCTCAGACAGCCCCGATGCCAAAATGAAATCAACCGAAATCAAGCTGCAAGGAATAGTGACCGACTGGCTGTTATCAGCCCAATGTTCTCCCGTGCTTTTTAAAAGAACACGGGGAACGGCAAAAGTGAAGCGCTTGTATTATTCGCTGGGTAAAAAACAGTTTTGGGAGTATATCCTGTTTGCGCTGTTTATTTTGTTCTTTTACGGGCCACTGCTTAATATGACCCTGCTTTCTTTTGCGGGGACCTATCAGTTTCCGGGCATCATACCTGAATCCTTCAGCTTTAAAATGGTGGGATTACGTCTTAATCAAGCGGAAGTTGGTGCAATCCATTGTGACCTCATTACTTCTGGCGGTGTATGATTGTGTGCGCGACCTTTGTTTTTATGGGCCAGATTGGCGCATTCACCATACCGTATTTAACCGGACCCAATAATCCCAAAATGCTGGGTATCCTGCTGTACCAGCAAGTCGCAACTTATCTTGACTATCAAAGAGCGGCGGCTCTGTCCGTCCTGATGTTTATCCTTTGCCTGGGCGGGGCGGCAGTCTATATAAAAGCTAACCTCAGAGATTCAGCCTGGGAAATGAAACGTTAACTTTTCTTCCGCGGCCATCGTAACCATACAGACAGACGGGAAACCGCAAATCTGCTAGATTAATGCAAAGCCGGTGAGATAATCATTAGGACCATCCGTTGCCTGACGGTTTAGTCTGGTGGTTAAGGTCACCGGTTTTTTGCTTCAAAATCACTTTACCTTGACTATTGCTACTGGCTGCAGGCGGCCTGCTCCACTGCGGGGGTCTGACGGAGGTTGATAATATGGAAAACGGTATCATGTTTCAGGGCTTTGAATGGTATTTGCCGGCGGACGGCAACTATTACCGACAAATGGCAGATACGGCAGAAGCCTTGCGGCGGCGGGGGGTGACAGCTATATGGCTGCCCCCGGTCTGCAAGGGGACATCTGATCAGGATGTGGGGTATGGCATCTATGATCTCTATGATCTGGGCGAATTCGACCAAAAAGGCACCGTCCGGACCAAATACGGCACAAAGGCGGAGCTGCTTCAGTTAATCCGGCGCTTCCATGACGTTGGCATCCAGGTATATGCCGACGTGGTGCTGAATCATAAAGCCGGCGCCGATTTTACCGAGACCGTAGAGGCTTGTCTGGTCAATCCGGCCAACCGGATGGAGCGCCAGTCCGAGCCCCATGAGATTGAAGCCTGGACCGGTTTCAATTTTCCAGGACGGCAGGGGAAGTACTCTGACTATGAATGGCACTGGCAAAACTTCAGCGGCACGGATTTTGATCAGCGCAGCGGACAAAAGGGCATCTATATGTTTACCGGGGACAACAAGGTCTGGTCCACGGATGTCTCGCAGGAGAACGGCAATTTTGACTATCTCATGTATGCCGATATTGATTACGCCAATCCTTCCTCCCGCCAGGAGATCCTGCGCTGGTCGGACTGGTTTGTCCGGGAAACCGGGGTGGATGGCTTCCGGATGGATGCCGTTAAGCATATCAGCGCGCTGTTTATGAAAGACTTTGTGACCCATGTGCACGAAACGCAGGGCCCGGATTTCTTTTTTGTCAGCGAATACTGGCAGAATAATCCGGAGGAGCTGTCCGGTTATCTGGACCGCACGGAGCACCGCCTGCGCTTATTTGACGTGGTTTTGCACTACCATTTCTTTGAAGCAGGCCAAACCGGTGAAGCCTATGACCTGCGCCAGATTTTTGAAGGGACAGAGGTACATAATAACCCGCTGAACGCGGTGACCTTTGTCGATAATCATGACAGCCAGCCCGGGCAGTCCCTGGAATCAACTGTAGAGCCCTGGTTTAAGCCGCTGGCTTATGCCCTGATCCTGCTGCGGGAGTCCGGCTATCCTTGTGTCTTTATGGCTGACTACTATGGCTCCGCCAATGGTTCCATCCCCGCCCAGCGGGAGGTCCTGGACCGGCTGATGGCGCTGCGGCGCCGGTTCAGCTATGGCGAGCAGACGGACTATTTTAGTGAAGCGCAGGCGATCGGCTGGGTCCGCGCCGGCGAAGGCGAGCACCCGGCCCCGTTGGTGGTCGTGTTGACCAACAAGGAAGCGACCACGCTTCGGATGGCGGTCGGAGCCAGGCTGGCGGGGGAAGTGTTTGCGGATTATCTGGGCAACAGTCACGCTAAAGTGACAATTGATGAGGAAGGCTGGGCGGAATTCCCGGTTCAGTCCCGCTCGGTCAGCTGCTGGCTGCCGGACGGACTGCCGCTGGCCCTGGATCAGCCCCCGCTGCCGTACCTGTATGAGGCGAAACCGACGGCCGCGGCCAAGACTGCGGAACCGGCAGCTGATGAGGCGGCTTTAGACCAGACCTGATCTGACGGTTCTGCTGCGGCAGTCAATAAAAGGTCGGCGGCTGGCTAAGCCGGGCGCTGAAGCGGTTTTATGCGCAGCGCTGCCTCAGCGCCTGTCCTGGTGAGGCGGCAGTCAGGAAACACAGAGGCGGGCAGCTATGGACGGCGCAGCTTAGCGGCCAAAAATCGCTGGGTCACCGCCAGCTGATTACCGCTGAACTGCAATTTGACTACGCCGTCGGCCAGCTCAGGATCGCTGCCGGGATACAACTGCCGGTACGGAAAGACCGGCGGAAGCAGCTGCGGCCAGCCCAGCCCCTGCCGGCTCAGCTCCTGGAGCCGTTCATTACGATAATAATAGGCACTTTCCGGATCTGTGAGTTGGTCCAGCAGGCAAAATCCCGGGAAGCGCCAGATGATTAAATCAGGCCTCAGCTCGTAGACTGTTTCCGCCTCAGCCTGTAAATCCAGCAACACCCGCTGTTTGCCAGGCTTAGCCGCGTAACAGCGCCTGAGACAATCCAGTACCAGAAAACGATCCAGAATGCGGCGGCCTGGCCGCGTCAGCCGGCCGCGGATTCGGTCATAAGCCGCGGGGGTATTGAGCGGGGCGGTCAGATGCCGGACCAGACGGCTCAAATCATCCTGGCTTAACTGAGCGTTGCTGATCAGCAGCAGCAGCAGCGGACCTAACGCCTGATCCGACCAGGGCGTGGCTGAATTCAGTAATAAGTCCTGATACAATGGCAGCTGCCAGTCCGGCAATTGTTTCAGCAGCTGCCATAACAAAGCCTGGCTGAAACCGGCGTCCGGGATCAGATCATAGCGTTCCTGCCAGCGTTTGCTCAGCGCGGTCTGCGGCGGTTGCAGATCCCCCGCCAGCCAGGTTGCGGCTGCCTTCAGTAGATCAGGCTCTTTCAGGTAAAAGGAAACCTGATCCGGCAGTAATAAACCGCTGCTGTGGGGGGGCGATCCATAGCGCTGAATATTTTCTCTCAGCCGGCGGTGCAAAGACGCCAGTGCCTTTTGCAAGCCACTGTGGGGATAACAGGTCTGAAAGGCATACCAGCAGTATTCATAAAGCGTCCAGCTGGCATATGTCCGCATCAGCTGATCCAGTCTGGGCCACAGCGCAGCCGGGGTATAGGGATATATAAAGGGGAGCAGGCGGCTGAGCCTGAGCCGGTGGCCGGCAGACCTAGGCTCGCCAGTCAGCCGCAGGCTGGTAGCCGGCGGGTCTGCCTGAAAGGTGTGTGCCAGTTCCCGCGCCTGAGCATTGAGCTCTGGGAGGCGGTCTGCCGGGAGCCGGAGCCCGCCGCGCACCTGCTGCAAAGCGGCATTGAGTTCCTGCGGCGCCGGCAACGGTTGGCTGACCTGAATCATGTCCGGCTGCCTCCGGCTTCCGGCGCAAAGTCCGGCTGCGGTGGTACGGCCTGAGCCAGACCGGCTGGCTGGCGGTTGCCGCTGTTGTCCAGCGTGTCTGCCGCCTGGTTCATGGCGTCCTGAACTTCCCGCACATTGGCGGAGATACGGAGACTGATTTCTGCCAGGGCTTGATCCAGCTCTTTGAGCGAACCGGCTACCCCGTCCTGCAGCTGCCCGCTGAAGGTGGAAACGGAGTGTTCCAGCCTGTCATTTAGCTGGTGCACCACTCTGGCCAGCCGGGCGCTGTTATCCTGCAGCTGCGCGGCGGCGACGGTCATATTTTGGCTCAGGGTCTGATAATCTTGCAGCAGCCTTGTCTGGACCTCCCCGCTGTTATTGAGGTAGCGGGCGGTTTTTTCCTGCAGCTCGCGCAGGGCCGCGGCGGTTTGGTTTAGGTCAGCCCGGAATTGCTCCAGCCCGGCCGCCAGCTGTTGTGCCTGGACCTGCTGGTCCCCGGCCCAGGCGGACTGACTGGTCTGCAGTTGCTGGGCGGACTGGGCAAATTGTCTCAGCGTCTCTTGCCAGGTCCCGGCGCTGGCCTGCCAGAAGGCTTTATTGCGTTCATCTTCTTCCAGCCACATGGCGTGTTGAGCTCGCGCGTCTTCCTGCCAGACTTTACGGCTTTGCTCGGTTAAATTTTGCCAGCTGCTCAGCGCCTGCCGGCTGGCCTGGGCAAACTGCTCCGCGGCCTGCCGCGCCTGTTCCAGCGTGCCGGCTGCCTGCTGCTGCAGTAACAGGCTTTGCTCGCGCCCCTGGTCCAGCTGCTGTGAGGCTTGCTGCAGCAACTGCTGACTTTCAGTTAAGGCCGCGGTCAGCTGCTGACTATCCCGGTACAGCGGCTCCAGACTGTGCCGCAGCTGGTTGGCTAACTGGGCGGAAAAATCCGCGGTTACCTGGCTGATCCCTTCATACTGCTGCTTAGCCAAATTGGCCGCGGCGTCGCTGAGCTTCCGACTGCTGTCCGCCAGGTCCGGCACCACATCCTGGCGCATGACCTCCCGGACACTGGCTGCGACCGCCTGACTGAGCTGATGGTCTGCCAGGGCCTGAACACTGGCCTGCAGCCGGCTGATTTCGCCAGCCATGTCACGGTCATAGCGTTTGCATTCTTCGACCAGCAGCGCGGAACTGCTGTCGCTGCTGAAAACCGGGAGCCGGCGGGCCAGCGCCTGTCGTAGCTGCCCCAGCGCCTGCTCCAGCCGCTGGTTGCCTTCCTGCCCCTGCCAGCTTAAAAACAAGGCTGCAATGACGGCAAAAAAGGTAGGCAGCCAGGGTGTCAGTAAGCTGGTCTCCGTGCCGGGCAGCAAAGTCAGAACCAGTGAAAATAAAAAGGCGAGCAGCAGCAGGGTCAGCGGAATATCTGCCCCCAGCAGCCGCCGGTCCGCGGCAGTGAGCAAGGCCTGCCGGACAGCGTCATTAAGTAAGGGCGAAAACCAGCGGCCCTGATACAGCGCCTGACTGTCCTCATCCCAACGGTAAAACCGCTCTTTCAGCAGCTCCCAGTTGCATTGAGCAAAGGCCTCCCTGACGGCCTCCCGGTTGTCCATGGACCGTCCCTCTAAACCGGTGACCTGCTCTGTAAGTCCCAGCAGGGTCTGTTCCAGACGGGTCAGCAACCGGCCGCGCAGGAAATAAAACAGCAGCGAACCGCCGATTAACACAATCCAGGCGATCAGCAGCAGGGGCATAAACAACAATGCCGCAGCGCCTAGCGGCAGGGACAGGGGCTTAGCGGCAGCGGCAAAAACAAAAGCAGCCATAATGACATCTCCTCATCTGTACGGACGTGCCGACCATAAAGCCAGCTACTTAAAATAGTAATCAAATGGCATTGCACGTCCGTATTGCTGTATTACGGGCCGGTTGCAGCTGGCTGACAGTTTGATGACAAAGCTGCCGGCGCTCAGTCCTGCTGCAATTTTTCCTGCAGCCGCCTGACAGTGCTCTCCAGCGAAGCCAGATCTTCCACATGATGGGTTTCCAGCTGCTCAGAGATCTTTTGCACCAGGCCGCACAACACTTTGCCGGGGCCAAACTCAATGACATCGGTATAGCCGCGGCGCTCCAGACTTTTTATTTCCGCGGTCCAGCGGACCGGATTGCACATATGCTGTCCCATATATTGAGGCAGCGAGCTCACCCCGCTTAACAGATCACCGCTGAAATTGGAAAAGACCGCATATCGGGGCTCCCGGTAGGTATAGCACTCCGCCTGCCTGATCAAAGCCGGCCGGGCCGGGTCCATCAGGGGGGTATGAAAAGCGCCGGCTACTTTCAGCCGCAGACAGCGCCTGGCGCCGGCTGCCTGCAGCCTGGCACAGGCTTTCAGCGTATCGGGCTCATACCCGGCAATCACCAGCTGGCCCGGACAGTTATAGTTGGCCGGAAAGACCCGGTCAATAAATTCATCCTCACTTAACAGGCTCAGGATCTGGATGTCCTCCATCCCCAGCACTGCGGCCATGGCGCCGGGCTGCTGCCGACAGGCCTCCGCCATAGCCTGGCCGCGGGCGTCAATCAGAGGGAAGAGGTCCCCGGCCGCAATAACGCCGGCCGCGGCCAGAGCACTGTATTCACCTAACGAAAAGCCGGCAACCGCAGCATCAGCCTCCAGCTGTTGCCATAAATCAGGCGCAAGGGCGTCTTGCAGCGTAGTGAACGCGGCCAGGCTGACGGCAACGGTAGCTAACTGCGCTTTACGGGTGTCAGCCAGCTCTTCCCTGGTTAAGCCCAGCAGCTCCAGCCCGCCGCTGGCCTGTGTGGCTAACTGAAACCAGCGGGCCGCGCCGGGGGCGTGAGCGGCCAGCTCCTGGCCCATACCGGGATACTGAGCCCCCTGTCCGGAAAATATAAAGGCTGTTTTCATCGTAAAAATCCTCCTGGCTTTCCTACTGATGGCATCTCCTATTGTACAGGACTTGACTAGGCTTGATCGGGTGTTTAAACTGATAATGTTTTGAGGTACAAAATAATTGTAAATCAAACAGATAGAAAATCAAAGTATGAAGCAGCCTGACGGTGGCCGGCAGGCTGTCGCGACAGATGCTGTGAACCGTCCCAGCTTAATTAAGCATAGAACTCACAGCAAAGAGGAGAGCAGATGCAAATGAAACTGACTATTGCCGGCAGCGGCAGTTACCTGCCGCCCACCACCGTGGAAAATCGTGACTTCACCCGGATTGTTGACACCTCTGACGAGTGGATCCGCAGCCGGACCGGGATTTTCCGCCGCCATTTCAGTGACGGCGAGCTGACGGTTGAAATGGGCGTCAAAGCGGCTGAAAAAGCTTTGGCTGACGCTAAGCTGGCCGCAAGTGAGCTGGATCTGATCCTAGTGTCCTCTGTTACCCCGGACTATGTCACACCTACCGTTTCCTGCCTGCTGCAGGGCTATCTTGGCGCAGCGCAGGCCTTTGCCCTGGACATAAATGTCGCTTGCTCGGGCTTTGTTTATGGCCTGGATCTGGCCGCCCGCTATTTGCAGGATCCGTCTATCCGCCATGTCCTGCTGGTGGCTTCGGAAAAGTTGTCCCGCGTGACTGACTTTACCGACCGTTCCACCTGTGTGCTCTTTGGTGACGGGGCCGCCGCGGTCGTCCTGACAGCGAACGGGCCGGGGGAAGAGCTGGCCTGCTGCCTTAAGGCGGACGGCCGTCAGGCGCAGGCGCTCACCGCCTGTTATCCGGACCGCAATCATCCGTTTGGGGCGGCGCCGGCCTCTTTGGCGACGCCGCCGGCAGGCAAAGACCGGATGGCGCTGCGTTTTCCGCAGGCCACCCCGTTTATTCATATGGACGGCCGTGAAGTCTACCGCTTTGCGGTCGGTGCGATTGAACAGGGCATCAGAGCCGTGACGGCGTCCGCCGGATATCAGGTGGAGCAGCTGGACTGGCTGATCCCGCACCAGGCTAATAACCGGATTTTGGAAGCCGCGGCCAAACGGCTGAACCTGCCGATGGACAAGGTGTACAGCTGCCTGGATGAGATTGGTAACACCAGCTCTTCCAGTGTCGGCATCGCTCTGGATCGCTGCCGGCAGCAAGGCTTACTGCAGGGCGGGCAACTGGTAGCCTTCAGCGGCTTTGGCGGCGGCCTGACCCACGGAACCGTCTTACTGAAAATCTGATCGCTTGAGAGGAGCCAGATAAAAGATGAACAACCGTATCTGTGACTTGTTTAAAACTGAATACCCCCTGATCCAGGGCGGTATGGCCTGGGCGGCCACGGCTGAACTGGCCGCCGCCGTCTCCAATGCCGGCGGCCTGGGCCTGATTGGCTCCGGCGCCATGACAGCAGAGCTTCTTCGCCCCCAGATTCGGCGCGCGCGTCAGTTAACGGACCATAATTTCGGCGTGAACATCATGCTGATGAATCCGGCCGCAGCTGAGCTGGCCCAGCTGCTGATTGAAGAGCATGTGCCGGTGGTCACCACCGGCGCGGGCTCCCCGGGCAAATTTTTGGCTGCCTGGCACAAGGCCGGCCTGATTGTGGTGCCGGTAGTAGCTTCAGCCGGACAGGCCAAGCGGATGGAAAATCTGGGCGCGGATGCCGTGGTCTGTGAAGGTCAGGAGGCCGGCGGGCACATTGGCGAGCTCAGCAGCGTGGTTTTGTGGAACGCCGTGGCCCAGGCAGTCAGCATCCCGGTGATCGGCGCCGGTGGGATTGCCGATGGCCGGGGGATTGCCGCGGCGTTCGCGCTGGGCTGTGAAGGCGTGCAGCTGGGGACGCGCTTTCTGGCTTCTGCCGAGTGCTGGGTCAACCAGAATTATAAGGACTTAGTGGTCAAGGCCAGGGATATTGATACTGTGGTTACCGGCCGCAGCGGCGGGCATCCGGTGCGCGCCCTCAAGACCAGGCTGGAGCGGGAACTGCTCAAGCTGGAAAAGAATGGCGCGACATTTGAAGAACTGGAGGCCATCAGCGTCGGCTCGCTCAGAAAAGCCGTACTGGACGGCGATCTTAATGAAGGGTCATTTATGGCCGGACAGTCAGCCGGCCTGATCAAGGATATCAAGCCCTGCGCGGAGATTATTCCGGCTATGTTTAAGGAAGCCAGCCAGGTCTTAAGCCAGACCAGTACGGCCTGTCAGGCCTGGGCAGACTAGGTTTAGGCCAAGTGAAAGGAAGATTGCACACATATGACTAAGACCGTCCCCACAGGACCGACCGCCCAACCGCAGCCCCCACATCCCTGGGTCATTGTGACCGGCGCCAGCCGCGGCATTGGCCAGGCTTGTGCCAGACGCCTGGCTCAGGCGGGCTTTGGCATCTTATTTACCTACCGCAGCCGGGCCGAAGAGGCCGAAGCCTTTGTGACAGACCTGCAGCAGGAACTGCCGGCCGCCAGGCTGCTGCCTTGGCAGGCGGATGTCAGCCAGGAAGCCTGCTGTCAGGCCACGGTTGCGGCAGGGCAGGCCCACTTTGGCAACGAGCTGTGGGGCCTGGTCAATAATGCCGGCATTAACCGTGACGGCCTGCTGCTGCGGATGAAGGCCGAGGACATGGAGGCCGTGATCAGGACGGATCTGCTGGGTCCCATGTTTATGATCAAAGCCTGCCTGCCGCTGCTGCTGCACAACCGGGCCGGCCGCATTGTCAATATCAGCTCCGTCAGCGGCCTGTACGGCAATGCCGGCCAGGCTAACTACGCCGCCGCCAAGGCGGGTATCCTGGGTCTGACCCGCTCTGTAGCCAAGGAGACGGCCTCCCGCGGTATTACCTGCAACGCCATTGCGCCGGGCTTTATCCAAACGGACATGACGCAGGCCCTGCCGGAAAAAAACCGAGAGGCGATCCTAAAGCAAATTGCCTTAAAACGCTTTGGCAAGCCTGAAGATATTGCCGCTGCCGCCGCTTTTTTGCTGTCCGCCGAGGCCGGTTATATTACCGGGCAGGTGCTGGAGGTATCCGGC
>JAQWFM010000023.1 GCA_028704415.1 Oscillospiraceae bacterium | reverse complement strand
GGTAAGTACCCAGGATATTTTTGTGGATTTATCTGCCTTTTACGCTACCCCGCAAAAAGTAGAGCTGGATGCGGCTACCTTGTTGATGCTGCGGCAGGCAGGCCTGGTCAGTCTCCGGATTTACAGCTATATGGCGGTGACCTTATATGTCAACGGTCGGCAGGCAGGTAAGATTGACCGGCCGATCTATAAACCAATTCACTATGTGGATCTCACTCTGAATTTGCAAGCCGGACCCAACCTGCTACTGTTTGTCTGTCAAAATCTGGGGGTCAGAGACACCCGCAATTTACTGGCTTTAAAAATACTGCAAGGCGGCGAAGACCTGCGCGTCGCCCTTCCGGACCTGGCAGTCCAGGACCAGGTCTGGGCTGATCTCAGCTTGCTGGATCAACTGCGGCTTGTCGGGGAGGTGATTAGCCTCCCGGACAAAGCTGCCGCTTTGGTGGAGCAAGCAGCTTTACGTGTACACTGCGCTTATGCCAGTCCGGATTATGAAAGCCGGGGACAAGCGCCGGTTTACCTGACCCCGGGACCCGCCTTGCAACTGGCAATTCCGCAGCCTTACACCCGGGTTACGGTCGGACTTAAGCGCAAAAACTATACCTTACAGCGAACTCTTGAAATTTCGGCTCATATTCAGCCGCTTCGCTTACCGCCTGAAACAGGGCCGTTGCACGGGGATTTAGCCCGTATTGCTGCCGTGGGCAGTTTGGACCGGGAGGCGTTTGGCTTTGCGGTTATGAATGTACTGGCCCGCCGTTTGCTGGGACAGCCGGATCCCGGGGATGAGGCGCGGATGCTGGCTGATTGTGATCTGATTGAGCGACGGGTGGATTGTGCGGACTTCTTGATTTGCGGTTATATCCGCTATCAGCACTGCTTTGGTCTGCCCCCTGTGGTTAGCGCTCGTTTGCGCGAGGTGCTGCTGGACTTTCGCTATTGGATGGACCAACCGGGCAGCGATGGCATGTGCTTTTGGAGCGAAAACCATGCGCTGATGTTTTATTCCAGTGCTATGTTTGCCGGTGAACGCTATCCGGACGACTACTTTAGCCGGGCTGGTCTGACCGGCCGGGAGCTGGCCTTAACGGCCAGAAGCAAAGTGCTGGTCTGGCTGCAGGATAGCTTAAACTATGGCTTTGAAGAGTTTTTGAGTTCAGTTTATATGTGCGTAACCTTGGCAGCCTTGCTCAATTTAGTGGATTATGCGGATCCTGAACTGGCCAAGCTGGCGGTTACCCTTTGTGACCGGCTGCTGAGGCAGATGGCCCGCCATTCCTTTGATGGTACGGTGATTGCGCCAATGGGCAGAGTGTACCGCGATGCGCTATATCCCTTCGCCAGTGGCACTCAGTCTTTTCTGCACGCTATTAACCCTGTACTGCCTTATGCTTATGGGGAAGGCTGGCTGGTTTACCTGGCTGCCAGTCGGTATCAGCTGCCGGCAGATCTCCGGTCACTAATGGTGGCGCCGGCTGATCTTAGCTATACCAGCGGCAATGCGCAAATTCGGCTGCAAAAGACCCGGCATTATTGCCTGACTTCCGTCCAGATTCCCAAAACGCCCCCTGAACGCGTCTGGACCGCAGCATCCCCCGAGGCGGGGGATCAGACCGGGCCTGCCGCCACTAAAGCTATGAATGAACGCTTTCACGGCACTTCCTTTTTCCAGCCGGGCGGGTTTGGTTATCAGCAACAGTTGTGGTATGCCGCGCTATCCTGTGATGCTTTGGTATTTGTTAATCATCCTGGGACTACATCAGAATTGTCTGACATGAGACCGGGCTACTGGTTTGGTAATGGCCAGCTGCCCGCGCTGCGGCAGACCGATGGCCTGTTAGGCGCTATCTATGAGCTTGACAGCAGTTTCCCGGTCCAGTTTACCCATGTTTACGCGCCACTAGCTCGCTTTGATCAGGTCTGGCAGCAGCCGCACTGGCTGTTTTTGCAAAAAGGACAAGGTTACCTGGCCTTATGGAGCAGTGGCGAGCTGATCCCCCAGCAAAATGTGCTGTTTGATTGTGAGTTCCGCGTTTGGGGCGCCAAGCAGGCTTATCTGGTATATGTTTCTGACCAGGAGCACAGCGGCAGTTTTGCGCAGTTCAGGCAACTCAGCCTGGCCTTGCAGCCCACCTATGACGCGGCAGGGTCCAGGTTGCAGGCCAGAGCCTTTGACCTGACTTATCGGCGCGGCGACGATCAGACGCAGTACATCCCTTAAAGCAGACTTGAACTTCAGTTTTCAGCCGCCTTATCATATAAGAAGCAAGAATATCACGAATCAGGAGATGCTTATGGCTACAGAAAACAGCACACCTACCTACGATCAGCCGTCCTATCCGGATCTGGGCAACATTTATCCGGGGGATTACTACCCGGATATACCCTGGCAAGACTATATTCGCCCTGATCAACCGCTGCCTCAGGGTAAGGCTGTCTTTGATATCCGGGATTTTGGCGCTGTGGCTGAGCCAGGCCGGCTTAACACTGCCGCCTTTCAAAAAGCCGCAGATGCCGCCGCTGCAAACGGCGGCGGGGTGATCCTGGTAGCCGGCGGCATCTACCGAATGGGGACTGTATGGATTCCATCTCATACCACCCTGTTTGTCGCGGCAGATGCCTGCCTGGAAGCCAGCCGCAACGCGGACCTGCTGTTGGACCAAAATCCGCACCATCATCAAAAATATGGCACCGAGTCAGCTGAAGGCGCGTTTATCCGTGTCCGGGATGCTGAGGATGTGGTTATTACGGGCGGCGGCCGGATCAGCGGCAGCGGGGAGTGGTATGTGTATGAACCGCGGGAGCTGCCGGCACTGGAACCCTTTGCCTTAACCCGGCTGCCGCGCCGGGATCAGGCCGCCTGTATTAATACCGTGCCGGGTACTGTGCGTTATTACTATCGGCAGCGTATCCGCTACGCGGAAGACAAATATCAGGAAGGCCGGCCTAATCTGCGGCGGCCCAGCTATATGGTCTGGGTGGAAAACAGCCGCCAGGTACAGCTGGAAAACATCATTTTACATGACGCAATGTGCTGGACCCTGAATATCGACTGTTGCGAACAGGTGGTGATCCGCGATCTGGTCATTGACGATAACCGCCATGTGGCTAATACGGACGGCATTGATCTGACCGGGAGCAGCCATGTAGCGATTGAGCACTGTTTTATTTCCTGCGCGGACGACGGCATCTGCCTTAAAAATCCTGTCCATACGGGGCGAACCATGCGCGACATTGAGATTCATCGCTGTACGGTCTTGTCGGTTATGAACGCCTTCAAAATCGGGACCGGTACGCGGCATGATATCTGCCAGGTCCGGGTCAGTGACTGCGATTTATGCCTGCCGGATATTTACCCGGGCAGTGTATCCGGCATATCAATTGAATCTTGCGACGGCAGTTATATAAAAGATGTGGTGCTGGATCATATCCGTATGGATAAAATCATGTGCCCGGTCTATCTGCTGCTTAATCAGCGCAATGAAGCCTTGGATCCATATACAGAAGAACCGGATCAAAACGCTTATTGGGGCGGCGGAATAGCGGATATAACCATTAAGAACCTATCTGCCCCAAATGCCGAACTCCCTTGTATTGTGACTGGATTTATCAATTCAACTAAGACCGGCAGAACCGTCAGAAAGGCAATCAGGGGTCTGAAGCTGGAGCATATAGATATCAGCTACCGCGATAACCAGGAAGAAATCAGCTTGCCTGAACAGTTTACAGAGTTTTTAACCGAATATCCGGAGTCTAACGCTCATGGTGATGTTGACGCCTGTGGTTTCTGGTTCCGTCATGTTGACTGCCTGAAGCTTGATAAAATCTGCGTTAAGCCACGGCGGGTCAATACCCGGCCGTTACTGGCATTTTATGATGTTAACCAGGCGCTGGTCAGCGATATCACCATGTTGAACTGAGTTATCTGATTAAAGGTCGTCCTCCCAGGCAAACTTTTGCCTGCTTTTCCCTTCCGACTGTGCCTCTTGCTGCCGTCACAGGCGGTATGGCTTTCATCAGTTGACCAGCCAGCCTTGATGCCGCATATTATTGCTATAGCCAGGCCGGAAGTTAACCTGACATGAGATGGAGGCAGAGGCAAGAGATGAGTCTGAAGCGCTATCTGAGCTTTGATATCGGCGGGACCAGTCTGAAATACGCTGCTTTTACAGCTGAGGGCCAGCCGTTGACGACGGGCCATGTACCCAGCCGTCTGGCCGCCGGACCGGAGGGACTGCTGGTTCAGCTGCAGGAGCTCAGCAAGATCTTGTTATCCCCTGGCAGTTACCTGGCTGGCGTAGGCTTAAGCTGCCCCGGCCAAATTGATCCGGAGCAAGGTTATATCATTTACGCTAACCATAATTTCCCGGGCTTTAACCATTGCTACCTGGCGGCAGCAGTCCGGCACCTGTTTAACTGCCCGGTTGCCCTGGATAATGACGTAAACTGTGCGGCAATGGGTGAGCTGCTCTACGGTCAGGGCAGAGGCCTGAGCGATTTTATTTGTTTGACCTTTGGGACCGGAATCGGCGGGGCGATTGTTCATGCCGGTAAGCTCTATCGTGGCTCGCGTTTTTCAGCGGGTGAATTTGGCCACATCACTCTGGATCACAGCCAGACAGCATTAGCCTGCGCATGCGGCCAGAAAGGTTGTTTTGAAGCTTACGCGTCTGCCAGCGCGCTTTGCCGCCGGGTTAAGCAGGCCACAGGTCTGGATCTGGACGGCCAGACTATCCTTAACCGACGGGCATTCGCCACGCTGGCGCCCATCTATCAGGCCTGGCTGCAGGATGTGGTCAGCGGAATAAAATCACTGGTTTATGTACTGGATCCGCAGGCGGTCATATTGGGCGGCGGTATCATGCAGGACAGGCAGCTGATCAGGGAGCTTGCCCAGGCCCTGGAGGCTGCTTTGCTGCCAGGCTATCAAGGACTGCCGGTCAAAGCTGCCAGCTTGGGCAATCAAGCCGGTCTGTACGGTGCCTGTGTTATGATTACTCAACAAGTTCAAGGAGGACCCTGATGCAGGGCATTCACACGGTCCATGAGTACGCGACGGTGAGCGAGCTCGATCAGATGTTAGAGATCGTCAAGGCTTTGCTCACTCGTTAACCGGCGGCAGTCCCTCTTCGCTACCGGCTGCCTGGTCCCACTCTGAGTCGCCTTCTGAGTCTCGCTTTGAGTCGCGCTCCTGGCCGTGATTCAGATCGCGTTCCAGTATGATTTCATAATATGCGGCAAAGGGACCGGGAGCCACGACCGGAGCAAAGATCTGGCTTAGCTGCCAGCCTTGCGCAGCTGCGTCCTGGATTAACTTCCGGTAATCCTGCACGGGCTTTTTGGGAGGAAAGACGCCTTCCAGTTCGACACGGATAAATTTATACGTTTTCATGGTGCTTTTCCTTTCATGTTTTTCGCCTTTTCTAAGCACAAGCGACATTTTAACTATGAGCGACTGAAAATTCGACTGATAATCGTAGCGGCGAAACGATCATATCCGGCTGAAATTCTTCAGCCGGCCGGTGTAAAACCACACAAAGCTCCCATGGGCTAACATCCCCGGCAGCAGGCTGGCGGTGTACAGGACGGACACGCAGCTGACCAGGGAGATCGCCAGGGCGCCGGAGATCATGCTGAGGGCCTGCTTGACATTGCGAGTGAAAAGTGCCTGCTGCAAAGCAAAAAGTCAGCTTTTTATGCTTATTGATTTGAGCAGGTCAGAACAGGGAGACGCTTAATAGCAGCAGGTGCAGCAGGTGCAGTTCGCGCAGCTTGTGGTTCCGCCGGGAGCCAGCTCGACAAAGTTTTCATGGGTGCAGGTCGCGCCGATTCTGCTTTTGAAACTCAGCATAGGAACACCTTTTACAAACTTTTTTCAGGATAGATGATTGCCATGAGCAAAATGCTGTTCTGGCGCCGGCCCTTCAGGCTGGCCCTGGGACCAGGCCGGGTGATGGCTTCGGTTTATTATAGGAACTGCGATGTAAATCCCGGCTTGGCCTGACTTTAGAGCTTTGTTAAAACCTAAGGGGTGCCGGAGCATAACTCAGGCGTGCCGGATCAGGGCACTGGCGCTCCGGGTAGCGACCGGGTCTGGTGTCTGGGGACAATAAGCAAGCCAGGCCGCGGGTTTAGTATAATGACAGGCATAGCGGCAGCCCGTTTCAGACCGGTGCTGACTTGGAAGTGAATCCGGCATCGGTCAGCTGGAGGACCTTTATGCCGCCGCGGCGGCTCCGGGGGGAACCGTACGCGGCGTGGGCGTGAGCAGTCCCGGCCAGATTGCTTTGGCCAGAGCCTTATCTCAAAGGGTTGCGGCTTGTGGCTGTCCCGGTTTAATATGATTACTCAACAAGTTCAAGGAGGGGGACCTGATGCAGCGTAAAATAAGCAGAGTCAGTCAGACGGCCGGACTGATCGCCGCGGCCAGTCAAAAAGCTACTCAACCGACCTTTAAGCTGGATCAGGTTACGGTTGTAGAACAGCAGGTTATCATACTGCAGCAGGCTGGCGTTTTTCCCATTGTGGTTGTGACCGGAGTTGAGGCAGAAGAAGTTCGCTATCGTCTGGCCGGTCGAGGCGTGGTGTTTTTATTTAACCAGGCCTTTCAGGATCCTGAGTTATTGGCCTCTCTCCGGATCGGACTGGAATTCTTATATCAGGTCAGTCAGCGGATTGTGTTTGCTCCCGCCAATGTACCGCTATTTACGCCTTATACCCTGCATAAGCTGCTGACAGCGTCAGGAGATTTAGTGACGCCTGCCTGCCGGAACCGCGGCGGACATCCTATTGTTATAGTGGATCGATTAATCCCCGCTATCCTGAACTATCAGGGCGAAGGGGGCCTGCGCGGCTTTATGGCAGCACATGAAGAGCTCAGAATCAGGATACCGGTAAATGATCCGGGTGTCCTGCTGACTTTACACCAGCCGGAGGAGCTGCAGCAGTATTATCTGGCTAACCGGCGATCCTACCTGCATCCGGGCCTTCGCCTGAATCTGGAGGATCAGGTTAATTTATTTGATCAGCGCGCTAAATTACTATTGTTTCTGATTGGCAAAACCGCATCGGTCAGCCAGGCCGCCAGGATGATGGCTCTGTCTTTAAGCAAAGCCTGGGAGGTACTGAATCAGCTTGAAGCAGCCCTGGGCTTTCAGGTTTTAACCCGCAGGCAAGGTGGCCGCGGCGGGAGCCGCAGCCAATTGACTGCCAGAGGCCTGCAGTTTCTTCGCCAATTTCAGGCCTGGGAAGAGCGCGTCCGGAGTTTCAGTCAGCAGGCTCTGGGCAACCTGCTGGCTGGCTTACAATGATAGCAGGTTCCGCTCCGAAAGTATTTGCTAAAACTGATTGGGCATTCATATAATAATATTGTGGAATACTCCTTATGACTGAGATAACTATCCGGTTATTTCGCATTAATGTTACCTGATAATATTTACTAAAGAGGAGGACCGTCAGATATGAAGCCAATCAGTCAATCCGTGATCAAAAAGGATCACCTGGCCAAGGCCAGCGGCAGCGCGATATATGTCGCGGACTATGATCCGGGTCAGATGCTGCAGGGACTGATCCTGCGCTCGCCTCATGCTCATGCCAGAATATTGAGTATAGAGTACCCGGAATTGCCCAAAGGTTATTTTGCCGTTGATTACCGGGATGTCCCCGGGATAAATGAGGTGCATATCGTAAAAGACGATACCCCGGTTTATGCAAATACTACGGTTGAATACATCGGTGATCCGGTGATGATGCTGGTAGGGCCGGATGAACGGGAGCTGAAGCGCCTGCTGCCTCAGGTTAAGGTTGAGTATGAGGTATTGCCGCCTGTCATTGATGTCAGAGACGGGGACACCGTATTTTTTGATTACCATTTTGGCAAAGGGGATATGGACGCGGCTCTGGCGCAGGCGGATCAGATCTTTGAAGAAACCTTTGAAACCGGCTATCAGGAACAGGCCTATCTGGAGCCTCAGGGCCTGATTGCTGATTTTAACCAGGGGAAAATAACTGTTCGCGGCAGCATGCAGTGCCCATATTACGTACACGGAGCTCTGGCTAAGGCCATGGGCCTGCCCCCGGATAAGGTCAGGGTGATTCAGGATGTAACCGGTGGCGGCTTTGGGGGTAAAGAAGACTACCCGTCTATTTTAGCCTGTCAGGTTGCTGTTGCTGCCTATAAAGCCCAGGGCAAACCGGTCCGGGTGATTTTTGGCCGCCGGGAAGATATGGAATTTACCTCTAAGCGCCACCCTTCGCTATGCACTTATAAAGCCGCGGTAAAAAATGGCCGGGTCACGGCTTTAGACGCAAAGGTGATTTTTAACGCCGGAGCCTATACGACCTTGTCCGCCGTGGTCCTGCAGCGTGGCATTATTGCCGCGTCAGGGGTCTATGATATTCCGGCCCTTAAGGTGCACGGACAGGCGGTCAAGACTAATACCGTGCCTAACGGCGCGTATCGAGGCTTTGGCGCGCCCCAGACCTTTTTTGCAATTGAGATGTTGATGGAACACATTGCCAAAGCGTCGGGTGAGGAGCCGCTGGCCTTTAAATTACGGCACTTAGTTCGCCAGGGAGATGAGACCTCGACCGGTGGCCGCTATCATTTTCCGGTTCCGCTGCCGGCTATGGTTGAGGAAGTCCGGCAAATGAGCGATTTTGACCAAAAAAGGCGGCTTTACGCTCAGCCTCAGAGCGGGACGACGCGGCGCGGCATCGGGATTAGTTTATGGTTTCATGGTGCCGGTTTTACCGGCAGCGGTGAGCGAGATATTATCAAAGCTGTGTGCCGGCTGCATAAATTTCCGGATGGGCGGGTTGAGATTCTGGCCAGTCAAAGTGACATAGGTCAGGGCATAAAAACGACATTATGTAAAATTGTCGCCAATGAGCTGAATCTTCTGTTAGACCAGGTCTCCTATGATAATCCCGATACCGACCGGGTACCGGATTCCGGACCGACAGTGGCTTCCCGCAGCCTGATGACGGTAGGAGAATTGTTGCGCCGGGCAGCCATCCGTCTGCGCAGTCAATGGCAGGAAGGTAAAGATCAGACGGTTGAAGAGCATTTTAAGGAGCCGGATTTTGTCATTCCCTTTTATATAGATAAGTTTCAGGGTGATGCTTATCCCACCTATGCGTGGGGTGTTTGCGCGGTGGAGGTTCAGGTAGATACCCTGACCGGCTTTAATGAAATCCTTAGTACCTGGGCCAGCTTTGATGTGGGAACGCCGATTGACCTCAATATTGTAACGGGACAGATGGAAGGCGGGCTGCTGCAAGGGCTGGGGTACGCCAGCATGGAACAAATGGCAGCAGACAGTAAGGGCCGGATCCGCAACAATAGCTTTTCTGACTATATAATCCCCACCTCAATGGATGTGCCGCTGATGAAGGTTAAGCTTCATGTAGAGCCGTATCCTGACGGACCTTATGGTGCCAAGGGTGCGGGAGAGCTTCCGTTAGTTGGCGCGGCGCCTGCGTATATGTCGGCACTGGAGCAGGCTTTGTCCGGACCGATCTATCATATACCGTTCAGTGCTGAGGACGCGTTAAAGCTGATCAAGCAAAGCAGGAGGGCAGAAGCATGAATCAACGGATTGCTTTTAAACTGAATGGTCAGTCTGTTGTATATGAGGGATCAGCTGCTGATCGCCTGCTGGATGTCTTGCGACAGACTTATCGTTTAACCGGGGTTAAGTGTGGCTGCAATGAGGGAGAATGCGGCGCCTGCAGTGTACTGATTGATGGCCACCTGGCCAACAGCTGTATGGTTGCCATGGGACGAGTGGCCAACTGTGAGGTGACCACGATTGAGGGCTTCAGTCAGACTAAGCGCTTTGAAGTTTTAGAACGAGCTTATGCGGCGGTTTCAGCCGTTCAGTGCGGGTACTGTATCCCGGGTATGATTTTGGCCAGTGAATGCGTTTTAGCCAGGCACCCCCATCCGACTGAAACGGAAATTCGCTCAGGGTTATCCGGCAATCTGTGCCGTTGTACCGGTTATAATGCAATCGTGCAGGCAATACAAATTGCAGCCAGGGAGGGAGAGGGCTTATGGTAAACGGATTCAGTCCGGCAACACTTAAGGAGGCGCTGGAGATACGCGCCCGACAACAGGTCATCCCCTATGCCGGCGGCACTGATCTGATGCTTAATCCCAATCCTGACGCGGTGTACCTTTTTGTTAATCAGATAGCTGAAATGAAACGGATTGTGCAAAAGGACGAGCTGCTGCATTTAGGAGCGGCCTGCACCTATACTCAGCTTCTGGAGCACCCTCTGACTCCGGCTATTCTTAAGGAGGCCATCGCGTTAATCGCGGCTCCCGCTATCCGGAATGAGGGGACTATCGGCGGTAACATTGCGAATGGCAGCGCCAAAGCAGACAGTGTGCTGATCTTTTTTGTGGCTGATGCCAGTATCAGACTCAGTAGCCTTTCAGGCGAACGCGTCATCCCTATTAAGGCGTTTTATCAGGACCGCAAGCGGCTGGACCTTCATGATGATGAACTGATTACGGAAATTATCCTGCCCACTCAATGGCTGGAACATTATTACTATAAAAAGGTTGGCGCCAGGAAGGCCCTGGCTATTTCACGGGTAGATTTTGCCGGCTTAATGACGGTTAAAGACGGGCGGATTAAGCACTGCGCTACCGCGTTTGGCGCGATCAGCGGGGTGATTTTGCGTCGCCCTGATTTGGATGAGCTGCTGATTGGGCAGACCCTGGCGGAGGCAAGCAGGCTGAAAGCAGCATATCTGGCTTCTTATGCCGAGGTTATTGCACCCATCAAGGGCAGGGTGTCGGCGGAGTATCGTAAGGAAGTCTGTCTGAACCTTTTAGAGGATTTTCTGAACAGCAATGGGATCAGGTGACTTAAGCGCTGAGTCAGGCAGGTAGTTGTTCTGCTCAGGCTTATTGACAGGATTTAATATCGGCAAGCTTGATGATGATATTGAGCCTGCCGATTTGTTTATCTATATCTATACGGATATATTCTGATAAAATAATCTAAGTATAAGAAAACTGAATAAGACGGAGAGAAAAGTGGAGGAACAGGGATGAAACGCACACTGCTTGTGGCTGGTTCAGATCCTACCCATTTCATTAAACAGCACAGTCAAATTCAGCAAATATATAATTGTATCCAGGCTACAGCTATGGATGCTGTTTTGGCAAGGTTACAGGAAAATTGTCAGGCGGCGGACCTGATTATCTTACTTCTGGACCAGGCGGACAGCTGAGGGATCCTTACCTTACGGAATCTCCGCCAAAAGGACTGCCTGAATGAGCTGCCGGTTTTAGTCGGCTGCGCCAATGACCAGGTTTGCAATGCCGCTATCCTGGCCGGCGCCAATACCTGCCTGAGTCTTGCCAGCCCGGAGGCTGTCTGGCTGGCCTTAATTGCTAACAGCCTCAAATTGCGCGAAAAGCTGATAGAGGCTGGTTTGCATAGCCTTGACCGGCTGACAGGTCTATATAACCGGGATGCTTTTTTTGTTGAAGCGGATAAATTGATTCATAGTCATAAGCCCGGCTATTATCAGCTCCTTAGCACCAACATTGAGCAGTTCAAAATAGTCAATGATCAGTACGGCACCGCTAAAGGTGATGAAGTGCTTGTCTACATAGCCAATACCCTGCGGGATTGTGTTGGTAAGTTGGGCGGGATCTGTTGCCGTTATGGAGGGGACCGCTTTGCGGCGCTTTACCCCGCCGATAAAAGCGATTCGCCTATCTTGAGGGATTGTTTTCAGCAGTTAACCATGCCGGCCTGCCTTAACCAGAAGTTAAAATTCAGGATGGGCCGGATCAGCATTAATAGTCCGCATCTTTCCGTTTCGGCGCTGTATGACCGGGCAGTCCTGGCAGAAAACTCCATTAAAGGCCGCTATGATGTATCCCTGGCAGACTATCAGGAGAGCATGCGGGAGCAGCTGTTGAAGGAACAACGCATGGTTTCGGAAATGAAAGACGCGCTGGACCATGGTGAGTTTGAAGTCTGGTATCAGCCTCAGTATAATCACGCCAGCGGCGCGTTGATTGGGGCTGAAGCGTTAGTCAGATGGCGCCGGGCTGACAGCGGGACCCTGATTTCGCCCGGTGACTTTATACCGGTATTTGAGCGGAACGGCTTTATCTATGAACTGGATAAGTATGTCTGGTGCACGGTATGCCAATTGTTACATCAATGGCTGCAGGCTGGCTATAAGCCGTTGCCGATATCAGTCAATGTATCACGCTACGATGTCCTGATGAATGATTTTATCGCCACATTAACCGACTATCTGGCTAAGTACGCGGTTCCGGTAAATTTACTGCGCCTGGAAATTACTGAATCAGCATTTTCCCGCTCCCCTGAACTTATTGCCGCAGTCATTAAGCAATTAAAACAGCTGAACATTTTTGTGGAAATCGATGATTTCGGCAGTGGCTATTCTTCGCTGAACACCTTAAAGGATGTCCCCGCGGATATGATCAAGCTGGACATGAGATTTTTAGAGGGCCGGCGGGATTTTAAACGGGGCGGGAATATTCTGGAATCGGTGATCCGCATGGCTAAATGGCTGGATATGGCCGTGATCGCGGAAGGGGTAGAAACCCTGGATCAGGCCAATTTTTTGAAATCCATTGGCTGTGTCTATCTTCAGGGGTACTTATATGCCAAACCTATGCCGGTAGATCAATACCAGTCCCTGGCGTTCAGCACAAACAACGAGTATCAGCTGGAGGTTCTTAAGACCGTCCAGAACCTGAGCACCAATTCATTTTGGGATCCTAACAGCATCGATACCCTTATTTTTAACAGCTACATTGGCGGTGCTTGTATTTTAGAAGTATATCAGCAGCAGATTGAAGTTCTGCGCGCCAATGAAAAATACGTCGGCATTATGAACCAGACCGGTATGGATATCCTGCTCGCCTTGAAGCTGAACTGGTTTGATTACATGCCGCTGGCCAGCCGGGACTTGTTTTTGGACCGGATGGAACAATCCAGACAAAAAGGCGAGGAGTATACGGATGAATACCACTTCGTCAATCTGCCCGGCTGTCCGGCTGATGTCTATCTTCGCCTGGCTGTGCGGGTGATCGCCACCAGTGGTGACCGCTTATTGGTTTACTGCATGGTTGAAAATGTGACCGAGCTGCGGCAGGCCGAGGCGCGGGCTAGAGAAACTGAAAGTCAGTTAAAAGCTACCGCTGAGCAACTGCAGATTATTATGAACAGTATCCAGGGCAGTGTCACAACCTCGCTTATATCAGAGGGGCAGCCGCTGCTTTTGTATGCTAATGAACAGTTTTATCAAATCATTGGCTATACCAGGGAGCAATACAAAAACGAACTCGATTCTGCCTATGACTTTGTGCATCCGGAGGACAGGGAGCGGGTCAGGGCCCTGGTTAATAAGGCCCATCAAAGCGGCAAGGATGTATCTTTAAACTATAGGATTATCCGGCGTGATGGCAGTATCCGTTGGTTACAAAATACTTTGTCCAACATTAATTTGCCAGCTTATCCTGTACCGGTGCAAATGGCGGTAGCCAATGACGTCACCCAGCAGCATCTGGCCCAGCTAAGGGAACAGGAAGTGGCTTCCCAATTGCAGGCTATTCTTAGTAATGTCAATGCCGGTGTCGCAGCAGTAGCTTTAGAGCCGGATGAGATCCACTACATCTTTGCCAACAATGAATACTATAGTGTATTAGGCTATACAAAAAAACAATTTCATAAAGAAGTCCCCGGGGGAATGCTATCCTTGATTAATCCCGCGGATCGCCCGGCCGTGCAAGCTGCCCTGGATATTAACCGCAAAGATGCAAAGCCTGTTCAGATTCAATATCGCATCAGACGGCGTGATGGGCGGGAAATCTGGTTGCATGGCAGTTATTCAATCTGCCGGATCGTTGGGATCACGGTGCCAGCCAGCATTTCCGTCATCGTTAATATCACCGAACATCGGGAGGTAGCGGATAATCTGCGCTTCCTTAATGAAATTGCCCATGAAATTTTAAGCCAGACTGACCCGCAAAAGGGCCTGAACGCCATGCTGCATAACTTGCTGATCTATTTAAAGGCCTCCCGCAGCTATATTTTTGAATTTGATCCGACCGGACAATTTTTGAATAATACTTACGAAATGGTTGCGCCGGGCTTGGCAGCAAGAAAGGAACAAATGCAGGCCCTGCCGGTCACGGTTGACGAGCCCTGGCTTAAGCAGCTCAGACAAGGTCAATATATTGACGGCTGTCATTTAGCAGAGTTGCAGGACAAAACCTTTTACCAGGATCTCATTACCCAATATCACCTTCAAGCTTTCATGCTGGTTCCGCTTCGCCGCAATCAACAGTTAATCGGCTTAATGGGGGTGGATAATCCCGCAAACAATTATACTCACATCAGTAAACTGGCAGCCTTGGGAGACTATGCTTCGGTTTTGTTGACCCGTCGGGATGATGAAGCTAAATTGCAGCGCCATTTGCGTTATCGGGCTCAGATGATGCAGGATATACCTGGCGGCTATGTCCTGATGCAAATCAGGGAAGGACGCGTCCAGCCGCTTTTCATTAATGATGAATTCTGCCGCCTGCGCGGCCTGACCCGCCAGCAGGCTCTGGCTGTTTATCAGGCTGATGCTTACAATGGGATCCACCCGGAAGACCGCTCCCTGGTGCGGCAGGCACTGAATGAAGCCCTGCAGAACAACAGCCGTACCGTCACGATTAAGCCCCGCTTTGTCTGCGGAGATGGCGGTTATGTCAGACTGCAGGCTTACTACCGGATATCCATAGACGCGGAGGGCCAGCAGCGGCTGAATGGTTATTTTTCAGACTACAGCCGGGAAGATAAGGAAGAAGAACAAAGACAGGCCTTGCTGGATAATCTGCCACAGGGCGCTGCGCTTTTGGAATATCAAAAAGGGACCTTGTCGCTGCTATACTTAAACAAGCGCTATTGGAACCTGGTAAAGCGGGAGCCAGGGGAAAACTGGAAAGAATCCTTTGAAAAGGCCATCCATCCGGAGGACTACCCGGATATCCTGCATAAACTTAAGACTGCGATTAATATGCATCAGGACTTTTCCGTCAAGGCTCGCATCCTCTGTGACAATCAAACCTATCGCTCCTTTCATATTGCTGCGTCCACAGCTTATCAGGGAGCCGGCAGGTTCCTGGTTTATGCCACCTACACTCCGATCTCTAATGAACTGGATACCCTGTTAAATGTCATGAAAGGCGGCATATTTAAGTGCGCGGCTGATCCGAACGGGACGTTTGCTTACATTAACAGCAGCTTTATCCACAAACTGGGTTACACCAGGGCGGAATTCCTGGCTAAATTTAACAATAGCTTTTTCAAGCTGGTTTATCGCGAGGACCGCAGCCGGGTCAGGGCTGAGCTTACTGAGCAGGCGGGCCAGACAGACGGCCACATGGAATATCGGATCGAAACCAGCTGCGGTCAGCTGCGCTGGTTCCTTAATGAGTGGACCCGGAAAAAGGACCCGGATGGAAAATATTGGCTTTATGCTACGGCCGTGGATATCAGTGGGCAGCGGGAAGCAGAAGCCAGGCTACGCCTGCTGACTGACAGCCTTTCAGGCGGCGTTGGATCATTTGAATATAAGATCGGTAGGCTACGGACCCTCTACCTGAATGAAGGCTTTTACCGATACTTAGGCTATAGTAAACGGGAATTTACCCTGATGAAGCAAGCAGATCCCCTCAGTCTGGTTTATGAAGCAGATCGCCCGGTGGTACGGCGTGTTCTGATTAATTTAATCAAAGATCATAGTCGTATGGCAACTTGTCGTCTCAGGGTCTATCATAAACAGGGCATGAGCTCCTGGCTCAGCCTGATCGGTAGTATTTCTGAGATCCATGACCATACATATATCTTTAATGTGCTTTTGATGGATATTACAGAGCAAGTCAACAATGAACAGCAGTTAAAAATGAGTGAGGAGGCGTATCGCCTGGCTGTACTTCACAGCAATGTATCCATAGCCAGATATATGTTAGCTGACCGGACTTTATACTTGACGGCTAAAGCAAATGCCAGGTACCAGCTGCCTTCAGTTCTTAGAGATGTGCCTTACAGCAGTGTGAGCAGCGGAAGAATTTCTCCGGAAACTCAGGCTGACTATAGCCATTTTTACGAATCAATTATGCAGGGGAAAAAAGAAGGTACCGTCAAATATCAGACGTTGCTGGGTGATGCCTGGCATTGGATAGAAGCTCACTTTTCAACCCTGTTTTCTGATAGCGGCAAGCCGGTCTCCGCGATCATAACTTTTAAGGAAATTACGGGGCAGATGGAGCAAGAGGCACTTTATAAGCATTGGCAGCAATCTCTCAGGGATCGCCTGGCATCATCGTATGCCGTGTATCGCTGCGATATCAGTCAGAAAAACTCCATGGAGCTGACGGCAGGCAGTCTGATGGCGCCCTGGTTTCCCACACAGGATTCCCTGACTCTGTCCGACCGGCTGGAGCGCTACGCGCGGGACTTTGTCTATGAGCAGGATCAGGCCGCCTTTATTAACCGGGTTAACCTGGAGGCGCTGCTTAAGCGCTATGAGCATGGCATTCACAGCCTGACCCTGAAGTATCGCCAAATCCTCAGGAATCAGGATTCTCGCTGGTTAAAGCTGACCATAGAATTAGTCGCTTATCCGGGAACCCAGGATATCTTGGCTTACTTTTTATTTGAAGATATTGACCAAAAGCAGCGCGAAAAATTGAAAATTCAGCGTCTAGCGGTGACGGATCCGCTGACTGGGCTGCTTAACCGCCAGGCTTTTGCGGATAAAGTCGACTTTCACCTGCAAGCCTCAGCCAGTCAGGACAATAATGTGATCATGATGATGGATCTGGATAATTTTAAGGCCATTAATGATCAATACGGACATGTTAAAGGCGACGAAACTCTGATTACGGTGGCTAAACTGTTACAGCAGCAACTGGATGAAGGGGAACTGGCCTGTCGCTTAGGCGGTGACGAATTTATCCTCTTTCTACCGGATCAAAGCAGGCCGGTAAAGGTTGCTGAACGGGCTGAAATGCTGATCAGGGGCGTTAATCAACTAATGATGTCTGATGTCAGGCTGTCAGCCAGCCTTGGACTGGCGGTGAGTCCGTTCGATGGGAATACGTTTACTGAGCTTTACAGAAAGGCAGACAAGGCTATGTATCAGGTGAAAATGCATGGAAAGAATAATTTTGCTTTCTATGTTAAGCCGGATCAACTTTGAGTGCGGCAGTAGTCCGGCGAGTTATCCGCGGCGGTAGCTCGGCGAGTTATCCGCGGCGGTAGCTCGGCGAGTCATCCGCAGCGGGAGGTCGGCGAGTCATCCGCAGCGGGAGTCCCGCGGCTCACCCGCGACGCTTAGCCTGGGCTGATGCCGCCATATCTGCCGCTGATTGATTAAAGGTTATAAAGTTCAACTTGCCGTTAACTGACTCTGTCAGACTGAATCCGGCCAGCTTTAGCCGGACCTTCTGCCAGCTTTGCGCGTGGTCACTACCGTATAGATTGGCTAATTCATGCAGCCAGCCACCATGTGTGACGACCAGCACGCCGGACGGGGCAGCAGGCGGACCAAGAGCAGGCTGGTCATCGCTTTTTCCGGAGCGCCTGCGGCTGAAAATGCCGGCCTGATTAATATAATCAAGGCTTGCCCGGACTCTTTTCCTTACGGCAGCATCGCTCTCCATCCCAGGATAGAGCTGAGTCGGGAAACAGGCTTTCCGTTCCTCAAGGGTTAAGCCCGCAGCCTGGCCAAAGTCTCTTTCAATTAAATCTGCTAATACGGTAGGCGGGTCCAGATTTAACGCTGCGGCAATAATAGCCGCGCTTTCTTTAGTCCGGCTTAAGGGGCTGCAGTAAATCTGGCCCCAGTCAGTACCGTTAAGCGTCCGGGCCAGGGCCTCTATCTGCTGGCGACCCTTGTCATTCAGCGGAATATCTTCCCGACCTTGCAGTCTGCCGGCCCTGGCCCAGTCTGTCTCTCCGTGTCTTATAAATCCAATGTACATGTATGCTCCATCCTGGCCGAGCAGCTTGGCTGACTCATCCTGGCTCTGTAACTGAATTAAATATTATAGATCACGCGTCGCCAGCAAGTATAGGCTTAAAAACAGGCTTAAGAAGCTGTATCCGGACAATAGCTCAGTTAAATGTGATAAGATCATTGCATAAATGAAAATTGATATCAAAGCGTTAATGATCGGGACGGGGCAGACCACTATGCTGCCGGGGTAAGCGCATGATAAGACAAACCAGGCTCTTGTGGAATCGGCAAAAATTTGACCAGATGGCTGCGACCAATCAGGAAGCGGTCAATGCCTTTAATAGTCGTATGCTCCCGGCCTTACTGTTTATGGGCTGGGCTTTGATGCTGCTGCCCATCATCGCCGTACCCATCAGTCATACCAAGGCCGCGGCATTGCCGGCCTATATATCCTGTTTAATTACCTTTCTGCTGCTGTACCTGCTGTTTCAAACCGGGCCGCTTAAGCGTCATGTTCTGTCCGGCTTGTATAGTGCTTTTTCCATTTTATTTTTATTAGGCATTTATTTGAGCGTCATTCATTCGCCCAATATGAGAGCGACTGTCCTGCTGGCTGGCTTTATTTTGATGCCGCTTAGCATTATCGACCGGCCGCGTAAAGTATCTGCCTTCCTCATATTCTGGCTCCTGGTACACACCATCCTGGCCGCTTTTCTAAAACCCCGATATGCTCTTGACGATACAATTAACTGTATTTGCGCGGGCGTTCTGGGCAGCTTTATTGGTCGCCTGGTGGTCCAGGACCCGCCTGGAGCTATATGACACGCAGCGCGAGCTGGTGATCGAAAAGTCAACGGATGTGCTGACCGGCCTGTTTAATCGCCGCAAGCTTTATGAGCAGCTGCAAAGCATGGGGAAACAAGCCCGGCCGGAGCCATCCGGCGTATTGATGATGGATGTGGACCATTTTAAACAGATCAACGACAGCTTAGGTCACAAGGCCGGAGACGACTGCCTTCGCGGTATCGGACAAATCCTGCAGACTTATAGTCAAAACTATCAGCTGAAATTTTATCGCTATGGGGGAGATGAGTTTATGGCTACAGCCGGCTTGATCTGCTGAATATAGCCAATCAACTGAGCCTGGATATAAAAAACGCCAATCTGAACAGCACCATGGTGACGATCAGCATTGGCGTGGCTTTTAGCAAACAGACCTCTGAAGCCGATTTTGAAAACTTAATAGTTCAGGCCGATCAGGCGGCTTACCAGGCCAAAAACCGTGGACGGGATAAGGTCTGTGCGGCCTGGGACTTATAAGCGCAGGTACCGCAAACAGAGTTACCCCCGGAAACTGCTTCAGGTTGCCCACAGCTGTTCATAGATGCTCAGGATGACGGCCTGGTCCACCGGGCGGATCGTCTGAGCCGGGCTGCTGCTGTTCAGGGCATCCCGGGCCATTTTTTCTTTGACCGCCATAAATGCCTGGCGGTCCAGACCATAGGCCGCGGGGCCGGGAATGGCGCAGATTTGGTTCAGCTCACGAAGCCCCTGCATCAAAGCTTCGCAGGCCTGTCTGTCATCTGTCCCGGCCTCAGCCAGACCCGCGGCGCGACTGAGCGCGGCAAAGCGCTGCGGCGCGCCCGGCCAGGCGTAGGAGAGGCCTAAAGGCAACAGCATGGCATTAGAGAGCCCGTGCGGCACATGAAAAAGCGCGCCTAGCGGACGGCTCATCCCATGAATCAGCGTGACAGATGCATTATTGATGGCCATGCCGGCTTCCGTGGCGGCCGTCAGCAGACTGGCACGAAGCTCAAGGTCGTCCGGCTGCTGCAAAATTGCCGGTAAACCCTGAAACAGGCGCCTTACCGCATCAATGGCCAGGGCGTCGCTCAGTGGCTGGGCCTTACGGGAGGTATAGGCCTCCAAGGCATGGGTCAGCGCGTCCAGGCCGCTGTAGGACGTGACGGTGGCCGGTAAATCCAGACTGAAATCAGGATCGCAGATAGCCAGGTCCGGCATAAAAGCCGGTCCTTTAAGCAGCATCTTAACCTGGGTATCCAGATCGGTTATCACCGTGAATTGGGTCACTTCTGAGCCGGTACCAGCTGTGGTGGGCAGCGCGGCTAACGGCGCGCGGGCCAAACTGACCGTCTGGCCGGCCAAATCCGCCAGCTTGACCGGCTGGCGGACCAGCAGCGCTATGGCCTTGGCCGCATCCAGCGCACTGCCGCCGCCCAGACCCAGGACCGAGTCACAGCGGTTGAGCCGATAGGCCTGACAGCCCAGCAAGACCATCTGGCTGTCGGGCTCGCCGGTTATGCCGGTAAACAGGCTGTAGTTAATACCTGCCTCCTTTAGCTGAAACAAAAAGGTCTGTACCGCGGGGGTAACCGATACCCGCGGCCCGGAGACCACCAATGGCCGTTGCCCCAGCTTCAGCAGCTGGGGTAGAGCGGCTGAAGCCGCTCCGGAACCGCTGAAAATCTGTTTGGCGGTAAAAAAGAGCTGACTCATGCTTCCTCCTGATCCCGCAGCAATACAGCGTTGAGCAGTACGTTAGCTCCGTTCAGGCAGTCTGCGGTAGGTGTGTACTCTTCTTCACAGTGGCTGTGACCGTCGACACTGGGGACAAAGATCATGGCTGTCGGGACAATGTCAGCCAGATACTGCGCATCATGCCCCGGACCGCTGTACATCCGCTTGAACGGATAGCCCAACTGCCTGGTGCTGGCCTCTACCAGATCAACCAGATGCGGGTTGAACTGCACGGTTTTGCGGGCCCAGGCTTCCTCATAACTCCAGCTGCAGCCGGCAAACGTCTGCGGCAGCTGTTTGATCACGGCAATGACCTGTTCAATGACCGCGGGATCCTGATGCCGCGCGTCCAGGGTGATTTTTACTTCATCCGGAATAATGGTATGAATATCCGGATGGCAGGATATTTTACCGGTGGTGTAGACCAGCTTTGAATCCAGCTTATCCAGCTCCTCATGCAGCTTGATTAAAAACAGGGCAGCGGCGTAGAGGGCGTCCTTACGGTAAGACATCGGCGTCGTGCCGGCGTGGTCTGCCTGGCCCCGGAAGGTGAACTCATAATTGATCATCCCGCAGACCCCTTCTACCACACCGATTTTCAGCTTTTCGGCCTCCAGGACCGGGCCCTGTTCGATATGCAGCTCAAAGAGCGCCGCGTTGGCTTTAGGATCAAAGCGGTTTGCCTCAGCCCCCTTGTAACCGCTGGCTTCCAGGGCCTCACCAAAGGTCTGGCCTTCTTTATCTTTAGAGGCCAGCATGGCCGCTTTAGCAAATTTTCCGGTAATGACCCCTGAGGACATCATGGCTGGCTCAAAGCGGGCGCCTTCCTCATTGGTCCAAACCAGTACTTTTAAGGGATGCCGGTGCGGGATCCGGTCACGCACCACGGTTTCCGCGGCTTCCAGCGCGGTTAATACGCCCAGTACGCCGTCATAGTTGCCCCCCTGACGGACTGAGTCCAGATGGGAGCCCATGGCAATGGCCGGCAGGTCTTCGCTGCCGGGTAAAGTCGCGTAAAGGTTAGCCATATCGTCAGACACGACCGTCATCCCCAGGGCTTCACAGCGCTTTTTGAATTCCGCCCGGGCTGCCAGAGCCGCGGGAGACAAGGAAAAGCGGGTTATGCCGCCATGACCGGTAGCCCCAAACTGACTGAAACAGCGGATCTTTTCATCCATACGAGCTAAATCACATTGATACATTTATTTTCCCTCCTTATTATCTGCGGCGCGGGCTTTACAACCCGGCGTCAACTTCACTTAAGACTGCGTCCAGCTTGGGTAATTCTTCGGCCAGCTGCTCACAGGTAATGATTAAGGGCGGCGCTACCAAAATCATGTTTTCGTGCGAATAAGTCATAAAGCCCTGCTTTTTTAAGGCGCCAATGATGCCCGGCATCACCCCGTCCGGATCCCGTCCATAAGGCACTAAAGGCTCCCGCGTAGCTTGATCCTTAACTAATTCCACGGCGGCGAACAAGCCGATCGCCCGCACGTCGCCGACGCAGCGGTGCCGGGCTTTCATATCCAGCAGCTGCTCTTTCAGGTAAGCGCCGCTTTTCTGGACGTTAGCCAGGATATTGGCCTGAGCGTAATAATCCACACAGGCACAGCCGGCCGCGCAGGCCAGGGGATGGCCGCTGTAGGTCAGGCCGCAGGACAACAGATGGTCATCAAAGTAATCCGCTATTTTCTGGCTGACCGCTACGCCGCCCAGCGGCACATAGCCGCAGGTAACGCCTTTGGCAAAGGTGACCAGATCAGGCTTGATGCCAAAATGCTCAAACGCAAACATTTTGCCGGTGCGGCCAAAGCCTGCCATGACTTCGTCACATATTAGCAGAATGCCGTACTCATCGCAAAGCTGACGCACCCCGGGCAGGTAGCCCTGGGGAGGAATGATGACCCCATTGGAGCCGGTGATGGTTTCAAGCACGATGGCGGCTACCTGAGACGGGCCTTCATATTCCAGCTGCTCACGCAGCTTGGCCAGGTAGTAGGCCGTGGCGTCGGCTTCGGTATTAAAACGGATTTTCTCCCGGTAAACATAGGGATCAAAAAACTTAATAAAGCCAGGGATACCAGGTTCCAGGGGGAAACGGCGGGGCTCACCGGTGAGGTTACCCGCGCCAAAGGTGGAACCGTGGTAAGAACGATAGCGGGAAAATATTTTATAACGGCCCGTGTACATCCGGGCCATTTTAATCGCGTTTTCATTGGCATCCGCGCCGGCGTTGGTAAAGAAGACTTTGGCCATATTGTCCGGCAGCAGGCGGATGACTTTTTGCGCCAGTTCAGCCCGCGGCTGGCTGGCATAAGCCGGTGAGACAAAACAATACCGGGCGGCTTGCTCCTGGATGGCTTTCACAATCGCCGGATTATTGAATCCCAGATTTAAATTAACCAGCTGGGAGGACATGTCGCTGTAACGCTTTCCCTCCAGGTCCCAAAAATAAAGACCTTCGCCGTGATCTACCGGGATAGGGTCCAGCTTACGCTGCCTGGACCAGGACTGCAGGACATAGCGCCGGCTTAACTGCTTCAATTCTTGTGTTTCCATTGATGCCTCCTCAAAATGGTCCGGAATCTGCACCCTGAACCTTTTTCTGCTGGCTTTCCATATCCGAAATATGAAAAGCCAGTAAATAGTTCATCCGATCTTCATCCGTTAATTCTGTATGCAGTATTTCTTTAATCGCTTTCATCTTGTTGTTGATGGTGTTGCGGTGGACATGGCTGTAAAGCGCGGTCTCCTGAACTGAGCCCTGGTGTTCCAGGTAAGAGCGGAGCGTCTGCAGATAATCCGTATGGCTGTTACGATCAAAATCAAGCAGTGGCCCCAGCGTGCGGTGGTAAAACTGCCTGAGTATCTCCGGGTCATGAATGGCAAACAGCAGACTGTACACGCCGCAGTCACTGTACATACTGTAAAATTGCTGGCGCAGCAAGGCGACCTGTAAAGCGCTGCCGGCCTGTTCATAGGCCCGGGGCCAGGCGCTGCGGCCGGAACCGGGATCTGAAACGCCAATGTGGAGATAAAATCCCTGTGGTAATCTGGAGCGGACAGCCTCCAGCTGCTGCAGCAGCTGGCGCAGTTCATTTTTGCTTAAATTGCGCCGCACCGCCAGCAGCCGCTGCTCCAGCGGAAAGACCGTGGTAGGGTAGCGGGCCCGCGCGAGCGGCTGGTAAATCTGATCCAGGGTCTGGCCGGCCAGCTCCAGCTCCAGCGCCTGGCCCTGGTCATCAAACAAGCCTAACTGCAGCAGCGTATAATTGCCGTCTTCCGGCAAGCCTGCCCGGGCAAAGACAGCCTGACTGTCGCGCTTGTCCTGGCCATCCAGTAAGCGGCGGAAAGCCTGCGCCAGGGTGAGCTCGTTCTCTTCCGCAGCGATGATGCGGCGGCAAAAGACATAGCTGATATCAATGATCCGCACCTCCCAGGGTAAGGTGAACAGCGGAAATCGGTTTTCCTGACAGTAGGAGATGACAGGAGTCGGAATAAAATCAATATACGGACCGATATTGACGACCAGGCCGGCCGCCTGAGCCTTTTGCAGATTTTTAACAAAATCCAGCAACCAGCCATTACCTTTCTGGCCAATGCCGGTGGTAAAAACCAGCTCGTGCCCGTGTAAAAACAGGGGGACATCGCGGTCTTCTACCATATGGACCCAGCGCACCAGATGATCCAGACCTTCCCGGCCGGCGACTAATCTGAGCTGATATTTATTTTCTGCCAGAGAGCATAATTGGTTTAAGGTAATAGACATATGCGCGACCTCAATTCCGCCTGGGTACCCGGCGGCTGCTTTGGATCGCTCCGCTGGGACAGACTAATGCGCACAAACCGCAGCCAACGCAGCGTTTGGCATCCAGGCGCGGCTGGCGGTCAGGCCCAAAACTCAGGGCCTGGTGTCCTCCGTCCGCACAGGACAGATAGCAGCGGCCGCAGCCGACGCAGTGTTCCCGGTGAAAGGCCGGATAGACCGTGCTGGTTCGGTCCAGCTGGTCCGGGGCTTTAATCAGGGGCAGACCCTGACCGAGCAGCTCCTGAACGGTCGTCTGCTGCTGCAGCACCAGTGCGGCCAGCCCCGCCGTCAGCCCCTCAATGATGCGGTAGCCGTATTGCATGACCGCGGTCGTTATCTGCAGCAGACCGGAGCCCAGCAGGATAAAGTCCAGCGCGTCCTGCCAGGTTTCAATGCCGCCGGTGGCACTTAAAGGAATGCCCTGCAGCTGGGGATCGGTGGCCAGGTCATAGATAAAGCGCAAAGCCAACGGCTTAACGCCCCGGCCGGAATAACCTGAAACCGCGCTGCTGCCGGCAATTGAGGGCCGGGCGGTCAGTTGGTCGCTGAGTATGGAGGTCCAGTTAAAGCCGGAAAGACTTTTAACCGTGTTGATGGCGGCCAAAGCGTCCGCGCCCCCCTGAACCGCCGCCCGGGCTGGGATAGCAATGTGACCCAGATTTGGCGTCATTTTGGCCATGAGCGGCAGTGAAGTCCCCCGTCTGGCGGCCTGAGTGAAGGCCGCGACTAACTTTGGGTCTTCGCCCACATCTGATCCCAGGCCATGCGCGGACATGTGCGGACAGGAAAAATTCAGTTCAATCAGGTCGCAGCCGCTTGCTTCAGCCATAGCGCACAGCTTGGTCCATTCAGCTTCGGTCTGGCCCATGACGGAGGCAATAATCAGCTTGTCAGGGAACACATCCTTAAGCTGCCGGAGCGCGGCAAAGTCTTCTTCAGGACTGTGCTCTGAAATTTGCTCCAGATTCCTGAATCCCTCAAAATGTCCGCTCTCATTCATCAGGGCGTCAAAGCGCGGTGAGACTTCAGGGCTGCGGACAAAACCGCTGGTTTTATATACCAGGCCGGCCCAGCCTTGCTTCAGCGCCCGGGCGCACATGTCGTAACCGGAGGCCACGACGGATGAAGAAAGCAGGAAGGGATTGGCGGCCTGGAGTCCCAGCCGGGGGATACGGACCGATAAGTCTGCCGCTTTAAGTTGTTCGGGCTGGATGGCCCTGGCTGCCAGCTGACCGCTATGCTGCAGCCGGATGGCCAGCTCAGGCAAGTTGACAGCCGGCTGAACCGGGCAGGCTGCTAGACAAGGCGCGCTGCAGTTCAGGCAGGCTTCCGCAGCCAGATAAGGTGCTGCCGTCAGCGGGCTGCCAAACCGCAGCTGCAGACAGGCCCGGCCAGGGTCCTGGCCTTTGGGACAGGCCTGGCTGCAGGCTGCCTGATAACATAACAGGCAGCGGTTGGCTTCTTGCCGCAGAAACCTGGCTGCGGTGATCTTTGTGGCGGCGCTTAAGCTGGTCATGATGTCTTTGCTTCCTTTCACCAAAATCAGGGCTGCAGGCGGCGCTTCAGCAGGTTTCCCCAGCCTTCCTGGCCGACAAAACTGCCCCGGTCATAAACCAGCCGCCCCCGGGAATAGGTCTGCAGGGGGTAGCCGTGCAGGCTGACACCTTCCCAGACCGTGTGGTCGCAGTCAGAGTGCATTTTGGCCTGCGTGATAGTGAAGTCCTGCTGCGGATCATATAGCACGATATCTGCATCCTTACCCGGAGCCAGGCGGCCCTTGGTCTGGCAGCCAAAGATGCGGGCAGGGTTTTCACAGCAGAGTTCGATGACTTTTTCATAACTGACCCGGCCTTCGCCGGCTTTGCTAAGCATATAGGGGAACATGTTTTCTACGCCCGCGCAGCCGTTTGGTATTTTGGTGAAGTCATCCTTGCCCCAGTCTTTTTCATAGGACTGGAAAGGGCAGTGGTCGGTGGCGATGGTGGAAATAACCCCGCGGTTGATTGCCGCCCAAAGCTCATCCTGACTGGCCTGGCCCTTCATGGGTGGTGAACAGACAAAATTGCGGCCATCCGGGCGCTTATAGACGTCACAGGTGAATTCCAGATACTGCGGGCAGGTCTCCGCGTAAACCGTCACGCCTTCCGCCCGGGCTTTTTCAACAATCTTTACCCCTTCGCGATTGGCCAGATGCACAATGTACAGCGGTGTATCCACTTCCCGGGCCCATCTGATCGCCCGCTCGTCGGCTTCCGCTTCAACAAATTCCGGCCGTGACAGGTAATGGTACCAGGCCGAACCGTGGCCCTCCGCCAGATACTGACTGACCCGGCTGGCAATAACCTCCCGGTTTTCCGCGTGAACGCTGATTAAAGCACCGCAGGCTTTGGCTTCCTGCAGGATTTGCAGCATGTCGCCGTCGCTCACTCCAAAGTCATAAACCATGAATACCTTAAAGGACGGTACCCCAAAGTCTACGGCCTCCCTGAGGCTGTGAATCAGATCATGGCTGAGGTCTTTAATGGCTACATGGAAAGCGTAATCCACTGCGGCCTGCGGAGCGGCCAGGGCATTGCGCCGCAGGACGGTATCGGTTAGTTTTTCACCAAAATCCTGCATGGCGAAGTCAAAAACGGTGGTGGTGCCGCCGCAGGCCGCGGCTCTGGTGCCGGCAAAATAGTCGTCTGAGGAGATGGTGCCGCCAAATGGCATGGCCAGGTGAGTATGGGCATCTATCGCACCGGGCAGGACAAAAAGTCCGTCCGCGTCAATAACTTTTTTAGCGCCGTCAGTCGGGATTGACTGGGCCACGGCGGTGATCTTTTCGCCTTCTACAGCCAGATCAGCTTTGATTTTTCCCTGACTGGAAATGAGGGTGCCGTTTTTAATGAGTAAGTCCATAGCTGGTATCCTTTCTGCCTTAGCTTAAGACGTAAGGGGCAGGCCGGGTCTGGCAAAGCGTAGCACTTAACGGCAAGCTGTCTGCTTGACAAAATTGCACAGGCTACTGCCAGCCCGGGGTCTGCCAAAACCTTGTTTATGGCCTTTCCAGGTCAAATCCTAATGAGAAGATGGGTTGGTTTAGTTTGAGCAGGCTGTGTCGGTCAGACGACAGCCTGCGCGGCTGATGCCGCCGCAAAGGTTTAGGTTCGGTCCTGTTTACTGATTCAGTTTGTATACCAGAACCAGGCCGGAACGCTGATAGATCTGGGCCACCTCCAGGAGGTTCATACCACCGGCATTGGCGGCGATCAGGTTGGATACCCAGGTGACGCCAAAGTCAACTGTGCCGTTATATACAGCGGTGGTTTCGCCAATGTCGCCGCCGCCCGGGGTGATGGTAACGTTCAGGCCCACTTCATCGTAATAACCTTTAGCTTGCGCGACGTAGTAACCCATGAATTGAGCCTGGGGCAGCCACTTTAACTGAATGGATACATCGGTTTTTTCAGGCGTCCCTATACTTGCTGCGTCAGCCGACAAATTAGCCGCCTCCCAGTAGCTGGTATCACGGATATCATCCAGTGTCAGACTGCTAAGCGTTTCAGAGGCCACAGCATCTTCCAGCTGGATGTACTGTTTGGCCAGATCCAGGGTTTGCTGCATGGCGCTTTCTTCCATTTTGCCGTAATCACTGACCGCATTACCCTGGGTGTCGGTTTCTACCAGTTTTTTAACCTCGGCCGCCATATAGCTCTGGTGATCAGCTGAAACGGAGGAGCCGGCTTCAAAAACGATCTGAGCGGCGGCTTCCGGATCCGCGCAGGCATCCTGCCAGCCTTTGAGTGATGCGTAGATGAAGGCTTTTACCGTATTGGGATTCTCTTCCGCAAAGCTCTTGGTGGTGAAGAGGTTATCCTCCAGCATGGCGACCCCTTCATCGTTCATATCGATAGTGGCCACGGTATCGCCGTAGCCATAGCCGCCGTCATAGTCGTTTTTAACCAGGCCCAGTTCATTGTAGGTCATAGCCGAAGCCAGCAGAATGGAGTCGTCATCAAAACCATCCATGTCAAAAGCCTGACTCAGATAGTCTGTCGGCAGGCTGTACTTACTTAGCAGCGCCTCGACTTCGTACTCATTGCCCAGCCCCCAGTTGCCGACTTTGCCTTCTCCGGCGGCTTTGGTCAGGACTTCTTCTGCGGTGGCTGAAGCGGGAAAATAAGGTCCGCTGCTGTCGTCTGCACTGCTGCCGGCGGTGGTGGCGGCCGCGGTGGTCCCGGCGGTGGTGGCGGCAGCCGTATCAGCTGTCGTCGTATCGACTGCCGTCGTGCTGCCAGCCGTGGTGGCAGCTTCCGTGGTGGTCTTAGTTGTGGCTTCGGTCTGACTGCTGGAGCCGGATGAACACCCGGCTAACAGGAGCGCCGCCAGTCCCAGAGACAGGCCTTGGTACAGGTGCTTTTTCAGATTGCTTCCTTTCATGTGTTTCCCCCCTTGTTTTTGATTCCCGTTTATCTTTTCACCAGCCGCTGCCTGAGGCAGCTTAACCGGGAAAATTCATTATTATGTGCTAAACGCCCCCCGGCAGTTTAGCCAGACTGGCTCAGCGGCGATGCCGCAAAGCCACGGTTTCCACACTTATTAAAATGGCATATAGGATAATCCCCATCAGACAGGCGGTCATAATGTAAGCCCAGGCGGTAGGATACTGTGCCAGGACAATGTTTTCACGGATCTGGCGGCCGACTCCGGTGATGAATTCAGCAAAATACTCCGCGATCATGGCGCTGATGACGCTGGTCGGCACGCCGACCTTCAGAGCGGTAAAGATATAGGGGATGCAGTTAGGCAGGCGCAGTTTGATAAATTCTGCGCCGCGCCCGGATCCATAGGAATGCATCAGGTCCAGGGAAAATGGTTTAAGCTCGGTGAGCCCTCTGTAAGCGTTGACACTCATGGATGCCATACAGACCAGGGTCACGACCAGAATTTTAGCTACCATACTGCGGGTTGCGGCCTCTGAACTGACATCCTTGGTCCAGTTGGTAATCACCGGGGCCAGAGCGATGATAGGAATGGCATTGAATGCCGACACCAGAGTCAGGCCGCCGCTGCCCCAGCGCGGAAACCGCATGGCTAAAAAGGCGGTGAGAAAGCCCAGTAAAGAGCCAAAGAACAGACCGCTTAAGGCGGCTTGCAGGGTGGTTATGACATTGGCCCAGATTTTACCGCTGTTATCGATCATGATCCGGACAATCCGGGAGGGCGCGGGCAGGGTAAAGTCATCGGTTCCCAGCAAAATATGCAGCAGACCGCTTTGCCACAGGATAAAAATCAATACCCCAAACAGCAGCGGATACAGCAGCGTGCCGGCCTTAGCCCAGCGGTCTGACGGTGCTTTTAGCCTTAATTGCGCCGCGGCCGCGGTTGTCCCGGCGTCTGGCTGTGTCGCCGGCTCAGACAGACTGGCCGCGGCAACCGGCGCGTGAGATAACAGCGGCGACGCTGCCGGGGCAGACTGATTTAAAACTGCCGGGTCCTCTGTGGCCAGGCCTTTCGTTGCGCCGGTTTTAACCACCGGGGTCTCCGCGGCGGTGGCCATTCTGGCCTGTACCGGCTGCTGGGGCTCAAAGCAGGCGGCGATGCCCGCCGTGGCAGCAGATTCCAGCTGATAGTTGTTCATGCTTCATTTCCTCCTTTTTCCCACTTACGGTAAGGGCAAAGCCAGGCTTCCAAAACGCCCATCAGGTAGAAACTGAACATCCCAATAAAGGCAACGAAGAAAATAATGAGCCAGAAGACATAAACTGACATGGCGTGTTTCAGCGACTGTGACAGCATGCTGCCCAGTCCACCGCCGCCTTGCAGGGTATCCACCAAAATGGAAGCGGTGATTGCCAGGGGCGCGGATATTTTCAGCCCCGTAAAGAAGTAAGGCCAGGTTGCCGGAATCATCGTTTTGGTATAGAGCTGAAACTTATTAGCGCCATATGAATACATTAATTCATGCTTCTGAGGTTCGACCGCTTTAAAACCGGCCAGGCAGTTGGCCGCAATCGGATAAAAGGTTAAGATGGCCGCAATGACGATACGGCTCCGGTTGATATCGCCGGTTATAGAGAGCACAATGGGCGCCATGCCCAGAATAGGTATCATCTGAATGAGCATCAGGTAAGGAAAAGCGATTTTTTCTACAATTTTAGATAAGCTCATTAATAAGGCCAGCAGGTAACCAAACGCCACCCCTATGACAAAGCCCTGACCGGCCCGGAGTAAGGTGGACGCGGCGTTAATCAGCACGACTTGCGTGGCGGTCAGATTGTTAGTGACTTTTTTTCCGCTGAAGGCCGCGGCAATGATCTGATACAGATGGGGCAGGACGTTTTCCGGCGTGCGTTTTGTCTGGGCGACTTCAAAGGCTGCCAGTTCCCAGATCAGGATCAAACCTATGAGCCAGACCAGGGTGACCGGCCATTTAGCCTGGGTCAGTGAGGCAAAACCTGGTTTAGATTGAATTTTAGATTTCGGTTGCTGTTTCATCCGTGATTTCCCCCTGTGATAAAACCCTGAACCCTTAAGCGCAGGCGCCGGGTCAGACGCCCTCAAAACTGCTGCGGACCAGATTGACATAGGCTGAAAAGGTAGCGGAGGTTTTGGCCTGCGGATTGCGAGGTCTGGGCAGACCGATTTCGATGATGTTACTGATCCGACCCGGATGAGGTGACATGACGCAGACGCGGTCAGACAGGTAGACGGCCTCAGCTATATTGTGGGTGACAAAGACAATCGTTTTATGCGTCTTTTGCCAAATCTGCAGCAGATCCTCATGCAGCTTTTCCCGGGTAAACTCGTCCAAAGCTGAAAACGGTTCATCCATTAACAGAATATCCGGCTTCAGGGCCAGGGCCCGGGCTATGCCGACTCGCTGCTGCATGCCTCCGCTTAACTGACCGGGATAGTGCGCGGCATAGTTTTTTAACCCTACCATATCCAGCATGGCTTCAGCCCGCTGCTGCTGTTCCTGTTTAGGCAGCTTCATGATTTCCAGCGGCAGCATGACATTTTTGATGACCGTACGCCAGTCATACAGGACGGCGCTCTGGAAAACCATGCCATAACGGCGTTTCAGCCTGGCCTGCCGCGGCGTCTGGCCGCCGATGAGTACCGTACCGCTGCTGGGAGAAATGAGATCGGCTATGATCCGCAAGGTCGTCGTCTTACCGCAGCCGGAAGGCCCTACCAGCGAAATGAATTCGCCTTGTTTAATGTCAAGGTTGATATTTTTTAAAACCGGGATCATTTCTCCATTGACCGGATAAGCTTTACTGACGCCGCTTAAGCTGATGCCGCTTTGCGCGGCTGGTTCAGCCAAAGCAGATTCAGATGACCGTTCACTTGGATTGAGATCAGCGGCTATACCGCTGGCCGGAGCTCCCGTTGCTCGTTTTAAGCGTCCTGCTGTGTTTTTCATGTTTCCCCCCTGCACGCCTGTACCACAATTTTTGCCTCAGGCCTAACCTTGACTTATGCTTTAGCTGATTGCAAATGAATATTGTAATAATTAATCTTGCAAACAGGCTTTCAGCTGCATGAGCGGTATGTGATTGAAACCTTTGGAAAAAACTGCTTTCAAACTATGAGTCTATTAAAATCACTGGCGGCATTCTTGTCAACATAACCTAATATAATCAGCCTGTATAGTGCAAATAGATTATAAAACAGACGCAACGCAAGCAGGCATGAGGCGAATAATCAATGAAACCTGATCAGGATTAGCCAATACTGTGCTGCAAAAACATGAATGTGCTCTGACCTATAGGCTCAAGCCTAAACCATGGCCTGGACTCAGCGCTGGACCGAAGCAAAAAAGTCATAAAACATCCATAAAAAATGAAAGAAAGAAAACAAAAACTTGCAAATAAAGTCTGAACAGCGCCGGGAGCCAATCCGGCTGCCATGGCCTCAGCCTAAGCTTTGGGCTGGCTGACCATCACCTGAGCAATCGGGTATCTCCGGGCACGCTGACCTGACTTGAGCTTGAGCCTGGCTTGACGGATAATAGCAGCAGCGCTGCTGCGGACAGCAGCGGGCAGGAATGGAGTAACGCATGAAAAAGACAGAAAAGCATCAGCGTTGGGTATACCATCAGGAGGTACCGGCCGTGCGGGCCGATCAGGGCATCAAACGCCAGGTCCTGGCCTATAATGACCAGTTAATGTGTGTGGAAAATCATTTTGAAACCGGGGCGGTGGGTAAATTACATGCACACCCTCACACTCAGATCACTTATGTGGTCAGCGGCCGGTTTCGCTTTACGATTGATGGGGTTACCCATGAGGTAGCGGCCGGAGATACCTTGTTGAAGGAAAACGGGGTAGAACATGGCTGTGTCTGCCTTGAAAAAGGCGTCCTGTTAGATATTTTTAACCCGATGCGGGAGGACTTTGTCTGACAAGGGTCACTTATCTGATTCTGCAGCAGCCGGATGGCGCTTTTCCTCAGGGAAGCAAGGACCGGCGGTCACAAAGCATTTGCGGCCGCCGGTTTTTCTTATCCGTCTCAGGATGCCGGCAGTCATCAGCTGGATGCAAGTAGATTGATAGCAAGGTTTAGTCACAGATCCGCAATGAATGGCAGGCCCCGGGCTGAAAGCTGCCTTAGTATCATGATATAAGCTTGTTTTGGCTCAGGAGGTAGCCTTATGTCTGAGGTACATGATCTTGAAAGCAGCATACTGCTTTTTGACCCGCAGTATAAAGAAGCAAAAGTCCGTCAGGCTTCCGGGAGTACTAATGTCCTCAATCTGATTTATTATGAAAGTGTCCCGCAGGCCATTGAGGTTACCGGCCCGGGAACGGCCCGTTTTGTATTCTATGCGCCAGGTGCCCAAAGTGTGGCCGTAGCAGGTATCGGCGGTACCATGGGTAAACAGCAGCATCCGTTGCTGCCGGTTGCTGAAGGGTACTGGGAGATACAGGTCAGCGGCATTGGCAGCGGTTTTCATTATCTGGAATGGTATGTAGACGGAAAGGCTGTCCTGAATCCCAGGGCTGCGGTGGGCTACGGCTGTTTTAAAGCCATGAATTATCTTGACATGCCGGGGACTGATACTGACTTTTACCGGCTGAATCAGGTGCCGCACGGCACGGTCAGTATGAATTACTATGAAAGCAAGGTCACCGGACGTACCCGCAACTGTTTTGTCTATACGCCCCCGGGTTATGAATCAACGGATAAACGATATCCCGTTTTATACCTGCAGCACGGCGGCGGAGAAAGTGAGATGGCCTGGGTCTGGCAGGGCCATATCAATCTGATCATGGATAACCTGCTGGCAGAGCTAGCTGCGGAGGAACTGATCATTGTGATGAATAACGGCTATGCCTTTTTGCCGGATCACAGTGAGCACCCGTCCTGCGGCGCCTTGAGTGATGTACTGGTTCAGGACTGCATTCCTTTTATTGATCAGCATTACCGGACCCTTACAGACCGCTGGCATCGGGCAATGGCCGGCTTGTCCATGGGCGGATTTCAGACTCAGCGCACTGTGATGTGTCACCCGGAGCGCTTTGCCGCCCTGGGCTTGTTCAGCGCGGTGTTGATGACTGAGGATGACACGATTGACTACGCCGGGCAGTTTGCTGACCCGGCCGGGTTCAATCAGACCTACCCGCTCTTTTTTGTCTCTTCAGGCTTAAGTGAACCTATGTGTCAGACAAATCAGCAGACCTTGCGGACGCTTGAAGCCAGCGGGATCCGCTCCATCTTTTTTACTGCGCCGGGATATCATGAGTGGCAGGTCTGGCGCCAGAGCGCCCGAGCGTTTCTTTGCTTGCTTTTTAAGTCCTGCTGAGTAAAAGAAACCATTATCAGGTGAGTTAAGCCTGACTGACAGGCCAAGCTCCGGCAGCTTAGGGCAGCAGGGAGAAGCGCGCGATTAATTTTCAGCAGAACAGCTCTGATTAATATGAATGGAGGCATCAGACATGCAGACAGAAATAATTACCTATATGATTAATCCGGAGCATGAACTGTCCTTCCGTAATAACGTGGATTATTGCGTCGGCAGCGGGCGGATGGGACTGGCGCTGCAGCAGGCTTATCAGGAACAGCTGGCACTGGTGCAGCAGAAAATCGGCTTTAAGCATATTCGCGGGCACGGGCTCTTTTCAGATGACCTGGCAATTTATCAGGCCTCGGAGGATGAGACGGGCAGGCTGAGCGTTCATTATAATTTTACCTATCTCGACCGGGTCATGGACAGTTATCTTCGCCTCAATATAGAGCCCTTTCTGGAGCTGGGGTTTATGCCGGCCCGAATGGCCTCCGGCAGCCAGACCATCTTTTACTGGAAGGGACAGACTTCGCCGCCTCGAGACTATGCTGCCTGGGCAGATCTGATCAAGGCAACGCTGAATCATCTGATTGCCCGCTACGGGCGCGACTGTGTAGTCGGATGGCCGGTAGAAGTATGGAATGAGCCTAATCTGGCTGGATTTTGGCAGCAGGCCGATCAAGCGGCGTATTTCCACC
>JAQWFM010000022.1 GCA_028704415.1 Oscillospiraceae bacterium | reverse complement strand
ACCTCCTGATCCAGGTACAGATCCATACACCTTCAGGGCAATACCATAGTTAGTGATGCCTGCTGGTAATGGATAGCTCAGATCTTCGCACTTCTTGAATGCTCTCAAGAAGTCATTAACGCCAGACTTGCTGAAACCAGTCTGACGAGCTATTTCGCTACCGGACATTGATAGCGCGTAGTGTTTGATAATGATGTCCTTGTAATCCAACTGCATACATTATCCTCCTTAAAATGATGTATTCACCATCCCTGAGATGGCTACTATCATTATAAGGATTAGATTACACAGACTGGTAGCAATTCGGCTGTTCAGAAACGGAATGCGACCGTTTTGCTCCGCAAATCCGGCCGTTTAGCTTCGCAATATGCAATGATTACCGGTATGCCCTTATATTGTGCCAATTCAATCATAAAGAACAGGATTAAGGCAACCAGGATTATATCTGTAACCAGTTCTTTAGTCAGGGATACGTTTTCATAGCCCTTTTTACTGCGTTGCTCTCTCTCTCTGAATTTGTAGATGATCAGGGATACGCTCAAAAAGATGCCAATCAAAACGGCAGTTTCATTAAGGCCTGCAGTCTGAGGAATCAGATCTGGCACGTAACTGTTAAACAGATTAAGAAACGATTCCGGCATGGGAGAGATGGTCAAGCCCTCCAGAACGACATTTGATAAGCCTCGCCACATCAGCATCCCGGCTAGTGTACAAATAAACGGCGGTACTTTGATATAGGCAATAAGGTAGCCCTGCAGCACGCCAATAGCCAGGCCGGCCAGCAGCATTACAACTATAGCCAACCAAATCGGCAAACTCTGTTTGACCATCATGGTAGCCCCTATGGCCCCAACCAGGCAGACGATAGAGCCTACGCTTAAGTCAATATTTCCTCCAGTCAAAATACAAAGCAGCATACCGGCTGCAATAACGAAAACATAGGCGTTCTGTGCAATCAGGTTATTAACATTCTGAGGATACAAGAGCTTGCCGCCAGTGGCGATGGTAAAAAAAATTATTACCAAAACCGTCGCAATCATCATCATATACTGAGATAAGGCATCTTTGACTGATGCTACACGCTTAATTTGCATATTCTGCCTCTCCTTTTCTATCAGCTCAGGCCTTACTGTGCTGGATCAGATTCATAATGCCTTCCTGTGTCGCTCCATCTGCTGCCAGTTCGCCTACCATCTGACCTTCATTCATAATATAAATGCGGTCGCTCATGCCAATAATTTCCGGCAGTTCTGAAGAAACCATAATGACTGATTTGCCTTGAGTTATCAGATCATTAATAATGGTATAAATTTCATATTTAGCCCCTACATCAATGCCGCGTGTCGGCTCATCCAGAATTAAAATATCCGGATCAGCGAACATCCATTTGGCCAGCAATACCTTTTGCTGGTTACCGCCAGACAAATGATCCACATTTTGTAAAACACTAGGGCACTTGATCTCCAGTTTACGAACATAGTCTTTGGCAATATGAATTTCTTTATCTCGATCAATCACATTGAAGCGGTTACTAATGCTCTTCAGATTAGCCAGACTTGTATTGATGGTCACTTCATTAGATAAAATCAGCCCGTTTCCTTTACGATCTTCTGTAACATAGGCCAGCTTATGCTCAATCGCGTCCCGGGGCGTGTTCAGGTTCACCGCTTGGCCGTGAATCTTAAGTTCTCCTTTTGTTGCCGTCCCATAGGAATGCCCAAATATACTCATCATCAATTCGGTACGGCCCGCGCCCATCAGTCCGGCTATGCCAATGACTTCTCCACTACGAACATAAAAGGACACATCATCAACCACTTTTTTATCCGTATAAACCGGATTATAGGTTGTCCAGTTCTTGACCTCCAAAGCTATGTCACCCAGCTTGCGGTCAGGCGGACGTTTGGGAAAACGATCGGTTATTTGTCGTCCAACCATCCCTTGAATAATTCTGTCATCACTAATCTCATCTTTACCTTTACGAAGTGACTCTATGGTGGCGCCATCCCGCAAGATAGTGATCGTATCGGCACAATATGAAATCTCACTGATCTTGTGAGAGATAATAATCGATGTATGGCCCTGCTTCTTAAATGACAGCAATAAATCCAACAGGGCTTTAGAATCGTCTTCGTTCAGTGAGGAAGTTGGCTCATCCAGGATTAGTAATTCTGCATTTTTAGCCAGAGCTTTGGCGATTTCTACCAGCTGCTGCTTGCCAGTGCCGATATCCTTAATCAAAGTATGAGGAGACTCTTTTAGGCCTACCTGGTTAAGGTATTTTGCCGCCAGAGCATAAGTTTCATCCCAATCAATATTAAAACGATGGCCACGCTCCACCCCTAAAAACATGTTTTCGCCTATGGTCATTTCCGGTACTAAAGCCAGTTCCTGATGAATGATGACAATACCCTTGTTTTCTGAATCACGAATTGTATTAAATTTCTGTACTTCTCCCCGGTAGATAATGTCTCCATCATAGCTGCCATATGGGTAGATACCGCTCAGAATATTCATCAGGGTAGACTTACCAGCGCCATTTTCTCCCACAAGCGCATGAATTTCACCTTTTTTTACCACAAAGTTCACGTCATCCAAGGCCTTGACGCCAGGGAAGACTTTGGTTATATGCTTCATTTCCAGCAAATCATTTGCCACCGGTTTTACCTCCCGAGCTGTTTTGATATGCAACGGGCGGGTACAATACCCGCCCGCCATACGGCCAACTGCTACCTGCCAGTTGCCGGCTTATTGCAAATCAGCTTCCGTATAATAACCGGAGTCAATCAACAGTTCTTTGTAATTGTTAATGTCCGCAAAGACCGGATCACAAAGGAAGGTTGGAATAATACCCGTGCCGTTGTCATAATCCTTAGTATTGTTGACATCCACAGTCTGATTACTCAATACCTGTCCAACCATTTTTACAACCTGGCTGGCCAGTTCGCGCGTATCTTTAAATACAGACATTGACTGCTTGCCGGCAATCATGTTTTTAACGTTAGCCATATCACAGTCCTGTCCGGTGATGACCGGCCACCCGCCGTTATAGCTGCCCTCAAGTGCGTTTTCTACACCAAGCGCGGTTGAGTCGTTAGAGCAAAGGACCGCATTCAGTTAAGACCCATCACTGTAATAGGATGAGATGATATTTTCCATACGGCTTTGAGCGGTTTCAGTTGACCAGTTAGCGGTTGCCACATCGGCAAAAGCGGTCTGACCGGATTTTACTACCAGCTTGCCGGCGTCAATATAAGGCTGCAAAACGTCCATCGCGCCATTAAAGAAAAATTGTGCGTTGTTATCCGCCGGGTCGCCGGTGAATAATTCCAGGTTAAACGGCCCGGCTTGATTCTCCAGATCCAGCTGATCGCGGATATATTCGCCCTGAATCGTACCAACTTTATAATTATCAAAAGTCGCATAGTATGACACGGCATCTGTCTGCATGATCAGACGGTCATAAGCGATGACCGGGATATTTTTACTTTTTGCTTCTGCTAACACGGTCCCCAGTGATGATCCGTCAATAGAAGCAATAACCAGAATCTGATCCCCGTTAGCTACCATATTTTCTATCTGGGAAACTTGTGTCGACACATCATTGTTGGCATATTGCAGGTCAACCTTATAACCGGCCTTTTCCAACTGTTCTTTCATGTTGGCGCCGTCCTGATTCCAACGCTGCAGGTCTTTGGTTGGCATGGCTACCCCTACCGTACCCCCGGCGGCTGGCGCCGCGGTTTCTTCCGCTTTAGTGGTTTCTGCCGCTTTAGTGGTTTCTGCCGCTTTGGTGGTTTCTGCCGCTTTGGTGGTTTCTGCGGCTTTGGTGGTTTCTGCGGCTTTAGTCGTCTCTGGCGCGCCAGTTGTACTACCGGTGTTGCCGCTACAGCCGGCTAACAAGCTAAAGGCCATGACCGCGCTCATGGCTGCACTCAATATCTGCTTTTTCATTATGTACCTCCTATAATGCTGTTGGTTGAGAAGTCGGATAAACTCCATCTGACATATAGAAGGTATCATGTATTTTGCATAATATAAATGAGATATTTTTGTTATAATTTAGTTTGTTTATACATTTGTGCGAATATAAGTCTTGAGCTAGGATTTTTTAGCACCGGGATGCTGTTTTTGCGCAAAATAATCCGGTTCCCCCTCTGGCCAGTATTTATCAATAAGCGGCAGCTGGCCGGGACTAAAAGCTAAATCACCGCGGATTAAGAAGATCGGCGCAGATAAACATCTTCTCTCAGGTGAAAACCGCCATCAATAATGACCCGGTCAAGATTATCCCGGGTTACTTATACTGGTTCAATGCTGACATAAGGTACGGTTATGCCGTCAGCAGTCAAGGTATCCGTGAACCGGATGTCCCAGTCTTCTGCCAGCTTAACCGCATACTCTGCCGCCACGGAGGCCAGTTCATCAATCGGCTTGTACACCGTCTAGCGCTTAATACTATTCATAATGAGCTATAAGGAGCGTACTCATTTAGTTGCCCACCTGCAAGATGTCATCCGACAGCTTGAGCAGAAAACGGAGGCTGCCTTCAGGATTGGTATTGGTATGGTCCATCCCTGCTGGGAAATAGCTGTTTCCAATCATGAAGCATTGGAGTCACTGAATACCGGAACAGAAGCGATATCCCACGCCAATGATCTGCCTGTAGCCTGCGAATATGAACCCGACTATCCTTTGGACACTGAAAAGGCTATTTTTGAAAACCTGAAACGGGGCGATGCCGAGGCTACCCGGCAAGCCGCTGATCATTTTTTCAACTGGATGGAAAACACCCAGCTGAAACATCCCGCAAGCATCAGGATCAAAGCCCTGGAGTTTGTCCTGTGGGCTGAACATCTGGCTTATGAGGACGGCGGTATGGGGCTGTACCGCTTTACGGACCGGCAGAATTATCTGGAAGTAGTCAATCACAGCAGTCTGGATGAACTTCACCGTTGGTTCGTCAGGTTAATCACTGAAGCCGCATGTCGGATCGCCACTAAAAGCAGTAAGCGCAGTATCAGCATCATTGACCAAGCCAAGCTCTGGATAGAACAGCAATATATGCATGATATATCTTTGGATGATGTCTCTCGTAAGGTTAATATCAGCCCTTACTATTTCAGTAAGCTTTTCAGGCAGGAAGCCGGCGTCACTTTCATTGAGTATCTGACGGATTTAAGGATGAACAAAGCCAGGCAGTTACTTGAATCAGGCACTCTGCCCATCAGGGATATCGGCGCAGCAGTGGGTTATCAGGATCCCAATTACTTCAGCCGAACCTTTAAACGCCTGACAGGCATGACGCCTAGTGACTACCGGGCTCAATAAGCAGGATCCCGGACTGACAGAACAAGAGTCAATCCGGGACCTGATGGAAATGTGAACAAGTAAAGCGTGTTGTCAGCAGACTGCGTCTGAGACAATCAGACCAATTTGGCACGATTCTTTTTCGAACCAACCGAGCCGATCACGGCTTGCAGGACAATAAAGAAACACAGCAAAGCTGATAGCGCAATCCGGACCCACCAACTAGACAGTGTCCCCTGAGTCGTAATAAGGGAGGCAATGGTGCCTTTAATCAGTACCCCAAATAAGGTCCCCACAACGCCGCCAACGCCGCCAGTCAACAAGGTTCCGCCAATCACTGCGGCTGAGATCGCATCCATCTCCAGCCCCTTGGCCTGTTCCACAAAGCCTGCACAACTATTAAGGCAAAATAAGAAGCCTCCTAAGCCAGTCAAAAAACCATCAAGGGCATATGCCTTAAATTTATCCCGTCGGACATTGAGCCCCATCATAACGGCACTCTGTGCATTACCGCCAATGGCGTATAACGCTCGACCAAAGCGAGTATACTTAAGCATCAAGGCTATTAAAACCAAAGTAAGCAGTGCAATGACTACCGTTGGATAAATATAGGCTTCTATATACACCCCCTTCTTATTGGTATAGCCAAACGGCAGAATTATTTTGGTCTTGGCCCATTTGAGGAAAAGTTCATTCTTTATGGAGATCATTTCTGTACTGACCACAGCCGTCATACCTCTGGCAAAAAACATCCCCGCCAAAGTAATAATGAAAGGTTGAATCTCCAGGTAAGAAACCAAATATCCCTGCACCACTCCAAACAATAAACCAATAAATAAGGACGCAATCAAAGCTGATACGGCACTGAGCCCCATATTTTCCATCATAAAAGCGGATACCGTGCAAATTAATGCCGTGACAGAACCAACGGAAATATCTATGCCGCCGGTGATCATAACAAGGGTCAGGCCGCAGCCAATGACAATGAGTCCGGCATTGGAGATAAACAAGTTAAGGAACATCTGAGGTTTGGCAAAGCCTTTATCACTAAAGATCAGCATGCCGCTAACATACATTAGCAAAAACAACACAATGGTTATGGCTAATAACAGACCGGAACGACTCAGCTTTTTACTTTTCATTAACAGTCACCGTCCTTTTATGTTTCATCCCCGCTATGAGGCTGCGGAATATCGGACTTTGCAGCATGACGATAATCACAATCACAATTGCTTTATAAACCGGCAATTGGTCAGCAGACACTTTCATAGCGTAAAGCGTCGTGGTCAAAGCCTGAATAGTGTAAGCGCCGATGATGGACCCGGTCAGGTTAAAACTGCCGCCGCCCAGATTATTGCCGCCCAGCGCCACTGCCAAAATAGCGTCCATTTCCAGATTGAGCCCGATATTATTTGCATCTGCTGAATAGATCCGGCTGGAGGCCACTAAGCCGGCAATACCGGCCAGGATACTGCAGAGCACATAAGCCATGAAACAGATCAATGCCGAGTTCAAACCTACCAGGCGGGAGGCCTTCCCATTATTACCCACACTTTCCAGATAGAGGCCCAGCGCTGTTTTTTTCAGGATTATGGCCATGATTATAACCACTATCAGGGCCACAAAAACCGGCGTCGGGATAGGGCAGTTACCAATATATCCGCCCAGAACTTTATAAGCATCTACCCGTACATAAGTGATCTGTCCGCGCGTCACTAATTGAGCGATACCACGACCAGCTGTATATAAAATCAGCGTCGCGACCATGGGCTGAATATGCAGTTTAGCAACCAAAAAACCATTAAACGCCCCACAAAGTGCGGCCGCTACCACCCCTGCCAAGGCCGCCAGGATGATTGGCGCAGCCAGGCTGGTAACCGATACCTCACCACCGGAAAGAATTTGGCAGCAGATCGCTGCCGACACTGCCATAACCGCGCCCACACTGATATCCTGGCCGCCGGAGGCTGCGGTAGCCAGAGTCATACCAACGGCCAGAATAACCAGTTCTGAGCTGCGGTTGATGATATCTATCAGATAACCGTAAAGGACGCCATTGTTCAGGGATATCTTAAAAAAATCTGGCGTGCGAATAACATTGGCCAGTAAAACCACGGCCAGGCAGACCAGCGGCATAAACAAGCGCGCGTGGACTAGTCGCTGCCAGCTAAAGCGTTTCTGCTTCATATTATTTATCCTCCTGAACGGTTTTGCCGCCGGCAATCGTCTGCATAATTTGAGCCTGAGTCAGTTGATCTCCGGCCAGCTCTCCAACCATCGCTCCATCTCTGAGCACTGCCATTCGGGAGCAGGTTCGCAGCATTTCTTCTATTTCTGACGATATAAACGTAATCGCTTTGCCTTGACCGGCTAATTCAAGAACCAACTTTTGGATTTCGGTTTTAGTGCCAATATCAATCCCGCGGGTCGGTTCATCCAGAATTAGATAGTCCGGATTAGTCAGGAGCCAGCGGCCGATAATGACTTTTTGCTGATTCCCTCCCGACAAGCTTTTAACCGGCGTTTCCCGACTGGGCGTTTTAATCTGCAACAGCTCAATATAGCGGTCTGCCGCTTCTTCCATCTCCTTGCGGCTCATTAGATGAAACAGCCCTCGCTTAGCCTGCAGGGCCAGGATGATATTTTCTCTGACCGACAATTCCGGGATAATACCTTCTTTTTTTCTGTCCTCAGGCAAATAAGCCATACCCAGTTTCATGGCATCCAGAGGCTGACTGATTTTGACCGGGCGGCCATTTACTTTCAGGCTGCCTTGGTCTGGTCGGTCGGCTCCATAAATGGTCCGGACCGTTTCACTGCGGCCTGAGCCCAGTAAGCCGGTCAGGCCCACAACTTCACCTTTATGTATGGTCAGATCAAAAGGTTTGATGGTTCCGCTGTGGCCTAAACCCCTGGCTTCAATGACCGGGGGGCTTGTCGAATCCACCTGCCCTTTAGGCGCGGCTTGAATCACCGCCAGATCATTAAAGTCTTTGCCCATCATTTTAGCTACCAGTTGCAGGCGGGGTAAGGCCGATGTATCGTATTCGCCCACCCGTTCACCATTTCTCAGCACAGTAATGCGGTCGCTGATCTCATAGACCTGTTCCAAAAAATGGGTGACAAAGATCATCCCCACACCGGCTTGTTTTAATTGGCGCATCAAGGCAAATAGCTGTGCCACTTCCTCATCATCCAGCGAGGATGTGGGCTCATCCAGAATCAGGATTTTACAGTTCATATCAACCGCCCGGGCTATGGCTATCATCTGCTGCAGCGCCAGCGAACACTCATCCAGCATAGCTGAAGGACTGACCGCTATGCTCAGTTTGTTTAGCAAAGCGCCGGCTCGCCTGATACTCTCCTTCCAGTCTATCCGGCCGTGCTTCACAGGTTCGCGGCCCAGATATAAATTTTCAGCTACAGTCAGATTGGGACAAAGATTGACCTCTTGATAGACTGTGCTGATACCCAGGCTCAGGGCCTCCTGAGGCGAACGGATCTGTACCGGTCTATCCTCCAGCCAGACGGCTCCCTGATCCATTTGATATACCCCGGTTAATACTTTAATCAGGGTGGATTTACCAGCTCCGTTTTCACCCATCAGAGCGTGAATTTCGCCCTGTCTGAGGCAAAAATCCACCTGGTTCAAAGCTTGAACCCCCGGAAAGGCTTTGCTGATTTGTTTCATCGTGAGAATGACAGGCTGTGACATAAGCTTCTTCCTTTCTTGCTGACCCGCCCGCAGCTCAAAATAACAGCGCGGCTCCTTTCAGGTACTGCCTGAGGACGCCGCGCTGTCAGCCGGGTAACGCCAGAGTGATGTGTGCTGTCACCGCGGCAGGGTTTGACCCCGCGGGCAAGCAACCGGCGTGCTGGCTTTGAGGTGACAGGCCTTAATTAGTAGGCCCGCTGATCAATCACGTCCTGAGTCACAACCGTCACATCATAGCTGTTGCCATCTACGGTAACCGATTTGACCGTATCATCCACCGCAAAGATGGACTCATCCACATACTTCTTCTTATCTACGGTCTGGCCGGCTTCCAAAGCCTTGATGATATCTTCTACCCGGGGGCCATGCAAGGGGTTGCATTCTGTATTCAGAGTGATTTTTTTGCTGAGTACATCGGTTAAACTCGCTTTGGTGGAATCAAAAGACATAACCATGACTTCGCCATTAGCAATATCGGAACCAACCGTCTTCCCGGCAGCCTCCAGCGCGTCTATGGCGCCAAAGGCTTCGTTATCGTTTTCGCAGTAAACCACATTGATATTGTCATAAGACTTCAGCATGGACTCCATGACTTCCTGGCCTTTAGCCTGCGTAAACTCACCGGTGGTGGCTTCAAGCAGATTCCAGCCGTACTTGTCTACTGCATCCTGTAACCCCTTCGTCCGGCCGATCTGAGCTGAAGCGCCTATGGTCCCCTGAATATCCACAATATTCAGGCTCTTGGGATCAATGCCCTTGGCCGTCGCAAAGCTGTTCAGCCATTCCGCTGCCTTTTGACCTTCAAGTTCAAAATCTGAACCAACCCAGGCAGTATAAAGACTGTCATCAGATACATTCACCATACGGTCAACAATAATGACCAGAATGCCCGCATCCTTGGCCTCCTGTAAAACTGTATCCCAGCCGGTTTCCGTAACCGGAGCCAGCACAATGTAATCCACTTCCTGCTGAATGAAATTACGAATCGCTGTAATCTGGTTTTCCTGTTTTTGCTGTGCGTCGTCAAAGATCAGATTGTAGCCGTTTTCAGCGGAAAAGGTGCTCTTCATGGATTCTGTGTTGGCCGTTCTCCAGTCTGACTCAGCTCCGACCTGGGAGAAGCCGATGGTCAGGGTCTTGCCTGAATCATCCGCGCTGTCCGCCTTAGTCGTAGCTGCCTCTGCAGCCGTCGTTGTGTCCGCTTTGGCAGCGGTGGTCGCAGCCGTCCCTGATCCGGAGCCACTGCAGCCGGTCAGAACCGCTGTCACCATAGACAGAGCCAGTATCGTGCTGATCATTTTTTTCTTCATAAAAAATCCTCCTTCAGATCGCTTTCTGCTCCTGACGCTGCCACATCCAGGCAATATATAGTCAGCTTGTCGGATGAGTCAGGTCTTTATCTGTCTTAATTGTACAAAGCGACTATATTATTGTATAAGGAACTTTTACTTAAAGCAGTTAGTTTTTTTATCTGCCTTGCGCTGTTCAGCCCATACCATGAGGATTTTTTACGATTTGCAGTTGAAATAATTACGGTCTGGCCGTCATGGCGACTTGATTTACCGTTTCTGCAGTGACGGGCAACGCGCCTGCCGGCTCTGCCGGCAAGCTTAGGGTAACCGTTGTGCCCTGGCCGTAATGGCTGTCTATCCTGACGCCATATGCAGCGCCGTAATTCATCTGAATCCGTTGCTGCAGATTATTGAGGCCAAAGCCATGTTGACTGGGGTCTACGGCTTCTCCCGTCAGAAGCGCCTGCGCATGCTTAAGCTCGGAGGGGGTCATGCCAATGCCATTATCTTTGACCACAAAGCACAGCTCACCTGTTTTCGTAAGCTCGCCTTGCAGCACAATACAACCTTTTTCGCGCTTATGTTTGATGCCGTGATAAAGGGCATTTTCAACCACCGGCTGCAAGGTGAGTTTGAGGATCAGGCAGGACATGATTTCGGGCTTAACATCAATCTGGTAAGACAAAATATCTTTATACCTGAATTGTTGGATTTCCAGATAACTGCGGATATGACTGATTTCCTCTTCAACCCTGATGCGGCTGCGGCCCTTGCTGAGCGCGGTTCTGAAAAAGTTAGATAAGGAAGCAATCATACTGACCGCCTGAGCTTTTTCCCCGGATTCAGTCAACCAGCTGATCGCATCCAGGGTATTATATAAAAAGTGGGGATTGATCTGTTCTTGCAGCAGTTTCAGTTCAATCTCTTTGAGATTATTCTGTTCGCGTTTAATATCTTCAACCAGCGAAGCAATTTCTGCCACCATTTGGTTAAAGCTGTCGCCCAGTTTTTCCAGCTCATCATGACTGTTCAGCTTAATCCGCACCGAGAAATCACCTTCCGCAAAGCGGGAGGATAAACTGCAGAGTTGCTGAATTGGGTCCGTAACGATGCTGGAAAAAGCATTGGAGGAAATGACCGAACCGATAAACAGAAAGGCCAGTAAGGCAGCCAGCAGGGCTGTCGTGCGGCTGGCCTGCCGCGACACCTCCTGGCGGACTAATTCCATACTGGAGGCTTCCTGATAAATGTAATCGGCGATATCATCCTGGATCAGTTTGGTCAGAATGTTAATATTCATATCCAGCATTTCGACGTTGTCGTCGTAATGTCCGCCAGTTTCCACATTGCGGATTATGTCATCCATTCGTTTACGCAGGATTTCGCTGAGTTTCAGGATAGCCTTAAGCGTATTGCGCATTTCCGGATCGTCGGCAGCCTGCAACATGGTCTTAAAATCAGTTTCGGCGGCATCCAAAATGACATAGGGATTTTCTGGGCTGTCCGTATCTTTGAGATCTGACCAGCGCAGGGAGCCAATTACAATCAGATACATGGACTCATCCAGATTCTTTTTAAGATTGACATTGTAGGTATTAGCCGAGGTGATATTCCGGACAATGTGGTCATACTTTTGGTAGACCGTTCCCATGGACAAAATAGCATAAACCGCCAGAATAAAAACCGGCAGTAAAGCCTGCCATGAAAAAAACAGGATTTTTCCCCTGATACTGTGTTCATGGCGGCTCCGCCGGCGGTTTGACGGGATATTGATTGAACCGGGATGTTTCAGCCCTGCCCAACGCCATACCGCCCACACCCGCGGGCTCATATAAATGAGGCTCCCGCAGATACATGGGCCGCCTTGCTTCCCCGCTGGCTGCGGAACTCCATCGGGGTCATATTGTGCGTCTTTTTAAAGACATAGCAAAAATACTGGGGATCTTTATATCCGACCTGAAATGCGATCTCAGCGCTTTTAAGATTACTGCAACACAACAGGTCTCTGGCTTTAGCCATCCTGACCTGGGTTAAATACTCAATGAAGCTAAGTCCGGTTTGCTGCCCAAAGATACTGCTGAAATGATTGGGGCTGAAATGGACACTGGACGCTACCGCAGCCAGGGAAATATCCTCACAGGCAAAATGCGTATCAATATAGGTTTTAGCCTGCTCTATCAAACGCCCATACTGCTGCCGGGACTGAGAATCCCTTAAGGTCAGCGCACTGTCAAAGCATTGGCACAACAGCGTCTCCGCCTGCTCCAGGCTCAGATTGGCATTAAGCCCGCGGAACTGATTTTGGAACTGCTCCAGTTGAGCCGTACTGATGCCCTCATTTTTCAAAAAAGCCGCCATGGCAAAAATAGTATCAAGCAGAACATACTGACGCAGCAACAGAGAGTTAAGATTGTCGCGGCCCAGGCCGATCAGGTAATTGCGCACAAAATCCGACACATCCTCAGCTGTACCGCTGGCCAGGAAGTTGTACACAATCCGCCGGTCCAGTTTGTCCATATTCAATCGGCTGATATCTAGTTCTGTCTGCTCCGTTTCCGGTACGATCCCGGAGTCAGTATCTCTGAAAATGCCGCTGCTGCTGCTAAAGAAGCGGCGGGAAAAAGCCCGGCTGGCCGATTGATAGGCAGTCTTAATTTCATGCAAGCGGCTGACTGCCTGCCCTATGCCAATGAAGTACAGTAACTTATCGCTGCCTTCCGCGGTTTGCTTCATTTTGGAGATCAGGCTGCTCTTGGTCTCAGCCAGCTCCGCCCTGGTTTGAGCCATCAGCAGGAAACAGAGCGTGTCCCCGATTTGCTCATACATTTCAGCCTGGCCTTGCACCGCCACCAGATCCATGATAGTGTCTTCTATTTCCAAAGCCTGACGGTCCGCTTCCGCCGCATCAGCCCTGACCGGAGCTGCCAGGTCCCGGCCGCGCACCTGAAATAACATAACCTGATACCAAATGGCCGACAGGTCCATCCCAAAATGCTGCCCTTGTTCCAGGGCCTGACTCATGCTCAGCTTACCATCCACCAGGTTTTTAAAAAAATCAGTGCGCGCTAGTTTTTGTTTTTCGGCATGCTCTTCTCATAAATGGCCCGGTAATCCAGCTTAGCCTGATCGGCCTGGATTTTTTGCGCCACGCCATGAATGGCGGTCAACAGCGTCGCGCCGCTGATGGGCTTGAGCAGGTATTCGGTCACCCCAATTTGTATTGCCTCACGGGCATAATCAAATTCATCATGCCCGCTGAGAATAATGATGCGGGTTTGCGGCAATTTAACCCTGATCAGGCGCGCTAACTCAAGCCCGTCCATAAACGGCATCCGGATGTCCGTAATGACAATGTCCGGCTCCGCTTTGAGAATCATCGGATAAGCGCGTTCGCCATCTCCGGCTTCCCCAGTCAGGCAAAAGCCTTCAGCCTCCCAATTTATGGTCTTTTTTATACTTTCCCGGATAATATACTCATCTTCTACCAGAAACACCTTAAGCATAGACAGGCCTTTCCCCAGGCTGCACCGGCCGGCGACTCAGACACTCTATCAATTACTCCAATCTGGCTATATTTTAACAGTATAACCGTATTTTTAAAGTCTGGGTCCTGTCATTCTGGTAGAATCAGACAACTTTATACTTGTTTTTCCGGTAGTTTTTCTTTCTCCGCCTTATCCAGAGCAGCCTGTCCCCGCACGCTGTTTTGCCAGATATCCCGGGCTACCGGTGCCCAGGCCTGCGCCCGCTCCACGCACTTATCAGAGTATTCTTTGGCTGTTTCAGTATCCATGATATCCGTGGACTTGGCGTTGCTATGAGCCACAATGGAAGTCAGGCGACCGGGATTATCCAGGACCGGGCAAGGCCGCAGCTGATTTTTATTGAAGGGCTGATTGTCATGATAGCCCATAAACAGTGGCTTCTGGAAGGCGTCCAACAGACGGTCAGTATGAATATTGGAATCCGCATAATGGATAAACCCGCAGGGCTCAATATCTCCTTCCGCATTAATATGCAGATAGCAGCGCCCACCGGCAATACAGCCATCGATGTATTCACCATCATTCCAAAAATCGATGGTAAACAACGGTTTAGTGGCTCTGAATTTGCGGACCTGTTCATACATATACTTGCGCTGGGCGGCGGTGGCCATCAAGTCCGGCACAGCCGCTTTGCCAATCGGCATATACGTAAAGAACCAGCAGAATTTAGCGCCCCAGTTGATCATGGCATCAAAGTATTCCTCGCTGCCAATGAATTCCGCGTTTTTGCTGGTGTAGCAGCAGGAAATGCCAAAAGCCAGCTTTTTGCGGCGCAGTATTTCCATCGCTTTCATGACTGCCTTAAAGGTGCCTTTGCCCCGGCGGAAATCTGTATCCGCTTCAAAGCCTTCTACACTGATAGCCGGCAAAAAATTGCCCACCCGCAGCATCTCATCCGCAAACGTTTCGTCAATTTGAGTTGCGTTGGTAAAGGCCAGAAAACCACATTCAGGATGCCGTTCACATAAAGTGATCAGGTCTTTTTTCCGCATTAGCGGTTCACCGCCGGAGTAGAGATAAATATAGCAGCCAAACTCCTCGCCCTGGCGGATAATATCTTCCAGATCCTCCAGGGTCAGGTTAAGCTGATGGCCGTATTCCGCCGCCCAGCAGCCGGTGCAACGCAGATTGCAGGCGGAGGTCGGGTCCATCAAAATCATGGTCGGAATATTGCAATTGTATTTTTTCATATATTCTTTACGGTGCTTGCCGCCAATCAAGGCATCATTCACCGCTAAAGCCTGAAACATGCGGCGGATTTCCCCCGGATTTACTTCATTTATCACGCTGTCAATCAGCTGACGCCAGTTGCCGTCTTTATCCTGGTATGCTGTTTTAATCGTGGTCAATTGTTTACTGACAGATCCTGAGTCATCCAGTTTGATGATGGTATCCAGCAATTTAGGCAGATTATGCTCCGGATCTTTTACCACATAATCAAAAGCCTTCATAGCCGCGGTCTGTTTAATCTTGTCGGTGACTGTCATCATAATAAAACCCCCTAAATCACTTGGCTAATTATTAAAACACTCAATATCGTTTATAGGTTTATAATAGACTTTTCCCGAAACTTTCTTTTACCCACTTTTGTAATTCGTGTAAAAAAGCCCGTAACAAACTTAAGGAGTTGTTACGAGCTGCACATTCATGTTTTTCTTAAATGGTTTATGGCACATTAACTGATTAGCTGTAAAGGCTGGCCCTATCCTCACGGTTGTCACTCAGAGCGGGGCAGGGATCCCCTCGGGCTGCCCCAGTCAACACTTACATGAGATAGGTTATAAATCCTAATACGATTACCACGGCACATAGGATGAGTACCGTTCGCTTTTCTTTAAAAACTTGTCTGCTTAACTTATCCATCATTAAGAACTCCTTACCCTCCATAAGCCTGGCTTGCGCGGTAATTAGGTTATCCTAATTTCATTTTTAGTATAAGCGAACATTTGGCATATCGCAAGGACTAAATCAAGATTCCTTCACTAGTTTTCCACTTATGAAGTCAGGCTCTAAAACCAGGATCTGCACATGTTCTGCCCCTTGGCGAACAGCTGCCTCAGTCTGCACCGCGTCGGGATAGTATTTTAGGCCGATCTGACGCAGCCGGCTTTCCGCCTCCGGGCCTGCCTCCAACAAGCGCATCTGACCAAAGACAATCACGCTGGCAATGTTCAGCGCCCATTCGCCGGCTTTTTTATAACCCTGATTCATCACACAAAAAGAAACCTGCGGGTCTTTGGCAAGGGCAGCCAGTTTATGACCGCTGCGGGCACTGTGAAAATAAATTTTTTCATCCCGGTACAGATAATTCATGGGAAAGGCATATGGATAGCCGTCTTCGTCTGCCACAGCCAGCACACCGCGGGCGGCACTGCACAAAATTTGCTCACATTCAGCAGCCGATATCTGTTGCTTGCTCCGCCTCATTGGTCTGAACATCATTGTTACTCCTTTAAATAGTATTTTTACCGTATATTATAACTTTTCAAATTGCAGGCAGGAGGGATTGGTTAATTAAAGCCAAACGGCTTGAGTTAACGTCAGCGCTGCGTTAGGATCTTACTACTGTGTAATGAGCAGACCAATTGAGCGCAGTCTTGATGACAGAGCTCAATCAGAGCCTGCACATATTGAAGAAATGAGGCTTGTGAAATATGTCCTTTGATTTTACAACTATTTTAGACCGACATGGCAAAGATGCCATTGCGGTGGACGGCATTGGACACGGAACCGCTCCCGGAGCGCCTAAAGACGGCTTTGACGCCATCCCCATGTGGGTGGCAGATATGAACTTTCCCACTGCACCGTCTATCCAGCTAGCGCTGCAAGCCCGGATTGAGCATCCGGCCTATGGCTATTTTTCGCCGCCACGGGCTTATTATGAAGCCATCAGTTGGTGGCAGCAGACACGTAATAAGGTATCCGGCATTAGACCTGCAGACATCAGCTATGCCAATGGGGTGCTGGGCGGGGTCATCAGTGCGCTCAACGTTTTGTGCTCCAAGGGAGACAAGGTATTGCTGCACGCACCGACCTACGTAGGCTTCACCCATGCGCTGGAAAACAATGGCTACAAAATCATTCACAGTCAGCTGCAACCGGATGCCCAAGGCTGTTGGCGGATGGATTTTGCCGATATGGCCCAAAAATTAGCTCAAGAGCATATTCATGCCGCCATTTTTTGCTCTCCCCACAACCCCTGCGGCCGCGTCTGGGAGCGCTGGGAAATTGAGCAAGCGATGTCCGTGTTCCGTGAGCATAATGTCTACGTAATTTCTGATGAAATCTGGTCAGACCTGACGCTGAACGAGCACCAGCACATCCCTACGCAATCGGTGTCCCCAGACGCCAGACAGCGGACCACCGCGCTATATGCGCCATCCAAGACGTTCAACCTGGCAGGCTTAGTTGGCAGCTATCAAATTACTTACAACAGCTGGCTGAGAGACCGGATCAACAAGGAAGCGTCTTTGTCGCACTGCAATAGCATGAATGTGTTGTCCATGCATGCTTTGATGGGTGCTTATTCACCTGAAGGCGCAGCCTGGGTAGATGCATTGCGTGAGGTCTTGAGCGGTAATGTAACATATGCCTGTGATTACATAGCTCAGCACTTTAATGGCGTGCGGGTATTCCCGGCGGAAGGCACCTATATGCTCTTTTTAGACTGCACAGAGTGGTGCGCGACACACCACCGCAGCATTAACGACCTGCTAAGCGCAGGCTGGGATGTAGGTGTGGCCTGGCAGGATGGCACCGCTTTTCACGGTCCCTGCCATATCCGCATGAATCTGGCTCTGCCTTTGAGTCGTGTTCAGGAAGCGTTCCGGCGGCTGGATGAATATGTTTTTAGCCAATAAACCTGAACGTCTTTGTCTGAGGCGCGGGAGAAGCGTGGGCTCGCTGCGGCGTGGTCAATGTAGTAGCCACAATGTAGTAGCCGGTCCCGCCACAGCTTGGCCAAGCGGCTTAAGCCTGCTCCTGCTCCTGACCTGGCTTAAGCGCGCGGATCAACAAAAAGTCTGGCTTGTGCCAGGTTTTGGCATATTGTGGCTTTTGCTGCAGCAAATCTGCGGATGGCAGCGGCTCTTGCAGCTGATCAAGCTGCAAACCTGCCGCCGTTAAACCATTAATGAGGTCAGAAAAAGTCCGGTGATATTTGATGACACCATCAACCAGCCAGTCAACACGGCGGGCGCCGCTGTGCATGTAGTCCGTCAGGCGGTGGTGATCTACCTGTCCGTCAGCTGTTCTGATCCACTCAGGGCCTTTAAGCGGCGCGGTGGTCAGGGGATGTTCCTGAGAAAATACAAACCGTCCCCCCGGTTTAAGTCGATAGAAAACCTGCCTCATTAAGGCCTCATAATCCTCAATGTAGTGCAGTGCCAGCGAACTTATAATCAAGTCATACTGCCCATCCAGTTGACCGATATCTTCCATTGCCATACAACTAAAACTGACTTGAGGCCACTTATTTTGCTGGCAGGCCAGATGAATCATCTTTTCAGACAGATCAATCCCCTGGACTTGCGCAGCGCCAAGACCAGCTATAGTTTGGCACATTTCCCCGTAGCCACAGCCCAGGTCCAGGACCCGTTGATTTTTCACCTCACCCAGGAGCGCCAGCAGGGCCGGATTTTCTTCGACCGCATTGGCGCTGTAGGGATTTTGGCGCAGCTCCAGATACTGCAAAAAGAAGTCCCGGTCATCATAAATGTTTTGTCTTGACATTTGGTTTAATTGTCCTCCTGTCTATTTTCCGGTTTAGGCCAGTAGTCTGTGCTAAAATGAAACCAGCATTCAAAAGCTAGTTAGATGGAGGTCAGGTAATCATGAATACCAAAGCATTGTATACCCTTAGTTCCGGTTTATATGTAGTAGGCGCCAAGGCGAGTGATTTGTATGACGCACAAGTTGCCAATACGGTGGTCCAATTGTCGTCTGACCCCAAACTGGTCTCTGTCTGCATCAACAAAAACAATTATACCCATGAATTGATTGAGCAGGGCGGTTACTTTTCTGTTTCCGTTTTGTCACAAGATGCGCCCATGGAGCTGATTGGTGTCTTTGGCTTTCACTCCGGGCGTGAGGTTGATAAATTTACCATGGTCAACCCGGTTTACACCATACACGGACTGCCCGTCTTGCATGAGCACTGTCTGGGGTATCTGGAGTGTCAGGTGCTGCAATCGGTAGACGCGGCCACGCATACGCTCTACATTGGGCAGTTGACTGATGCTGCGGTGTACCACCAGGGTGAAGCACTGACCTACGCCTATTATCATGAAATCAAGAAGGGCCGTTCACCTAAAAACGCGCCAACTTACCGGGCAGAGGAGGATCCTACCGTAAAGCCTGCTGCCACTGGCAGTTACGGCAAACCCGCCGCTACCCCTGCCGTACCCGCTCAGGCCGCCGCTGATTTACAGCGTTATACCTGTCCGATTTGCGGCTACATCTATGATCCCGCGGAAGGTGACCCGGCGCACGACGTACCGGCGGGTACTTCTTTTACGGCTCTGCCGGCAGACTGGGTCTGCCCGGTTTGCTCTACCTACCCCAGTCTTTTTGAAGCAGAATAACTGCAGCTGCACTTTTGGGTGAGCCGGTCTTATCCCGCGGCGTTATTTTTTCGCAGATGAGGCCCATGTCCCCGACAACCAGGGGGGACGCAGCCGCTGCGGCACAAAATCGTTCTCCCGGGTAGCTACCAGGCGCCGCTGCACACCGCCACCTTCGAGGCTAGCTGTGACCGCGCCCGGGCCATGTAGACAAACAGGCAGAGGAACAAAAATGCTGCCACACCCAGGAAGCTACGCCAAAGCAGTCCAAAGGCGTCGGGATGCAGCAGCCAGACCAAGGCCGTGCAGAGATTGAAAACAGCGCTCCTGACAAGGCCGTCCAGAATTACTCATACCCAGTTCAAGTGTGTCCACCCTCTCTGCAATAGTATTGTCCCATCGCACAGGCTGCTTCATGAGTTTCATGCCATGGCGCCCCTGAGGCGCCCGCCAGCCAGCTACGGGCGCGGAAACGCTTGTAGCGCAGATTCATCAGTTTATTACCCGCTTCTCATTTGTACCGTCATACAGCCGATGCAGCGTCGCCCAGTCCGGCAAGGCAGCGCGCCGCGGCTTCGAAGGCGGGCAGAGTGTAATCCGGGGCGCCTGCCCGCAGGCTCATAAACGCCTCTTGTCCCAGCGTTTCCAGCACCCGGGAGTCCGCTGCGCGAGCCATTTGCCCGTCAGTGGCTTGGTGCAGCCCCGGAGATACGACACCTGTCTGGGCCGTCCTCTCAACCCGCCTCAAATAAGGATTGGTTCGTGAAAAGCGAATTCCGCGGACATAAAAACAACTTGCGACCGCAATATGTCTATAGCCGTATAATTAATCCTCGTACTAAACTTTGTCAAGCAAATTCGCGTTTATCCATAAGGCCGTCGGAAGTCCGACCGGTCAATGCGCTTTGCGCAGAAGTCAAGCCGGAATACAGGCCCTGCCTGCCCCAAATCCCCGGTCCGGCGAGGGGCTTGAGCCTGTCTGTGATAAAAGGCTGGCCAAGGTTTGGGGGTCAAAGGCAGTTTCTGCTTATCCGCGCGGGCTTTATTTCTGAATGGCGTCCCAAACCGCTTTAACACTAGCGGCCAAATCATCATTAATTATTTTCACAACCGGACAGTCCATTTTACTAAGCCAGATTTCATGCTTAAGCTTGCTGCGCCCATTTTTAGTTCCGGCATCATAAGCGGCCGCCCAGTCTAGGAATTTCCTGCTATCTTCATACCTTGCCCCTCCCGGCAGAATTTGGTCTCCATATCTTTCGCGTTCGCGTTTTCGTAATCTCTCCACCCTAATAGGCTGAGGAACGTAAACAAAAACCACTAAATCGAAAGAGGCAATAAAAGTATCGCCCCAGCCTGCAAGAGAACCACTAAGGATCCATTCAGGGGATCGGGTTAAATCACGCCGCAGCAATGCTATACATTCATCCTGGGGTCGTTCAACCGTAAATGGATTGCTGGTGGGCAACCAGAAATACTGATCCGAATCAAAATGTTTATAGCCCAGCAGATCGCAGACGCTTTTGGCGATGGTAGTCGTGCCGGAACCGGATGCCCCCAAAATATGAACATGCGTTTTGGGTTTCATAATGGTTTCCTCTCCTCATATAATCTAAACAATCGGTTGCGCAGACTGCGGTTTGCGGTTTATAGAATTAATCCTATCAGAGATGGGACGTATCACTCCAGCAGTTTCTTAATCCTGAGGATGTTTTTCTCCTCCTTATATTCGTAAGCAATGTCATCCATACTCTTTTTCACCATATAAATGCCCAGCCCTCCCAAATGGCGAGCCTCGGCGGACAGGGTTGTATCCGGATCCGCTTTGGCAAGGGGGTCATAAGGCATGCCGCTGTCAATAAAGGTAATGATAACAGCCAACGGATTTTTCAAAATTTCCACCCTGATCGTGACCAAACCAATCTCCGGGCAGTAAGCATAGTGCGCGATATTACCAAACAACTCGTCAATGGCAATATTCACCTGCATCCGGGTCTTGAGGGGGCAGGGGAGATCTTCCAGCTGCTTTTCCACGAAGGCAGTGACTTTTTCCAGGTTTTCCACGGTGGCGGCGACTGTCTGTTCCTTCATGGCTCCTCCCTCCCGCATCCCCGGTATTCCAGGCACAGCATGGTAATATCGTCAAACTGCGGCGCTTCGCCGACAAATTGATTCACATCCCCGTGTACCGATTGCAGCAATTCTTCACAGCTTACCTTTTCCCGCTTATTTAAAGCCGCGAGCGCGCGTTTGGTGCCGTACAATTCTTCGTGGGCGTTGGTGGCCTCCGTGACCCCGTCCGTATAAACGAAGATCGCCTCGCCGCGGGCCAGCTGTAACTCGTATTCCTTATACCGGGAGCCCCTCATCCCGGCAAGGACAAATCCGTGCTTGTCTTTAAACAGCTCAAACCCGCTGTCCCGGCGCTTAACGGCCGGATATTCGTGACCGGCGTTGGCACACGCCATCTTTCCTGTGGAGATCTCCAGGATTCCCAACCATACCGTGACAAACATTTCCGCTTCGTTGTTCACGCAAAGCTGGTTGTTCACCTTTTCCAGAACCGCCTTGGGCGAAAGTCCCGTCTGCGCGGCGCTTTTAATCAGTGTTTGGGAGATCATCATAAACAAGGCGGCCGGAACACCCTTGCCCGAAACATCCGCCATCACCACGGCCAGGCGATTGTCATCTACCAGAAAGAAATCATAAAAATCACCTCCGACTTCCTTGGCCGGTGTCATGGTCGCGTAAATGTCGAATTCGCTGCGTTCCGGGAAGGCCGGAAAGATGCAGGGCAGCATAGCCGCCTGGATGTGTTTGGCCACGTCAAGCTCGGCCTCAATCCGCTCTTTTTCGGCGGTGATATGGGTGAGCCTGTGAATATACGCCTTTACCTCCCCGTACATCTGGCGGAAGGCCTTCGCCAGCTCCTCGATTTCATCCCGGGTATGAATCTCAATGTCCATGTCGTCTTCATTTTCCAGATTGCCGACCATTTTTTTTGCCGCGGCATTCAACCGGTTAATCGGAACAATCAGGGACTGACGGAATATCGAATATAAAATGCTGATAAATATCACGACGGCCGCCACGACGCAGACCACGATCACCGCCACAAAGTACGCCAGCCCGCTGTTGATATCCGGCATGGATAAATCCACACCCACCAGCGCCACCGCTTCTCCGGCGGCGTTGCGGATCGGGTAATAGGCCGAACCGATATACCCGTAGGTAGGGTCGTGCGTAACGTGGAACTCCCCGGCTGTTAGCCCGGCCATCGCGTTGACGGATGCTTCTTTCCCGCCCTCCATATAGTCTTCCCGGTACCCGAGCGGGCAGGCGCCCTCCGCCTCGTCCGCGTCCCACACATAAACCAGATCGTCCTCATACGGGACAAACACATAATAGTACAGAATATCCGTATGGGTCAGCGTGCTGTTCAGAAAATCCATGACCTGCTCGTAATACTCATCTTTCTGAAGGCTCGCCACATAGCCGGAAACCTTGTCCCCGTCGATATATGCCGCTGCCGTTTCCGCATAAGAATAGGCCAGGTCGCCGTAGCGTTCCAGGTCCTGATGTCGGTAATAGAGACCGACCGTCAGGCAGATTGTCGCGATGAGCAAGGCGGAAAACACTACAAACGCCCGGAGAATTTTGGTTTTAAAGGAATGTGTCCTCATTTAGTCGACCGCTCCCTTCCGCCCGTCCGGCTCCTGGCCTTACCCGGCCAAAAATGCGCGAGGGTTATAGCCGCAGCGGTAATGCCAAGAGCCAGAAGCATAACGGCGGGAACCATCAGCTCCTGCGTTCCCCTGAGCTTATACAGGAATACATTGACCGTCAGCGTAATAAGCACCCAATGAATCCCGTAAATTCGCGTGACATTCCGGCTGATTTCCCTTATCCAGCCTATACTGTATTCCGGCAGTCGCTTTTGCAGGTAAAAATAAACGCCCAGTATCCCTACCGCTCCGACAAGGCTCATTAAAACGTCCTCGGTAACAATATGATAATAGCAATTTTGTCCTTCCCCGAACATGCCGCGTCCAGTCTTAATGCCGATGGCAAAATAAATAATAGTCGCTAGCAGACAGGGCGGTGACAGCCACTCATAAAATATCCGTTTATCCCGGACCCGAATCAGGACACGCCCAAACACGTATCCTGCCACCGGAACGATAAACCAATTGAGTAAGGGGAAATCGGACCGCACCATGCCCGCCGCGTCCGTTGTCCCCACCAAATAGCCCAGGAAAATATTACCGAGCGGACTGCCAGCGTCAGTGTCATTAAGCCATGTCCCGCCAAGCGACAGCACAAGCCCGATCCCCAGCATAAGCAGGTCGTGAGTTTTCAGTTTCCGGAGCCAGGCGATCAGCAGCATGGCGAGGCCGGCGAACTGCAGAATATCGTTGCACAGGGTGCGATACAGCAGCGGCTCGATAAACTTCTCATAGTCCGCTGTGAGGACATACCCCAGCAGATAGGGAATGGTGTATCGGCACGCATTCAGAACAAAACCGGCCGTGAAAATCCGCAGCCCCCGCTTGGCTAAATCGCCGGCAGACCCCTCCCGGGTATAAACCATACCCACGCCCATGGCAAACATAAACATCGGCGCGGATAAGGGGCCGCCAATCACGGTGTCAAACAAGTACGGTATCCCCGAAATCAGGTTTTCTTCCGGCGTGCATTCAATGGTGCAATGAATAAACGCCAGAAAAAACACCAGCACCGCCTTTGCGATATCCAGCTCCGGCTGTCTGCCCCTGTTCACTGGTTCATCGGATAATATCCCTTGTATATGGCCCACCATTCCACCCTGCCCAGCCGTTTGCGGTTACAGGTCTTCCGGCTACTCCTGCTCGATTGTCAGAATATCGCTAAACCCGGTGATTTCGAACACCTCCATGATAAGCTTGTTGACATTGCGGATAACCAGACCGCCAAGTCTGCCCATCTGTTTCTGCGCCCCCAGAATCACGCGCAGCCCCGCAGAGGACAGGTAGTCCAGCCCTTTCATATCCAATACCAGTGCATCCACGCCGGCAAGGTTCTCCTTCAGCGCTGTCTCCAACTGGGGTGCCGTGCTGGTGTCCAGTCTTCCGTCCAAAGCTATCGTCAATGTCGTCCCGTCCTTCTGCATATTGATTGTCATCGTTTTTCCCCGCTCTTTCGTTTGTGGTTTTGCTTGTAAGGTCGGCGCAGCCGTTCCAGGCTCAGACAGTGTAAACGCGCGCCGGATCGCACAGCACGCCCAACTGACCGTCTTTTGCATACCGAAGCCCGTGGGCGCAGTTTTCACAGATATTTCCCCGCGGGACATTGGTGCGCGACTTGTAATGGCACAGGTGCGCCGCCGTCCCGTTGCCTGCGGCTCCGCAGCGGATGCAGACAAACCGGGAGCAGCTGTCCCCCCTTATGTGAAAGGGCAGGCTTTCATCATACCCTAAAAGGTTGTCCGTATCCCCGCCGGACACCCTGCCCATCTCTTCATCGGTCAGTTCCTCCGCGCGGGGTGTGCTCCTGCTTTCCATATCCGTTCCTCCTTGGCCTGATTTTCCGGCTCGCGTGAGCCTCATAAAAAGCGCTTGGCAGCTCGTTTTACGGCACCCGGTGTATGATCACTTGCTGTTGGGAAATCTCAAAGGCTGTTCTCTGTGCCACAACTTCCCGGCACTCCCGGAGCGTATGGTTTAACTTGTTCTTTAAGTCCAAAACACCTGCCCATACCTTCTCGTCCTGCGTAGCCACTTCCATGACAAAAAGATCCTCCCGAACGATGAGCTGGGTAATCGCCTGATGCTTTAAAAACTCCATCCGGCTGCGTTCATTATCGATACGGTCAACGTCATAGATAAATTGAAGGTTTCTGTCCGCGGCAATATCCAGTTCATCAGCAAGACGAATCAAGGCCGCGAGATAAGGCAGACAGACTGTCTTCCCACCCGCCACCTCATAGGCCGACGGGTATTCCCGCGCATCAGACAGGTTGGTTTTGCGGTGTCCTCTGGACACCTGCACAATGGCGAAAGTATGCGCCTTCGAGGGTATTTCAAAAAACTCCGCGTATTTATTGATGTAGGCTCCGCTGAATTCATTATGGAAATCCCGGATAATGTCCGGGACAGCCGCATCGCTGTGTCGGTTAAAATAGTCCCCGAAATCAATGTTTCGGGAAAACTCCCGGTAATCCGTCTGCGTAATCCCCATGCCCGCTGTCATGAAGATAGGCGCTCATCAGGAGGATGTAAACCTCATCGGCATTCAATTCGTCAATCTGGTCCGCAATCAGTGAATTGCAGAAGTCAATCACTTCCAGCGAGTGCAGCGCGGTATGATCCGTATAGGTGGGGAACACGTTCTGGTATTTATTTAACATCCGCAGCATGCAAAACACGCTGTTGGTAAACCGCCGGTGCAGTTCGGGGCTCTCGGTTTTCAGCTTTGTCTCACACAAATAGTTCGTATTCACATTGCGCCTTCTCCCGGTAGCTTCTGCCGGAACCGGACAAGGCATCCCGCCGGACGGGCTGTCCGGCGGGGTGCCTTGTGTCACTGCTCCGTCGAGCTTTTTACATAGACAACCTTGTCAGAGGTGTCATCCGTGGTGCCGGTACTGGGCTCGCTGTATGCGGCGTCCAGATACAACGTCGTATCGTAACTGTCGGGCAGGTGAATCTGAAATGTACTGCCCCGGGTAACGGTCTGGGTAAAAACCCGAACCGTGGCAGTACCCGCATCGACCGTCAGGGTGAGCGTTCTCTGATCCCCCTCAAATACGGCCGCGGTAATTGCAGCGTCCGGCGTATACGTTTCCGGGTCGTCCACCCGTTCAGTTGACATCAGGGTAGTTTCCGTTCCGTCCGCGGCCTGAGCCTTTATGGTCGAAGCCAGTATTTCATACGAGTCGGCATCCGTTTGGTATTGGAACCGCAGTTTTTTGAAAGCGCCAGCTTCGTAGGAAAACAGGCTCGCATAGGTATCCACGAACTCCGTATCAGAAACCTCGGTGGAAATTAAGAGCATGCCGTCATTTTCCTCCAGGGAAAGCACGGTTTCTACCTCGTCGTATTTGAAGCCAGCCAGCCACTCACTCTCGTGGAACGCATCATAGGCATCCCCGACAAACAGACAGTGGAACGCCTTCCCGTTCTCCTGGTCATAGCCGTATACATCGCCGTATTCGTCAATGTAAATGTAACCGTCATACTCCGTGACGTAGCGGTCGGCGTCCTGATAGGCATATTGGGTGGTCTCGGTGCCGTCTGCCAGCGTATAGGTGTAGTTAAAGGCAACCTTGTCGTACTTTTCCAGCAGACTGTCGTCCGTATTGGCGGTCTCCATTGCCTGCATGACGTTGGTCGCCTCTTCCAGCGATACGTCGTCGCTTGCAGCGCTGTCGCTGTCACTGCTGCCGGCGGTAGTGGCGGCTGTATCAGCGGCGGTAGTACCGGCGGTAGTGGCAGCCGTGCCGCTGCTGCTGCAGGCCGAAAAAGACCAGACGCACCCCACGGCCAGGAGCAGGCTCAGTAGTTTTTTACTCATCCCGGGTTTCCTCCCATTTTTGTCGGATATTCAACCGGCTGCCATAGCTCAGGGCAATCGGAATTTCTCATCATCAAACGAGGTTGGATGAATCAAGCCGCCCGGGGGCAGGGATCCCAGATCTGCGCCGCTGGCGACATGGCTCAACGCGTCATCTGTAAGCTCACCCGCCGTATGGACACGGGCAAATGCCGATTTGGCTTCTTCTTCAGACCACTTGATCCCTTTGGCTTTTACCATGATCCGTAATGCTTCAATACTGCCCGCCGATTTTGCCAATTCCAACAGTTCCTGGTTAAATTCCATAGCCGAACCCTCCTTTTTAAGTCCTGCTTACCGCAGTTTGCCGGATTTTGTTCAGTCGCTTTCCATGTCCGGTAAACTGGCGTTCTCCGAATCCGTGGCCGTGATCAGCGGGGACTGATCATACCGCCAGCGATATCATGCAAATCGTCGTCCGAAAGCTCGTTTGACGCGCGGAGCCTGGCCCATATTTGTTCCGCTTTCTCTGCGGAAAGCTCCCCGTGGCCTGCCTTGACCAGCGCCCTGAATTCCTCTGCGGTCTTAGCTGCTTTTGCCTGTTCCAAAAATTCATTGTTGATGAGCATAGCTGATTTCTCCCTTCGTGAATAGTTTGTAAGTCTTCGTGCTGCGCGGTGGATGACCGGGGTGGCGCTACATGAATCAGCCGCGCTTCATTGGGTCCAGAATACGCGCCCCACCCGTGATACGGTCAAGCGCATCGTCCGACAGTTCCCCTGTCTTGCCAAGCTGCGCGTACATCGCCTCTGCCTGCTCCCTGGTCAGCTCCACGTTGTTCGCCGCCGCCAGCTTCAGCAGTTCCTCCGTGCTTTTCACCGTCTGGGCCTGCTCCAAAAATTTGTTGCTTCCTCCCATGGCCGCTTCCTCCGTTTCCGGGCGGATTCCCGTCCCGCTTTATTAACAGTACTATCTGAATGGATTTTACATTCGTAATGCAAGTCTGCCGTTTGTTCTCTTTCTGCTTCGGTATGCCTTATGGCAGGACACCTCCTTTTGCTCATGAATTTATCCTCCCCCCTTACCTTCATCCGTCCGCTGCCGGGCCACCATCTGTGCGAAATATCCGTTCCGGGCAAGCAGTTCCTCGTAGCGCCCGTCCTCGATAATTTTTCCTTTGTCCAGCACCAGAACCCGGTCGCATTGTTTGATGGTGGATAAGCGGTGGGCAATCACGATGCGGGTACATTTCAGGGTGTCCAACGATTCTGACACCGTTTTTTCGTCAGGTTATCCAAGGCACTGGTCGCCTCATCAAACAACAGTATTCTGGGCTTGGGCGCTATGGCCCGCGCAATGACCAGCCGTTGCCGCTGCCCGCCCGACACACCGCCGCTGCCTTCGGAAATCACGGTGTGCATTCCCATGGGCATGTCGCGGATATCCTCCGCAATACCCGCCAATTCCGCTGCTTTCCAGGCGTCCTCCATGGTCAGCTGTGGGGCGGAGATCACGATGTTTGAATAAATATCACCCTGGAACAGCTTGCTGTTCTGCATGACCACACCGATTTTCCGGCGCAGCGATTTCAGATCAAGGGTATTTAAATCGTTGCCGTCGTAATAAATCGCCCCTTTTTGCGGTCTTTCAAAACCGAGCAGAAGGCGCATCAGGGTTGACTTCCCGCATCCGGTCTTTCCGACAATCGCCACATACTGTCCGGGGTGAATTTTCAGCGAGAGGTTATCCAGCACATTGGGCATGGTTTCGTCGTAGCGAAAGCATACGTTGGACAGTTCAATACCGCCGGACAGGCCGCGGATCACCTGCTTGCCCTCGGATACCTCCGGCACGGTTTCCAGCATCGGCCTGGCCATTTCCATGATCGGCCGAAGGCCGGCGGCGGTCATCGCCACACCTGCAAGCGACAGAAAAGCGCCGGACACCATACCATACGCTGCGGTAAACGCATAATAATCCGCAACTGTCACGCCGCTTTTCATCGCCGCATAATCCAGCGCCACCATGCCGAACAGGGAGATCGCTGTACCTATCACCGTGTTCACTTTGATAAACAGCGGCGGATTATAGCTCATGTCCGCCTGGGTCGCATATAGGTTGCCCCATCTCGCAAACGCGCGCCGTTCCGCGCCGGTCAGCTTAATCTTCTGAATCGCCGTAATCAGCGCATAGCTCATGCCGCTTTCCTTGGTCGAAAGCTCCATTATCTGCTGGCTGTCGCGCGACTGGACCAGCGCCGAGACGACAGAAAAGGACGCCGTGGCCAGAATCACGATCAGCGCCGGAACCGCCATGGCAGGCGTATAGGCGAAAATCTGCGTAATGTATACCAACGAAAACAGTGAGGTCAGTCCCGTGGAAAACAGCGTGGACACCAGCTTGTCACAAAGGGTGTTAACATATTGGGAGCGCCCCGACAACTCGCCGGCGCTGTACCGTCTGAAAAAGTCGACGGGAAGAGATAGCACCCGCATCATAGTCGCCGCCTGGACGGAAACGTCCATCTTCGTCTGGATTCTTGCCATCAGCAGAGCTTTCACGCCGCTTGCCAGCACAGCGCTCATCGACACACAGCCCATAGACATGGCCATAGCCAGCACGGTCTGAAGGCTTCCTTCCACCACAATCCTTGAAAAAATCAGGTTATTCAGTAACGGCGTCAGCATCCCCAGCAGCGCTACCGCCAGCGCCGCAGCGCCAAAGAAGACAAAATCAGCGGGCGTCAGCGTTTCCCGTATGTAGCGAAGCAAATCCGTGATCCCCAGTTTTTTTAAGGGGAACGGCTTATAAAAGCAGACGGCACTGCGTTTCAGCAGCATATCTGTATGGGGATCCGCCTTGACGTATTTGCCGCTGCTTCGATCAAAAAAGCGATATCCTTTCAAGCCGGACGGCAGCAGCGCCACCGCGCTGCCATCCGTTTTAAAAACGCCCAGCATGGCGCCCGCCGCGTCCCGGTACCAGCCGTCGCTGAGCCGCACGGTTCTCCACATAATTCCATGGGGCCGCATCTGATTTTCCAGCTGGTCTTCGGTCTCCCGGATGTCATCCGGCATCTCCCGGCTTTTCGCGTGGTAAAACTTCAGGATTTCATCAATCGCACCTTTGGCGGCCTGCCAGTCATTTTGAAAGGTATCGCTCAATCTTGTCCCCATCACCGCATCGGCCAGATTGAGGAAGGATTCCGCGAATACCTCTTCGTCATTCTTTTTGCGCAATTTAATCTGTTCGTCAAACCAGCCCACGAATCCCACATCCTCACTCGTTTCTGACAAGCTGTCGATATAAGCCTTCCCGCGCGTACAGTTCCTCGTGCGTACCGCGTTGAACCACGCGGCCGCGCTCCATGACGAGGATTTCGTCACAGTCGCGTATGGTTGACAACCGGTGCGCCACGACGACGCAGGTCACACCCCTGTCCTTAATGGCTCTGACCACCTCATATTCTGTCCTGGCATCCAAAGCGCTGGTTGCCTCGTCCAGAATAATGATGGTGGGGTCCTGCGCCAACGCCCGCGCGATTTCCAGACGCTGACGCTGCCCGCCGGAAAAATCCTTGCCGCCCTCAGTCAACCGATAGCCGTATCCGCCGTCACGCTGCATGATATCCTCGTGAAGGCTCGCGTCCCTCGCCGCCATAATCATTTCAAAATCCTCGATAGCGGCATCCCACATTTTGATATTATTAGCGATGGTGTCTTCAAATAACGCCGTATCCTGATCCACCACTGCAAGGGAACCAGTGAACACACTGCGGTCGATCTCCCGCATGGCTTTGCCATCAAACAAAATTTCGCCGCTCCACGGCTGATACAGTCCCGCAAGCAGTTTGGCGACAGTGGACTTGCCGCAACCGGAGGCTCCAACCAGGGCGACACGGCTTCCCGGCTTCAGCGAAAGGCTGAAATCCTGAATCAGGGGCTCCGCCAGCCGGGAATAGCCAAAGGTCAGCCCTTTGATTTCCACCTCACCGGATAATTTACCGTACTCGGCCTCCTCATCCAGGGGAGTCTCCGTGTAATTGGCGTCGGCAGGGTATTCGAGCACATCCTCAATCCGCTCCATCTGGGTACGCATTTCCTGTAGGGTCTGCCCCGCGGAAATCAGCGTAGCGGCCGGGCCGCTGAAGGAAGTCAGGAAGCCTTGAAAGGCCATAATCATACCGACAGTAAACTCCCCCTGTATGGTAAGCCATACCCCCAGCATCAGCACAGCGACATTGGCAAGGGAAGACGCGGCGGTCGGCACCAGCCCCAGATACTGATCCAGTTTGGCAAACCGGACGCTCTGGTTATTGACACTCGCCTGATAGCCCGCCCATTTTTCAAAAAAACCGTTTTCCGCACCACTGGCTTTGATGGTTTTAATCATTTCAATCCCCGCTACAGTCGCTCCCGCGAGTTTGCCTGCGTCACGCATCTGCACCCGGGTAATGTTGACCCGCTTTTTGGAAATCACATTGGAAACCAGCAGATTAATCGCCAGGGAGCCCAGTCCGATCAGCGTCAGCGGAAGGCTGTACCGCAGCATCACGACCAGATAAAAAACCATCATGGCCGTATTCAGCAGCAGCGGCGCAAAAATATTAACCAGCGTCGCCGCGATGGTGGTATTGGCAGCTTGCCTTCCCTGAATATCCCCCGCCATTCTTTGAGAGAAGAATTCCATCGGCATCCGCAGGACCTTCCACATATATTCCGTGCTTCCCACAACCGCCAGCTTGCCGTTAATTTTCAGGGTATACACTGCCTGTATCCACGCCACCACCACCTGCAGCAGACTGAATCCTGCCAAGGCGCAAAGAAAGGGCATCAGCCAGTCGGGGTTTTTGCCCGTTAAAAGGCGGTCTATAAAGATACGGGAAAACACCGGGCTGATAACGCCCGTCAGCGACGCGATCACGGTGGTCAGCACCGCAAAGAAAATCGCGACTCCGGTTCCGGTTAGTCGCTTTCTCGCAAAAGCTAGCACACTTTTCGGCTTTCCGCCCGGTGTAAAAGCCGCGTCCGGTTCAAACATCAGGCAGATACCCGTAAAGGCCTCATCAAACGCCTCCATGGGCAGAACGTAGTTACCCTTTGCCGGATCGTTAATGACCGCCTTGTTTCCCTTAAAGCCATTCAGCACGACAAAATGATTGAAGTTCCAGTGAATGATACAAGGGAAGGTCCCGTTTTCCCTCAGTTCCTCCGGCTCGTAACGATAACCTTTTGCCAGCAGTCCGTAGCTTCTGGCGGCTTTTAAAATATTCCTTGCGTTAGAGCCGTCTCGGGACACACCACAGTCAGCTCTCACCTGTTCCAGCAGCAACCATTTTCCATAGTAGGCGAGCACCATCGTCAGCGATGCAGCGCCGCATTCCAGCGCTTCCATCTGCATGACAACGGGGACTCTGGCGTATCCTTTGGTCACCGGGTGTTTAACAGGCTGTTGCTTCATCCGGCCCTCCTCTAGTTGAACAGGAAGGATATCGGCGCCACGCTGTCCGTAACGATGGTAGCTTCATACACACCTTCCGGTAACGTGCCGCTGACGGCAACTGTATACACCCAGTCGCCCGTCTGCAAGCCGCCGATCCGTAAAACCAAAGCGTCAAAATCCTCCGGCACCTGAACCGGTTCGTCCGACACCATTGACACCGGGTACGCCGCGTCGCCAATCCGGACGGTCATGCCCTGTGCGAGCGACGATGCTTCGGCTTCCTTCACATAACAAAACAGCGTTCCCTCCCGGCTGACCGCCGGTACGGTCAGGGTGGTGTTCAGTTTTCCCCAAATTCCCCATACACACAGGCCCGTCAGCAGCAGAATAATGCTCGTCAGGATTATCCACACGCCGGGATTGGACACTTTCACATAATAATTGAGCTGTTCCGGGGAGGCAATCCGGTCCATGCTTTTTTTCCGGAATAGCTGTTCATTCATCTGAATTTCCCGCCTGACCTTCCCCTGTTACGGTTATCTGCACCCTCTGACTTTGAAAGGATTCAATCCTGTCCTGCACATTCTCCTCCAGATTGCGATAGAAAAACTGGTAATCGTACAAGTGGTAAACACCGTCCTCGAAGATGTCCAGAACCGCCGGGTACGCCTCGGCCGTAACGTCCGTTATCTTTAAGGCCCCCCGCACATCGTCTATGTAAGCGCCCGTCAGGTTTGCCACCTCCTGAACAATCTCACCTTCGTAATTGGTGAAACAGGCCCCCAAGTTCAGGGACTTGTCCGCAACCGTTCCGTCCGTCCTCCAGTTAAGCGGGTTTATGGCGAGCGTACGGGTTCCTTCCGGAATCATCAGAGAATCTGTAATATCCTCCGCCTCGCTGTTAAACGAAACGATGACGCCTGTATCCGTCCGGCCGCTCGCAATGGCAAGGTGCGGGTATGCGCTCATTTCCTGCTCCGTGATGCTCCAGCCGATAGCATAGCAGGCCACCAGTAGCGTGGCGTTTTCCTCGTCGTCAAAATACTCTTTCATCAGCCGCAGGCACATATCCGCGCCCTGAGAAAACCCCGCCAGAATCAGAGGCCTGTCCCCGTTATAATTCGCCATATAGTATTCGAAAGCGTTTTTAACGTCCTCATAGGCAGCCTCCAGATACTGCTCCCTGTCTGCGGACGAAAGCCCGTAGATGTTCAGTCCCGCTTGTCAATAGTAAGGCGCAAAAAATCGTGCCTCATCGTCATAAATTCCCTTTTCCATAAGGGTTGCCCCCAGGAAATCGGCCTTTGTCTCCGTATCGTCAAGCGCCATATTATAGCCGTTCTCACCACTTTAGACTTTGGGACAGACGAAAAAAACATCGGCCTCCTTATCGTCTTGTTCCAGCTCCGCGTAAGCCCAGTTCTCCGAAGCGGCATAATCGATGCCGCTTTGTCGATCCGAGCAGGCCGCCGCGAAAAGCAAAATAGTGGCGCCTGATAAAGCGGCCATGCCGACGGTGAAAAATTTACCGTTTTTCATAGTTGCCGTCCATTACCCTTTACTGAATTGTCAGAATATCGGTGAATCCGGTTATAACCAAGACGTCCTGCGTGGTTTTGTTTGCGTGGTGGACTGTCACGTTTCCCGGACTACCCATTATCCTCCACGCGGCCCTGGCAAAGCGGGAATTGTCACCGTTCCACGTCGTGCAGTATATGCGGTTTTTGCGTTTGGCTGTCTTTTTTCATCTGTTTCACTGATTATATCTGTATTATAGACATTTTCCCCTTATTGACAAGCGCGTCCCGAAAGAGCATCTTTCTTTAAAACCGGGCGGGCGTTTGACAGTCCGGCCTAAAGGGGAAGCTGAAGACACGCTGAATAAGCCGGTATCGGCTTATTGGAGGTCAAGCGGCAGGGATCCGGGGCTTACTGTCGGCTATAAGCCAAAATTAAGGGGAAAAGTGGCTGACTCATTTGTCAGGAATGGGGCGTTCGCCCTGAAATTCACAAAATAAAAGATGAATTGAGGCCAGGATACCAAAAAACCCTCGTTAAACGAGGGTTTTTGGACAGATTGTGGCGGAGAAAGAGGGATTTGAACCCTCGCACCGGTTTAGCCGGTCTACTGCATTTCGAGTGCAGACCCTTCAGCCACTTGGGTACTTCTCCGTGTTATATCTCCAAACATCAGGTCTCAGATATCCCTCGGAAAAAGGAGAGAACTGATGGAGAGAACTTGGGGTATTAAGTTGTCAAGGCGACTCAGCAAAGTGAGTCATATCAATGGTTTGAAGTTTTAGGCTTCCAGATATCGAACTCGGTTTGATGCCTGCTACAACCCGTCCAAGACCGCATTCCTGAAAAATGCTGAGAAGAAGGGCTGCAAAATCCTGAATGGTCTTGGTATGTCCAGTTCCAGAGGGCTGCTCAGATCGAATTATGGACCGG
>JAQWFM010000082.1 GCA_028704415.1 Oscillospiraceae bacterium | reverse complement strand
CGCGGTGACGCAAGTGCCGCTGTCCATGGAGGAAAGCGCTACCATTGACGGCTGCAATCGCTGGCAGCTGTTTTGGCGCATCGTCTTTCCTAATCTGACCCCTATGGCCATCACCGTTGGCATTCTGAATGTCATCAGCTACTGGAATGACTACCTGCTGCCATCCATGGTGATCCAGGATCCTAAACTCCGTACCATTCCGTTATCCACTTTTTATTTCTTTGGCGAATTTAACATTCAGTGGAATCTGGCCCTGGCCGGTCTGGTCATGACCATTCTGCCCGTTGTTTTGTTTTATCTCTTTGCTCAGCGCTACATCATTGACAGTGTCATGACCGGCGCCGTAAAGGGTTAAGCGGGGTTGGGAGGCCTGACATGACTAATCGCAACACTGACGACAAGCCCGCCAACCGGCAAACCGGCAGGCCGGATCCGGTCAACCGCCTGGGGCTGCATCCGTGGAAATTAATAGAAACAAAACCGGAAAGCGGGGAGACCGAACGCAGCACCGCAGCCTTAATGTCCCTGGGCAACGGTCATATTGGCCTGAGAGCCTGGCAGGAGGACGACGACAGCCAGCCGGGCGATGGCCTGGCCGGCAGTTTCATTAACGGTTTTTTTGAAAGCGAAACCATCCGTTACGGCGAGACCGCCTATGGATATGCTCAGGATAGTCAGACAATGATGAACCTGGCCAATCCCCTGCCGGTTATCCTGGAAGTCAACGGCCTGAGGTTAAGGTTTACCGCGGCCTTTCAGGCAGGTCAAATCAGTCACTACCGGCGCAGCTGGTCCATGGTAGACGGAACGCTGACCCGGAGCCTGCACTGGGCGGTGCCAAATGGTCCTACCCTGAAAATTGAATCCTGCCGTCTGGTCAGCCTGACGGAAGCCAACCTGGCTTTACAGACCTACCGTGTCAGCTTTCTGCCTGGCCAGACCGGGGCAGCTAAACTGCGACTGGGCCTGCAGCTGGACGCACACGCCGGTAACCGCAACGGCGGTAGTGACCCGCGGGTAGGCCAGGCCGACCGGCTGAAATTAGCCTGCCGCGACAGTCTGGCTGATGCCAGCCGCGGTCTGGTTGCGCTGCGCCAGGATGCCCGCCACTCAGGGTTGTCCGCCGCCCTGGCGGTGGCGGCGCGGATAACTTGTGCAGAAAGCGCGGCCCCGGCAGCTGAGACCGCCGCGGATCATCCCGCCGGGCTCGTTCCCCAAGCCCGGCGGGATGATCCCTTAGCGCCGGAGCTGAGCTTTGAAATCAGCCTGAGCGCCAGGAAGACGGCTGTAACCTTAAGCAAATACATCGTGATGCTGGATCAGCGGGATCTGGCGCCGACAACGCCCCCGTCCGAGCTGGTGAAGCGCGCTGCCGAGCTGGCCTGCGCCTACCGCCGGCGCCCTGTAGGTCAGTTTATGTCCGCGCAAAAAGAACGGCTGACCCGCTTTTGGGATCAGGCTGACTGCGACATCCGCGGGGATCTCAGCCTGGCACAGGGCTTGCATGTCAATCTGTTTCATCTTTTGCAGGGAGCCGGACACAATGGCTGGAGCAGCGTGGCTGCCAAAGGCTTAAGCGGCGAAGGCTATGAGGGGCATTACTTTTGGGATACAGAAATGTATATCTTCCCCTTTTTTTTATATACCGATCCCAGACTGGCCCGGCAGTTGCTCGTGTACCGCTGGTCTATCCTGCCCCAGGCCCGGCAGCGTGCTCGGGAGTTGGGGCACAGCGGCGCCTTATTTGCCTGGCGCACCATAGACGGGCGGGAATGCTCGGCGTACTTTCCGGCCGGCACCGCGCAGTACCACATTGACGCGGACATCGCGCTGGCCTGCCGCCGCTATTTTGAGGCTACGGCTGATCTGGACTTTATGTGGGAAATGGGCGCGGAAATCGTCCTGGAAACCGCGCGGTTCTGGCTGTCGCTGGGCTTTTATAACCAGACATTGGGCGGCGCCTTCTGCCTGCAGGAAGTCACCGGTCCGGATGAATACAGCGCGCTGGTCAATAATAATTATTACACTAATCTGATGGCGCAAAAAAATCTGAGCTATGCCGTAACGGTCCTCCAGCTGCTGCAAAAACACGACCCGGACAGATTAAGCGCCCTGTTACAGCGACTGCACCTGGAGCCAGCCGGGTTTACGGCGGCCTGCCAGCAAGCTGCCGACCAAATGTATTTACCTTATGATGAAGCAAACCGACTGCCTCTGCAGGATGATCAGGTTTTGCAGCGGCCGTTATGGGATTTTGCCGCCACCCCCGCTGACAAGCACCCTCTGTTAATGCACTATCACGCCCTCAATATTTACCGTCACCGGGTCAGTAAACAGGCGGACCTGCTGCTGGCGCAGTATCTGTGGCCTTCCGCGTTTGATGCGGAAAGCCAGCGCCGCTCCTACCTGTTTTATGAGGCTTGTACGACGCATGATTCCTCGCTTTCCGCTCCGATTTTTGCCGCTATGGCCTGCCGGCTGGGTTGGACCGGGCACGCTTACCGCTACTTTATGAGCAGCGCCAGGCTGGACTTGGACGACCGGCAGGGCAACACCGCGGATGGGGTGCATCTGGCCAATATGGCCGGAACCTGGCTGGCGCTTACCAGCGGGTTTGGCGGAATGTCAGCCGAAAACGGTCACTTAGCCTTCTGGCCCCGCCTGCCGCGGCAGTGGGAAGGATTTGGCTTCCAGATTTGTTTTAAGGGCAACCGGATTAAGCTTGACATTCATGGCGGGCAGGCCACCTACCAATTGCAGAGCGGGGCGGGCCTGAAGTTTACCCATCAAAACCGGCCGGTTCAGCTCAGCCCGGACCAGCCCCGGCTGGTATTGCCGCTAACGGCAGCCAAAGACGCGGCCCGCCGGCCAAGTCGCATCCGGCTATCAAAGCAGTCATTTTTGATGTGGACGGGGTCTTGCTGTCCACTGATGAAGAGCATTACCAGGCCTGGGCACTGATCTGCCGTCAGGAGGGCATTTACTTTGACCGGAGCATCAATTTGCGGCTCCGCGGTGTCAGCCGGATGGATTGCGTGGATATTATCCTTGAAAAGGCCAGCCGCACTTATAGTCAGGTTGAAAAGGAAATGCTGGCCCAGCGCAAAAACGAAGCCTATCTGGCGGCAGTGGCTCGCCTGGATCAGCATTGTGTACTCCCCGGCGTCGTTCAGTTTTTACAGGGCCTGGCTGATCTGGGCTATCGCCTGGCCTCGGCATCATCAAGCCGCAACGCGGAAAGCCTGCTGACCGCCAGCGGTTTGACCGACTGGTTTCCCGTCCGGATTGACGGCCGCCAGATCAGCCATTCTAAACCTGATCCTGAAGTTTTTGTAAAGGCCGCGCAAGCGCTGGGCCTGGACCCCGCCAGCTGCCTGGTCGTTGAAGACAGCGCCGCCGGTATCCAGGCCGCCAGAGCCGGGGGATTCCGCAGTCTGGCCGTAGGCGCAGCTAATGATGACTGGCTGCGGCTGCAGTCAGATTTTTGTGCGCGCAGTTTAGCTGCACTAAATGCGGATGAATTAGCTGACTGGTAAAGCGCGGCCGCCCGCGCGCTGACCTTCAAGCCGGCGCGGCCGGCAAAATCTCAGAAGCCCCAGGGCTTTGCTTGCCGGTCCGTTAAAGTAAGGTCTGATCATATACCGCGCGGGCGCCCCCAATGTAAGGCGGACGAGTGCGGGCGGCCGTTACCACCGCCGCGCCGATTTGGCGGACGGCCAGTCTGACCGGCACAGCCACCTCCCGCAAGTGCATACCAATCAGCGTCTGGCCAATGTCCAGGCCAGCGTCAGCCTTAAGGTGTCGCAGTACCACCGGCTGCGGCAGCAAGCGGTAATAAGCAGTGGCAAAGCTTCCGCCGGCCTTGGGCTGAGGGATCACGCTGCAAAGCTCATCCTTTTCTCTTGTGCAGGTTCCTGAAGGCAGGACCAGCGCACGGTTAAGATGTTCACAGCACTGCGCCGCCAGGACAAGCCCGGCCGGGCGTGTTACGGCCAGCAGGGCTTCCAGCAGTGGCTGGGCCAGCTGTGGCTGGCTGAGCTGACCAATCCTGCCTCCTGCTACTTCGCTGGTTGAACAACCCACCACCAGGATATCGCCAGGCTTAAGCCGGGCCTGCTGCAGTAAAGCCTGACAGGCCGCAGCGGCCTGTTGTTGCAGCTGAGCTATATCAAGGGCTGTCGGATCCCCCGGCAGGGCCCCTCCGTGTGAAATATCTGTCATTCTGAGCAATCCTCCCTCTCTACCCGCCTGTTGCCTCCCGCCAATTGCCGCGCCGGCGCAAAGGCCGTTACCGGTGATTCCATTATATAGCGGCCGTCAAACAGGCGCCGCCAGCTTGATGTCACTGCGGAAAGAACTGCTGCAGCAGTGATATAACCGGGACCAGCGCGGGCAGCGCAAAGAGCATGCTTTGGGCTACGGCCAGTGAACTTTCTTCTGAAGAGCCGGTATACCGCTCCATCAAAATAGCCACCAGCGAAGCAATCGGCATCGCATTGATCAGGACGGCGATTCTGGCTATATAGGGCGAAACGGGCAGCAGGCGCAGCAGAAAAATCATCAGGATGGGCACGCCCAGAAGCCGGACGGCTGAAATTAAATAAAGGCGGGGCCTGGTAAACATGAGGTGCAGCGGCGCCTGCGACAGTTGCGCGCCCACCACCAGCATGCTCAGCGGCGTGCAGAGATCTCCCAAAATGCTTAAGGATGATTGCAGCGGCGCCGGCAGCTTAATCTGAAACAAAAATATCAGCAGCATGCCGGCAATGGAAATAATACCTGGCTGCAACAGAATGGTCCGCGGCTGAATCCGCTCACCCTGGCTCATAAACAGCGGGGACATAATAAAAATCGCCAGATTAAATACCATCATGAACAGAGACGCAAAAAAGATTGCGTCATCTCCCTCCACACTCCGCACCACGGGGAAACCCATAAAGGCCACATTGGCAAAGGTCACGCAAAAGGCAAAGAGCAGCTGACCGCCCTTTTGGCGGCGGTGCAGTAAAGCGCCCAGCCACCAGGTCAGCGGAAACACCACCGTAAAATAAACCAGCGCGATCAGGATAATCTGCAGGAACATCTGAAGATGCTGCGGCTGCCGCTCCATATTTCCCGCCGCCAAAATAGAGGCCGGCAGGGCGATTTTGAGGATGATATCCGACAGCCTTAGCTGCGCCGTCTGATCCAGGATTTTAAGCCGGGCGGCGCCATAGCCCACGGCCATGAGCAGAACCATAATGATCAATTGGTTAATGGCTGAAGCAAACATGAACTTACTCTCAATCAGATTTTGTCAGTAACACCGGGCCAACGTAAAAACACCGGTTCATCTAACCACAGATGAACCGGTGCCGTAAAGGGTTGGGCTTCAGCAAAGTCGCCAAAATCACCGATTAGTTGATCAGGCTACCTTTTCCTGATCATATGCTGAGTTATGAGCGGCCGAATTCAAATTTGCGCTCAGCTGTTGCTGGGGTTTCCAGCGCAACAGCCGCATAGCGTTGATGATAGCGATCAAAGCCACACCGACATCTGCAAAAACCGCGGCCCACATACCAATGATCCCCAGCGCGCCCAGCAGGAGGAACAGGCCCTTAACCCCCAGGGCAAAGCTGATATTTTCAATGACGATTTTATGGGTGGCCCGGGCCACATCCACCGCTGTCGCAAGTTTGGTCGGTTCGTCAGTCATCAAGACCACGTCGGCCGCTTCAATCGCCGCATCTGAACCTAAACCGCCCATCGCAATGCCAATGTCTGCCCGCGCCAGCACCGGCGCATCATTGATGCCGTCGCCGACAAACGCCAGCTTGCCCTTGCTCATGCTGCCAGCCAGTTTTTCCAGTTCGCTGACCTTTTGATCCGGCAGGAGTTCGCTGGCCGCCGCGTCCACGCCCAATTGAGCGGCCACTGCTTCCGCAGTTTTACGGTTATCACCGGTCAGCATCACAATCCGGCGAACGCCGCGTGCTTTTAACAGGCGGATGGCTGCGGGGCTGTCCGCTTTCAGAGCGTCGTCAATGACCAGACTGCCGACCAGATGACCGCCGGAAGCCACATAGACGTGGGTTCCGGTACCGCTCAGAGGCGTAACCGCAATATGATTTTCCTGCATCAGGCGCAGATTGCCGGCCAGCACTTCCTGACCGTTCAGGCGAACTTTCAAACCGCGTCCGGCCAGGTTTTCAAAATTCTCCAGCCGATCCTGGCTCAAATCACTGTGATCGGCCTGGAGGATAGACTGGGCAATGGGGTGGGTGGACGAGCTTTCAGCCGCCGCGGCCAGATGCAGGAGTTCCTCCTGGCTGACACCCGCGACAGGATTAACCTGCCGCAGTTCAAAGACGCCTTGTGTCAGGGTCCCGGTCTTGTCAAAGGCTACTGTATCAAGCTTGCTCAGAGCTTCCAGATAATTGCCGCCTTTCACCAGGACACCTTGCCGGGAAGCCGCTCCGATACCGGCAAAGAAGGACAGCGGCACGGACAGAACCAGGGCGCAGGGGCAGGAAATAACCAGGAAAATCAGGGCGCGGTGAATCCATTCGCCAAAATTGCCACCGGTTACCAGCGGCGGAATAACAGCCAGCAAGACCGCCATCCCCACCACGGCGGGTGTATAGTAGCGGGAAAAAGTCGTGATAAACTGCTCTGAACTGGCCTTTTTACTGGAAGCGTTTTCCACCATGTCAATGATCTTATTGACCGTTGATTCCCCAAAAGCCTTGGTCACCTCTATTTCCAACAGCCCGTTGGTATTGATGCAGCCAGACAGGATGTTGTCTCCGGGCTTTGCTTCCCGAGGCATGGACTCCCCGGTCAGCGCGCTGGTGTCAAGCAAAGCCTGCCCGCTGATCAGCTTACCGTCCAGCGGAATCCGTTCACCGGCCTGAACCTGGATATGTTCGCCAATCAGCACGCTGTCCGGACTGACCGTCTGCCAGTTGCCGCCGCGGTTAACTGTAGCTACATCCGGCCGGATATCCATCAAAGCCTTGATGTTGTGACGGGAACGGTTGACGGCAGCATCCTCAAACAGTTCGCCAAGCTGATAAAAGAGCATGACAGCCACGGCTTCGCTGAAATCTCCCAGAGCCAGAGCGCCGATAGTGGCTACGCTCATCAGGAAATTTTCATCAAAAATCTGACCACGGATGAGGTTACGGCCGGCTGCTTTCAGAACCGAAAAGCCTAAAATCAGGTAGGAGACCAAATAGATGAGGTCCGGAATCAGGGCGGAAAGTGAGGTGAGGCGCTGCAGCAGCATGGCGGCTACAAAGAGAACCGCGCCGCTGATGAGCTTAAGCAGGATGCGGCGGCTGAAGCCCTCTTCTTCTTCCTCTTCCTCTTCAGTCTCAGTTCCGGCTGCCGCACGCAGCTCAGGCTCATGGCCGGATTTGGATTCAGGAGGCACCAGAGATACACCGGCCGGCAGGTCCTGTCCGTTATCCGCCGCGCTGCCGCAGCCGCAGGCACAGGTGCGCCCGGCTGATACGGTTTTACGCCCTGACTTAGCCTGATCCCGGGGCACCACTTTTACCTCCGGCTCCAGCCGTTTAATCAGGGTGACCAGGTCCTGCTGCAACTTAGCCGGGTTACTGCCGTCGCTTTCCACTTCAAGGGTTTCTGTGGCGAAATTAACCGTTAAGGCTTGAACCCCGTCCAGCTTACGGGCGGCCCGTTCAATTTTGTCCGCGCAACTGGCACAATCCAGACCATCCAGTAAATATGCTTGCTTCATCTTTGCTCCCGTTCCTTTCCTGGCAATCTCATTTGCATTAGTTGAGCACTCACTCAACTATCTTGCAAGAAGTATTATAGTTGAGCGTTTGCTCAACTGTCAAGCGGAATTTAAGGGAAAAAGCACTAAAAATCAGCTCAGGCCAATGCCGGTAAGCTTACCCTGCCCCGCAGGCTCAGACCTGCAGGCTTACCCGGGCTTAGCGGCTGCGGCCGGGGTAATAGGGCTGCAACTGCAGGGTAACCGCCGGCTTGAGCTCCGTCAATTCTTCCGGATGGTGCGTAATCCAGAGGACGGTTTTACCGGCTGCTTTTTGCCTGATGTAATCCAGGGCCTGCCGACGGGCTTTTTCATCCAGGCCCTGGAAAGGTTCATCCAGATACAGCTGTTTAAAATCAGGCAGTAACGCACGCAGGATAGCGACGCGGCGCTGCATGCCGCCGGACAGCTCCGTGACCGGCTGACCCAGACAGGCAGGCGGCAGCCCCAGCCGCAGCAGCCCCTGTTGCAGGCAGGCATCATCGGCGTGGGGCCGGACCAGTTTCAGATTAGCGCGGACACTCAGGGCAGCACACAGCCGCTGTTCCTGGAAAACGACAGCCAGGGGACGCTGGCGCCCGCTGACAAACCCCTGATCCGGCTGCTCCAGCCCGGTCAGTAAGCGCAGCAAGGTTGTTTTGCCGCAGCCAGACGGTCCCGTAATCAGACTGAGCTGGCCGTCCGGAAAGCTGAGCGACATGTCGTGCAACACCGTGTGGCCCGCATAGCTTTTGCTGACTGACTGCAATTGCAGAGGCATGATCTGCTTCCTCCTTCGCTTTACTGACTGATATAGCGCTGCAGCCGGCTGAGTGCCCGCATAAACAAGCGCTCGCCCAGCAAACTCAGACCGATCACCACCAGGGTCCAGGCAAATAGATCCGGCGTACTAAGATTTATTTTAGCGGTATACAGCCGTTCGCCAATGGACCCCTGCGGGATACCGATCACTTCCCCGGCCACCCCCGCCTTCCAGGC
>JAQWFM010000021.1 GCA_028704415.1 Oscillospiraceae bacterium | reverse complement strand
GCGCCTTCCCGGGCTGACGCTGCCGCAGCCGTACACCCCGCAGGCCCGCCACCGATAACGATCACATCATAACTTGTTTTGCTGTAATCTTGCGACATCATATTTACCCTCCAGTGAAGCTCGTAATTATTATTGCAGCCTCAACTTAGCAAAGAGCAGCAAAGAGCACAATAGAAGCAATAAAAGCGCGTAATTGCTGAGTAAAATCGTAATTCTGGACTATCCGAAAAGATTGAAACAAAGATTAATCCTTTCATTGAGATAAGCTTGAGCTTAAGGTCATGTCAGGCCAGCCTTCATTAAGCGAATAAAAGATAGCTGCCTTTTAGAACAACACCTGGCAATTTAAGCCAAGCCTATGCCTGTCTGACGCGGCGTCCGTAACCGCTGGCCATGAAGTGAGCCAGTGTCAGATCCTATATTATCCCATATGCCCTGTTCCGGCGGCTCAAGCAGCGTCCTGCCAATACCATAAGCCTGGTAGCAAAATGCAGCCCGTGCGCGCTGTCCTTCAGGTCCCGGTAAGGTTACAATATGGCTCTCAGCCTTGTGGCCATACTATGCAGTAGCAAAGGACTAAAGATGTATTATTTCAATTCTGATTATATGGAAGGCGCTCATCCCCGCATTCTGCAGCGCCTGGCAGAAAGCAATCTGGAACAGACCGTGGGTTACGGCCTGGACCCCTACTGTGAAAGTGCCCGGGCAAAGATCCGGGCGGCTTGTCACTGTCCCGATGCCGCCGTCCAGTTCTTAGCCGGCGGCACCCAGACCAACGCCATCGTCATCGGCGCCCTGCTGCGCAGTTATGAGGGCGTGCTGGCCGCAGATACCGCGCACATCAATGGTCATGAAGCCGGCGCCATTGAAAAAGGTGGTCATAAGGTTCTGACCCTGCCGGGCCAGGAAGGGAAAATCAGTGCGGCGCAAATCCGTCGCTATCTGGAGGCCTACCAGGCAGAACCCGCCCGGGAGCATCTGGTCCGGCCGGGCCTGGTCTATATTTCTCAGCCCACTGAACTTGGCAGCTTATATACCCGCGCTGAATTAAGCGCACTGGCTGAGGTCTGTCATCACTATGGTCTGCCGCTGTACCTGGACGGCGCCCGTTTGGGTTACGGCCTGGCCGCGCTAACCAATGATGTTGACCTGCCCTTTTTGGCCCGCTGCTGCGACGCTTTTTATATCGGCGGCACCAAAGTCGGTGCGCTCTTTGGCGAAGCGGTGGTCCTGCCTGAGCCCCGGCTCATCCCCGGCTTCTTCAGCATTATCAAGCAAAACGGCGCCTTAATGGCCAAAGGCCGGATTTTGGGGCTGCAATTTGACACCCTGTTTACCGATGACCTTTATTTTCAGATCTCCCGGCACGCAATTGTCCAGGCCCAACGCCTAAAGACGGGTCTGCTGGCCCGGGGCTGTCCCTTTTACTACGCCTCCCCGACTAACCAGCAATTCATTATTCTGACAAATGCGCAGGCTGACCGGCTCAGCCCCTATGTTACCTGGGAAGACTGGCAAAAGCTGGACGATACCCGCACCATAGTGCGGCTGGCCACCAGCTGGGCCACCCCGCCGGAAGCCATAGATACTTTGCTGGCCCGCTTCTGATTTATGGTTGCTTTACTTTGGGGCACCCTCACCCGCAGGAGCTTCGTTACGGACGCCACCTCTAATAGGGTGGCTTTATCATAGGTCATAGCTAAGATTAATAGGTCTTTCCTGGCCCAATCTGGTATATTAATAAAAACAGACCAGACGCTTACCATCCCTTTGAAATATGAGGTCCGCATATGTTCATCCGCGATATTCTAAACCGTCCGCAGCCTTCTTTATCATTTGAGGTGTTTCCGCCCCGCAATGATGCTTCCATGGCGACGGTGCGCCAGGCAGCCGAATCCATCGCCGGCTTGCAGCCCAGCTTCATCAGCGTCACTTACGGGGCTGGCGGCGGCACCGGGGCTTATACTGCGGCGCTGGCCGCCGATCTCCAGGACAAATACCAGGTGCCGGCGCTGGCCCACCTGAGCTGCCTGGGAGCCAGCCGGCAGGACAGCCAGTACCAGTTGGATCTGCTGCAGGCGCGCCACATTCATAACATTCTGGCGTTGCGCGGTGACCGGCCGGAAGGCGCGGCAGCTGACCAGGCATCCGTTTACCACCATGCTTCAGATCTGATCGCTGACATTAAAGCGCGGGGCGGCTTTTGTATCGGCGCTGCCTGTTATCCTGAGGGTCATCCGGAATCGCCCAGCCAGCGCGAGGACATCCGTCACCTGCGGGACAAGGCGGCCGCCGGCTGTGATTTTCTGACTTCGCAGATGTTTTTTGATAACAATATCTTCTACAATTTCATGTACAAAGTGCGGGACGCCGGTATCGCAATTCCGGTCATCCCGGGCATCATGCCGGTCACGCACGCCAGGCAGATCCGCCGCATCCTGGCGTTGTCCGGCACCGTGCTGCCGCAGCGTTTCCGCTACATTCTGGACCGCTTTGGAGACAACCCCGCCACCATGCAGGAGGCCGGCATCGCTTACGCAACCGAACAGATCATTGATCTGCTGGCTAACGGGGTGCCAGCCGTGCACGTATACTCCATGAACCACCCGCAGGTAGCGGCTAAAATTTTCAACAATCTGGAGGAGATTCTGAAAGGATGAAAGCCGCGGATCCTCAGATTCAGGTCATCCGCTGGCCGGCCAGGCGGGTCGCTGTCCCCGAGGCGGAAATCCTGCGTTATCTGGGCATGGGAAAACAGGTGCCGGAAGCAAGGCTGCAGGCACATCTGCAGCAGATCCGCTCCTCCTTTGACACCGCCGTGACCTATGCAGCCTGTTATACTGTTGTGCCCGTCGCTCACGCTGCTGGCGGCTGCCAGCTGGGCCCTCTGTGGATGCCGGGGAAAAGCCTGGCCCGGCATCTGGCTGCCTGCCGGGAAGCTATTCTGCTGGCCGCCACCACCGGGCTGGCAGCAGAACGCATGCAGCGGCGCAGCATGCTGCTTTCACCGACGGTCGGACTGTTGACAGACGCCTGTGCGACGGCCGCGATCGAGGCCTTCTGTGACGCGCTGGATGAGGAATGGGCCCAGCGGTATCCCGGCAGCGAGCGGCTGGCCCGCTTCAGTCCAGGTTACGGCGATCTGCCCTTAAGTTGTCAGCCGCCTTTGCTGGAGCTGTTGCAAAGCGCCCGGCTGATCGGGCTGAATCTGACTGCGTCTCTGCTGATGCTGCCGCAAAAAAGTGTCAGCGCGATTATCGGACTGCGTCAGCCCCGGCCGGAAGCGGCAGGGCCGACTGATCAAACGGAGAGGCAGCCGGGGCAGGGTTGTCCTGACAGCTGTTCGCAGCCAGTCTGTGCGTACCGCCAGAAGGAGGAGAAAATCCATGAAACTGCTTGACTGCATAAACCAGGGACTGTTCTACCTGGACGGCGGCACCGGAACCTGGCTGCAGCGTCAGGGACTCCAGCCCGGAGAACTACCGGAAATCTGGAATCTCCGGCATCCGGATCGCATCATTGACCTGCACCGGCAGTATTATGAAGCAGGCAGCCACATGATCTGCACCAATACCTTCGGGGCCAACGCCTTGAAATATGACGGTCAGACGCCAGGTCTGCCCAGCCTGCAGGAGGTGGTGACCGCCGCGGTCGCCTGCGCGCGGCAGGCGAGAGACCAGGCTCAGGGTGGGCAGCCCTGGCGTTTTATCGCGCTGGATATTGGTCCGCTGGGGCGTTTGCTGGCCCCGTCAGGCGACCTTGGTTTTGAAGAGGCCGTCAGGCTTTTCAGCCAGGTTGTCCGCCTCGGCGCGGAGGCCGGCGCGGAGGCGGTCCTGATTGAAACCATGAACGATGCCTATGAGACCAAGGCCGCTGTTCTGGCCGCGCGGGAGAGCTGCAGTCTCCCGCTTATGGTCAGTAACGTCTATGACCGGCAGGGCCGCCTGCTGAGCGGCAGCACGCCGGAAGCCATGGTCGCTTTGCTGGAAGGCCTGGGCGCCGATGTCCTGGGCATGAATTGTTCCCTGGGACCCGCGGACATGAAACAGTTGTTTCCCCGTTTTGCAAGCGTCGCCTCCGTACCGCTGCTGGTCAAGCCCAACGCAGGCCTGCCCCGCATCCAGGAGGGCCAGGCCGTTTATGATGTCACCGCCCCCGTTTTTGCCCGCGATATGCTGGCGATGGCCCGCCAGGGCGCCCGGGTGCTCGGTGGCTGCTGCGGCACCACGCCAGCCTACATCCGGGAGCTGGTCGCTGTCACTGCCGGCAGTCAGGCAACGCTCCCCTTCAGGCCCACGGCCACTACCCGGCCGCGAGTGATCAGTTCCGGTCAGGAAGCCTGTGAAATGGGGGCGCGGCCGATTTTAATCGGCGAACGCATCAACCCGACCGGCAAACCCCGCTTTAAGGCAGCTTTGCGGCAGCAGGATCTGGCTTATATCGTGCGGGAAGGTCTGCGGCAACAGGAGCAGGGAGTCCAGGTCCTGGACGTCAATGTAGGGTTGCCGGAAGTCGATGAGGTTAGCCTGCTGCCGCGCTGCGTCCAGGAACTGCAGAGTGTCTGCGACCTGCCGCTGCAACTGGACAGTTCAAATCCTCAGGCCCTGGCTGCCGCCCTCCGGGTTTATAACGGCAAGGCCATGATTAACTCCGTGAACGGTACAGTTGAAAGTATGGCGGCCCTCTTCCCTCTGGTGAAGAAGTACGGCGGCCTGCTGGTCGCCCTGACTTTGGATGCCAGAGGAATCCCCGCCACGGCCCAGGGGCGGCTGGATATTGCCCGTCACATTTTGCATGAGGCGCTGGCGGCCGGTCTGTCCGCCGCGGACCTGATCTTTGATCCCCTGGCCATGGCCGTCTCCGCAGACGCAGCGGCCGCGCAGGTCACCCTGGACAGCATCAGCCTGATCCGGCAGGAACTCGGCCTGCCCTGCCTGCTGGGCGTCTCCAATGTTTCCTTTGGCCTGCCGCACCGGGAACTGATCAACGCGGCCTTCTTTACTCTGGCCCTGGGGCGCGGCCTGCAGGCCGCCATCCTGAATCCTTTCTCCCTGGAGATGCAAAAGGCCTATCACAGTTACCTGGCGCTCAGGGGCCTGGATGAACACTGCCTGAGCTACATCCGTTTTGCCGGAAAAGTGCCGCAAACAGCCACAGACCTGCCGGCTGCTCCCCAGGCGGCCGCGGCCGGCGCTTCGCCCACTGCAGGCCCGCCCGGCACCGGAACAGGCGATAAGCCCCTTGCGCCGGCGGTCCGGCTCAGGTCCGCCGTCATTCACGGTCAGGCTCAGGATGCAGGGCAGGCCGCCCGCCAGGCTCTGGCCGGGACCGCCCCCCTGGAGTTGGTTCAACAGGTTATCATACCGGCGCTGGATCAGGTTGGGCAGGGTTTTGAGCAGCACACCCTCTTTTTGCCGCAGCTGATGATGAGCGCCGAAGCGGCCCGGCGAGCCTTTGATGAACTGCGGCAGGTACTCCCGCCTTCTGCGGGAAACGGTCCGCGGGTCATCCTGGCAACCGTTAAGGGAGATATCCATGATATCGGAAAAAATATCGTCAAAGCGGTGATGGAAAACTATGGCTTCCAGATTCTAGATCTGGGCCGAGATGTTCCGCCCGGGCAAATTGTCCGCACCGCCTTGCAAGAAAAGGTCCGCCTGGTCGGGCTGAGCGCCCTGATGACCACCACTGTGCCCGCCATGGCAGAGACCATTCGCCAGTTGAAGGCCGCAGATCCCGCGATTCAAGTCATGGTTGGCGGCGCGGTGCTGACGCAGGCGTACGCGGATCAGATTGGGGCCGATTTTTACGGCCGCAACGCCATGGAAAGCGTGCGCTACGCAGAACGTGTGTTCGGCCAGTCGTCGCAGGCGGATGCCCCGCCCACGGTATAACAGCAAAATCCAAGCTGAACGGAAAGGAAGATCCCTATGTCTGGAAAAATGCCCAACCCGGCCGGTCCGGCCACGTCCGGAGCAACCGGACGGCCGTCGCGTCGCGGCGGCTGGATGGTGCTGCTGCTGTTTATGCTGGTTGCGGCCTTGCTCAGTGCCATCTGGCAGTATAACCGCCCCCAGACCAGCCAGGGCAGTAAGCAGATCACGCTGGAAGTGGATTACGGCTCCGGCCGGCAAGAGCAGTTTAATGTTCGCACCGACGCCAGCTATCTGAAGGAAGCCGCCGAGTCAGTGCTTGAGCTAGACGGCGAAGCCAGCAGCTATGGTTTTGCCCTGTACAGCGTTAATGGGGTACAGGCAGATTTTACCACCGGCAGCCAGTACTGGGCTATCTATGTAAACGGCCAATACGGCCAATACGCCATTGACCAGCAGCCGGTGGCCGATGGGGATCATTTCCGCCTGGCTCTGGAAAGCTATGAAGACAACACCACCACAGCTTGAGGTCAGGCGCCTGGTTCAGCTGGCTCTGGCGACCGCAGCGCTGTTTGGCGGCCAGGTTGCTTTGGCGCCGCTACCCAACGTTGAGATCGTGACCCTGCTGCTCATGCTCTACACGCACTGGTTTCAGCGCCAGGCCCTGGCGATCATTACCGTCTTTGTGTTGCTGGAAGGCATCTACTATGGCTTTTACTTCTGGTGGTGGGGCTATGTCTATATCTGGTTTTTGCTCTGGCTGCTGTGCCGGCTGCTGGACCGGCTGCGGGCAGGCCGCCTGGCCAGGGCCGCTGCCGGAGGATTATATGGACTTGGTTTTGGGCTGCTGTACGCTTTTATCTACCTGTTAGCCGGCGGCTGGCAGACTGCCGTGGCCTGGTGGATCTCCGGTCTGCCTTTTGACTTGCTGCACGGGGTCAGTAACTTCCTGCTCATTTTCTTTCTCTATCCGCCACTGGACCGGCTGCGAACGCGGCTGATCCGAACCGGCAGGGGCTGAAGGCGGTTTCAGGTCTGCTCCGGCAGCAGATTTCCCTGGCGGGTGTTTTATCCGACAGTTAAGATCCTGTCAGCTTTATCCAGGCGGCTGTACCTGTTTATAATTTAATAATTTGCGATTCAGGTCAGGACAATGCCGAAGCGCGCGGAAGGGGCTCAGGCAGGCTGCCTGCTGCGACTATCCGGCAACTGAGCCAGCACAATGGCCATAAACATCAGCAGACAACCGGCCAGTTCAGCAAAACTCAGCTGCTGGCCTAAAATCACCCAGGCCGCCAGGGCCGCAAAGGCCGATTCCAGAGACATTGCCAGGGCCGCTACGGTAGGACTGACGCTCTTTTGGCCAATAATCTGCAGTGTATAACCCACCCCTGAAGATAAAAGGCCGGCATACAGGATGGCCGGACCGGCCTGGCGGATGGCGGACCAGTCCGCGTGTTCCTGCAGCAGCATTCCCAAAGTAGAAAGAACGGCGACGGTCAGAAACTGAATGCAGCTGAGCGTGAGGCCATCAGTCTTCTGGCTGTAGTGGTCAACCGTCAGAATATGGCCGCTGAAGAACAGGGCACACAGCAGCACCATCAGATCCCCGGCAGAGAGGGCCAGGGTCATATGGGAAAGCAAATATAGGCCGCCTAAAGCCAGCGCGACACAAAACCAGATCCGGGCTGTAACCCGCTTATGGTAAATCAGGAAGGTAAGGAAAGGTACAAATATCACATACAGCGTGGTGATAAACCCGGCTTTGGCGACGGTCGTCTGACCTACGCCTACTTGCTGGAAATAACTGGCCGCGGTCAGCCACAGGCCCAGCAGAATCCCGGCTTTCAGGTCCTGCCAGGACAAACGGTGCCGGTGCCATAAAACTGCCGGCAGTAAAACCAGCGCACCCAGGTAACTGCGTAAGGCCAGGAAGGTAAACGGGCCGACATAATCAGCCCCCACTTGTTGAGCGACAAAGGCACAGCCCCAGATCAGCGCCGTCAGGAGCAACAACAGGGTATGCCGGATTTGTGTTCTTTTAACCATGTGCCGTCTCCCTTTCCTGCTCAAAGCCCAGCGCTGGCCGCTTCTGTTCCCTTGCTGCCGGCAGCCATATCAGCTGTAAAGTTTACCATGATCTGCCGGTCCTGACACGGGGTCCGGCCCTGATGTTCAGGTCTGGCAGTTGCAAGCTGAGGTTCTGATCAGACCGTTAAGGCAGTCGGAAAATCACACTTGACAGGCTGGCAGCCAAGCTTTAATGTGCAATTAGTTGATATTACATCCTTTTCAGGGAGGCTCAAGATGGATAGCAGCCGGCGGCAGATGACTAAAATAGCCCGGGAAGTGAGCAAATTCACCACCCGTATGCTCAGGATAGATGGCGTGGGTCCCGCGGAATATGATTTTATTCATGGAGTCCGCAAAAATCCGGGGATAACCCAGGCCGAGCTCCGAGCTCTCCTCACACTGGACAAGGGCGCTTGTGCCCGCCGCACGGCCAGTCTGGAAAGCAAAGGCTACTTACGCCGGGATCCAGACGCAGCTGACGGCCGCCGGCAGCGCCTGTTTGCCACTGAAAAAGCGGAGCTGCTGAAAAATTCCAAAGCCAGCGTAGAAGCACTATATTACGAGTACCTGCTGAAAGCCCTAACCGCAGAAGAAAAGGAGCAGTTCTGTCAGTTACTGGAGAAGCTCTATCTGCGTTCCAGGACAGAAAGCAAAGCCGGCTTTTCTCATCTTACGCAGCGTTTTCAGGCCGGGGCGGCCTCCTCATGAAAGGCACACCTCCCGCAAGGGACCCCTCAATCCGGCCGGTCCCCCGGCCAGACCGCCTGTCTTCCTACTTCCGGCGGGAATACCGTTCGCTGATTGTGGTCACAATGACCGGTCTGCTGTATAACGTGGGAATGTTAGCCGGACCGTATTTTGAGGGCCAGCTGGTCCAGTGTCTCTACGACATCATGGGCGGCCGCCAGACCTATCCGGCCATGCTGAAGTTAGCCGGCAGCTATCTGCTGGTGATTCTGGCAGTCCAGCTGCTGCGCAGCATCAAGCGGTTCTATGTGCGGCGTTTTGCCAATAACAGCAGCCGCAGCATGCGCCACATGCTGTATAACCATCTGGTTAATCTGAAGCAGTCGGATGCGCGTAAGCAAAACACAGGCGATATCCTGACCAAAGCCGTAGCGGATGTAGACGTCTGCACTGAAGGTATGCGTAAGTTCACCACAGAACTGTTTGACACCGGGGTGGTGCTGATCGCCTATCTGGCCCTGCTGTTCAGCTATGATTGGCGCCTCACCTTGCTTGCCTCAGGCTTCATCCCGCTGGCTTATGTCACAGCCGCCCGGCTCAGGCGACAGGTCACCCGGGCTAACCAGACCTATAAGCAGAGTGCGGGGCAGCTGAACAGCGCCACCCTGGATCGGACGGGCAACGCGCTGACCTACCGGGTCTACGGCTGCGAAGCTGCCCGCAATCAGGCCTATGAAACCTTTCTCAGTGATTATGAGCAAAAAGCCCGGCTGACCAATGTCTGGGAAAACACCCCTCAGCCGCTGTATCACATCATTTCCATGGCCGGCGTTATCTGGGTCCTTTATCTGGGCAGCCGCAATGTCACCGGACAGGGCTGGGGCAGCTGGAATCTGGCCGCCTTCACGACATATCTGGCCGCCTTTGCCAAAATGGCGCTGAAATCTTCCAGTGCGGCTAAGCTCTTCAATTCGGTACAAAAGGCCCGGGTATCCTGGGGCCGGATTAAACCCCTGATGCAGCCCTGGATACCGCCTCAGAAGGTCAGCCATTTAACCTCGGATTCAGCCACTAAACCGCAGACCGGTCAATTGATCCTGACCGTCCGCGAACTGAATACAGGCTGGCCGGGGCAGGAACCGCTGCTGCGCGGGCTCAGTTTCTCCGCCAGGCAAGGTGAAATCATCGGAATTACCGGCCCGGTCGCCTGCGGTAAATCCCTGCTGGGGCTGACGCTGCTGGGTGAGATTCCTTATCAGGGTAGTATCTGTCTGAACGGTCAGGAGCTGGGCAAGCTCAGTCAGGCCAAACGCAATCAGATGCTTTCCTATTTGGGCCACGATCCGGAGCTGCTGCAGGCCAGCCTTGCCGAAAACATCCGGCTGGGCAGGCCCGGGGACATCGCCCCCTGTCTGCGGGCGGTCTCAATGGATGCGGAAGTGTCCCGGATGGCCCGCCAGGCTGACACGGTCCTGGGTAGCGGCGGCTGTACTTTGTCCGGGGGCCAGCAGGCCCGCCTGGCCCTGGCCCGCACCTTATATCAGGCACGGCCCCTGCTGATTCTGGACGACCCCTTTTCCGCAGTAGACCCCCAAACCGAAGCGGCGCTATTCCGGCAGCTGCGCAAGTTTGCCGCTAACGGTCATTTGGTGATCCTGCTGTCGCACCGCCTGCGCCATTTCCCCCAGCTGGATCACATCCTGTTTTTACAGCAGGGCCACGCCAGCTTTGCCAGTCACGCAGCCTTGCTGCAATCCTGTCCCGCCTACGCCAGACTCTACCATGAACAGGTCCGTGCTGCCGCCGACCCGACTGAAACTGGCGCTCCAGCCGACGAAGGGAGGGCAGAATGAAGCAAAAAGTTTCGCCATTAACCGTCCTTATCTATCGCACGCTGGCGCATCACCGCGCTCTGACCGGGGCAGCGGGGCTGATCATTCTGACCAGCGTGCTGACCGCACTGCTGCCGCCCCTGGCGCTGGAACAGGCAGTGGATCAGCTGGCTGCAGGACATGGTCTGACGCTGCGCCTGCCGGTGCTATATTTTGCGCTTTTGGCTCTGGCGGATTTGCTGGAAGCCGGCCAGAATGTCATGATCACTATTCTGGGCCAGAAGATCACCCATGCCCTGCGCAGCGCCCTCGGGGCCAAGCTCAGCCGCCTGGCGTCTGAATATTACACCCGGCACGCCCCGGCAGAAATCACCTCGCGCTTTGTCAATGATGTGGACACGGTGGATGACCTTTTCACCACAGGCATTGTCAGTATGTTCGCGGACGCTTTACAGGTGCTGAGTATCCTGCTGATGATTTTTTATAAAAGCCTGGGGCTGGGCCTGCTGATGCTGGTGGTTACCCCCGCGCTGTTTATCCTGACCCGTCAGTTCCAGCAACGGATGCTTCAGGCCCAGCTGGATAACCGGATCGCTGTCAGCCGGGTCAGCCAGCATATCCCGGAAACCCTGCATAATCTGCGGACCATTCGCACCCTGGGCCGGCAGGCGTTTATGCAGCAAAAATATGATTATTATATTCAGGCCTGCTACCATGCGCAGGAGCGTTCCAATTTCTATGATTCAGTCTACTCCCCTGTGGTAATCTTTACCAGCGCTGCGGTCACTGCCGTCATGATGCTGCTGGCGGCCAGCGGCAGCCGGATGCAGTCCCTGTTCGGCCTGTCCATAGGTTCAGCCGTAGCTGTGATGGCCTATGTCAGCAAAGTTTTTAGCCCGCTGGAAAGTATCGGCATGGAAATTCAGAATATCCAGTCCGCCGTGGCGGGCGTGCGACGGATCAATGAATTTTTGGGAGAAGCAGAAAGGCCGGTCATGAATCCGGTGCAGTCCGGCCCGCTTTTTGCCACCGTGCCGGCCCGGTTACCGGTTATCCAGTTTAAGGCGGTGTATTTCAGCTATGACCGTCACAGCAATGTTTTGCAAGATTTTAATCTGAGCATTTATCAGGGCGAAGCCGTCACCATCACCGGCCGGACCGGCGCAGGCAAGAGTACGTTATTCCGGCTGATACTGGGACTGTACCCGCCTCAGCGGGGTCAGGTCCTGATCAACGGGCAGGACGCCTGCCAGCTGCCGGACCAGCTGCGGCGCCGCCTGTTCGGGATCGTAACCCAGGACTTTCAGGCGGTAGCGGGTACCATCGCGGAGCAAATCAGCCTCTTTGATCCGGCGCTGAGTCAGGAGCAGCTGATCCGGGCCAGTCAGCTGGTTGAGCTGGACGAAAGCATAAAAAGGCTGCCCCTGGGCTATCAGACACCCTTCAGTCAGGCGGCCTTTTCTCAGGGACAGCTGCAATTACTGAGCATTGCCCGCGCGGTGGCAGCGGAGCCGGCCATTTTGCTGCTGGATGAAACCGCCGCTAATCTGGACAGTGAAACGGAACGGCAGTTGATGCAAGCCCTAATGCGCGCCAGCCAGGGGCGCACCGTGTTGTCTATCGCACACCGCCGTAACCTGGCGCTGCCGCAGCTGCGGCAGATCAGTCTGGACGGCAGTCAGTCAACGGTGATCTGACTTCAGCAACATCCTGGATACCAGTCCTTTAGGATCCTTCAGTAATAAGATGATCAGCCAGATTACCAGACCCAGGGCAACGGCCGACAGACCCAGGAATAAATCATTCAGCATATCGGCAGGGGCCGGCGTAAAGTAGGCCGCCTTCAGTTCCGCAAATTCAAAAATCGCGTCGACCAGCCACATCAGTGAGGCGCCCCAGTACATCAGGCTCAGGGTGCCTAATTTCATGTCATGCTGCGGTGCCTGTCGGTACCATAAAACTGTACTGGTCACCGCCGCAAAAACTGTAACTAGCAGTGTCATAGTACGCCTCCTTGTTTAGAAGCCTCCAGGCTGTGGTCAGCCGATCTGGCTGCGCGCTTTTCCAGGGCGTGGACTGCCAGCAGCATCAGGCCCCAGGCTGCAGTAACCAGCAGCGCCATACTGACACCCACCGTCGCCATTTCGTGCAGCATGGCAGCCCGGTCAGACGGGTCAGTTGCAGCGGTCAGGAAGGGGAACCAGGGCACTACTTCGCCATGCCAGATATGCTCAAAGGCCAGCAGGGCACTGCCGCCCCAAAGCATATTGTTCAGCCAGCCCAGTTTACGGGAAAACGGGATACCGGTTGTTTGAGTCGGCCTGGTCTCCGGGGTCAGCCGGGCTTCAGCTTTTCTTTACGCCGCAGGGCATGGGTGGCGGCCGTCGTGATAATCGCCTCAATCGTTGGAACAATAAAACAAGCCATATTATGCTCTCCTTATCTTTATTTCACCGCCAGCTGCCGGCGAATTACCGCGGCCAGCTCTTGGAGCAAATATATTGTACCAGTCTGCACCTGGGGATCCATCCCGATCCCCTGCGCGACAGATACTGGTTGAATCCCCACATAGGCGGTTTGGCAGCCACAAGTCTGTTCAATATAATTGAGCGTCACGGGCAGCGGCAGCATGTGGGTGGAAAAAGTGGCGCCGGTAATGTCCTCAGGCTGCAGAATAGCGCAGCTACCCGGGGCCAGGCCTAAGCCTGCCGCATCCAGTACAATAACGGCGTCCGGGCGGAAGGAACGAATCACACCGACCAGGTTTTCAGGAGCCGTACCGCCTTCTATCGCTAAAAACGACTGCTGCAGAGACAGATCAGCCAGCAGCCTGGTCAACTGGCGAGCCGCAAAGGAGCCAGCGTAATCATCCTGGCGCAGTTCAGAACCAACCCCCAGAATGACAGTGCGGGCTTGTGGCGGTAATAGGGGCCGCAGGGTACCTGCGACTATGCGAGCTCTAGCTGCTAGTTCTATATTACTCATAATTCTATTTTTAACCCGTCGCGGGAGAAATTGGACAAATCTGACTCTGAGGTAACCACAATATCCTTTTTGGGACAGGTATCCGCACACTGACCGCAAAAAATACACTTGCCCGTATCCAGATACGCATGCATGTCACGATCCTGCTTGGTACCTTTATTCACAATTGTAATGGCGCCAGTCGGGCAGTCTTTCATGCACAAGCCGCAGCCTATGCATTGCAGCGGGTCATATTTAATCAACCCGCGGCAGCGTTTGTCCAGCGTGTATTTTCCCCCAATATACTTGATGGTAGCAGGGTGAGAAAAGAGATTATGGACTGCCGCCCCGGAAATCCGGCCAGGTTGGGTCCGGCCAGGCTTAGGTTTAAAAATGCTCATATTAAAAACACCTCCCGCAGGACCAGGTTTAGAATGATCTGTAATAAGGCGGTGGGCGCCAGATATTTCCAGCAAAAGGCCACGATTTGATTGATGCGCAAGCGCGCCGTAGTAGCCCTCAGCAAGCATAAAACCGCCATCACCGCCAGAGTTTTAACAAGATACAGCAAAAAATCCACCCCGGATATGCCTGTAGAAAACGGCAGGAACATAGCGGTAAACAGCGACAATACTACAACCAGCTCACAGTCTTTAGAAAACGTAAAGAAGGCCAGATAGCGGCCGCCATACTCTACTAAAGGTCCAGACACAATTTCGGTTTCCGCTTCAGGCGCGTCAAAGGGGGTTCGCTCCAGTTTGCACTGCGAAACAATCAGCGTCACCACCAATGCCGGCAAGTTGACCAATACCAGCAGCGGGTGGGTGGCGTAAAACGCCATATTACCAGAAACAGACCAGGAACCGGACAAAAGCGTCGGAGCCAGCAGGGCCAGAAACATCGGAACTTCATATGCAAACATCTGGGTCAGGGTCCGGGTGGCCCCCACGGTGGCAAAAAGGCTGCGGGAATACCAGCCGGCCAGGAAAGAAGCCAGCGGCGGGACTGCCAGGAAATAGAGCACCACTATCATATCCCCTTCAAAGCTGAACATGGCGCCGCGCCCCCAGACCGGGATGTACACAAACGCGACCGCCATGGCGGCCAGGCAAAAGGCGGGCAGCATCCGGAACATGAGTTGATTGGCCTGAGCCGGAATCAGGGTCTCCTTGCCGATCAGCTTAATGAAATCCGCGACAGGCTGATACCAGGGCGGGCCCTGGCGGGATTGTAACCTGGCATAAAGCTTGCGGTCCAAAAACTGCAGTGCCAGCGCATAGGCTGACAGAAACAAGAAGCCGGGGAAGATCAGTATTTTAAGCAAGGCGGTTAGCACACTCATGGCATAGGTCCTTTCAATCCGCCCTGGCAGCGGCGTCAGATACGTCAATCCGGGACGGATCAACGCCCCGCTGCCGGTACCATTGCAGGCTGTATTCACGCAGCTGTTTCCAATCCAAAACCTCACCGGACAAGCTGCTGTGTCCGGTCAGTGAGATAGCCCGGTCGGTACAGGAATAGCAGGGGTCAATGGCGGCGATGGTGATCGGTACATCCGACAAATAGCCGCCTTCCAGCATATGCTGCATGCCGTGCCAATTGCATTCCGTTGGGGCGCGGACTCTAACCCGGTCAGGCATGTCAGTCCCGGTGGCGCGCAAATAATGCAGGTCCTCTCCCCGGGGAGCTTCAACTCTTATAATCGCCTCGCCAGCCGGGATCCTCCGCGGCACCCGCACGGTGAGCGGTCCTTCCGGCAGCAGTCGCAAAGCTTCCCGGATCAGCCGGATTGATTCCAGCATTTCCTTAATACGCACCAGGGTCCGGCCAAAGACATCGGCATGATCATCTGTAACCACCCGGACCGGGATATCCCGATAAGCGCCATAGGGTTCTATCTGACGGACATCGTCCGCAATACCGGCAGCCCGGGCTACCGGTCCGGCGGCGCCATAAAGCAGGCAGTCCGCTTTTGACAGCACCCCCACACCGGCCAGCCGCGCAGCCAGCGTACTGTCCGTTTCCGCCAGTTTAAGATAATATTCAATTTCAGTTTCCAGGAAATCCATAGTCTTCAGGATATCCTGGGCCAGTCCCGGGTCGATATCCCGGCGCACACCACCCAGGCAGTTAATCCCGTAATTAATCCGGTTGCCGCCCAGGACCGTCAAAATATCCAAAACACGTTCGCGGTCGCGCCAGGACATCATAAATAGCGTGTCAAAACCAATTTCGTGCCCTGCCACACCTAACCAGAGCAAGTGACTGTGCAGCCGTTCCATCTCGCCTACAATCAGACGGATGTACTCGGCCCGCGGCGGTACGGTTACACCCGCCAGCTGTTCGACACACATACAGTAGGCGGTGGTATGCGCATGCGAGCAAATACCGCACACCCGCTCAATGATATAGAGATCCTGGACATAGGTACGGCTTTCGCAGGCTTTTTCCAGACCGCGGTGATTATAGCCAATACCAATAACCGCGCCTTCCACCTTTTCTCCTTCCAGCGTAATCGTAAAGGTAGACGGTTCATCCAGCGACGGATGCTGCGGCCCGATAGGCACCGTGATCAGATTGTCCCCCTCCGGATGTGCCGGCGCCGGGGGCTTTGCTGCCGCGGCATCAGGCAGCGGCTGATTGACATATGCCGTAGCCGTCTTTGCTTCTTCCCCCAGTTCCACTGTCTCTAGCAGCGCTTCCGTTTTAGCCTCAACTGCCGCTTGCTGCGGATCTGCAGTTGTCGCCGCAGGCTGGGCGGGCTCATGATAAGTCATCGTCTGTCGGTCAAAGTTTTCCGGTTTCCACTCTTTGCGCAGCGGCCATTGCTCCTTAGGCCAGTTGTCCGGCAGCGGATAGCGTGGTCCGGAGGGCAGGCCGGTTACCTGCGCGCCAAATAAATCACAGAGCTCTCTTTCAAACAGAACAAAAGATTTATATAGTCCGCTCAGGCTGGGGACCCGGGGATCTGACTTTGGCGCGGTCGTCCGCAGAATGACGATCACCTGATCCGGGCCGGATATCATATAGATGAAGCCTAGATTTTCACCCTCATCCGTCCCGATAACGTTATGGCCTTTGGTCAGTTTCTGTTCATCATGCAGCCAGTAAATCACCTTCAGGAACAAGTCCTGCGGCAGCCAGTCTACGGAAACCCGCATCGGCTTACTCACCGTGACTTTGCCTTCAAGTTCCGGAAACTGCGTGATCAGGGCTGACACCAGTTCATTTTCCATGCCGCTCACCTCCGTCTTGATCAGTTATCGCCGCCGCAGCGGGCGCCGGCGTCGGTTCAGCCTCCGGGCCAGGCGGTAACTGGCCGTCTGCGGCTGCTGTCTGTGCCTCCACTTTATCCAGCAGTTTTGTCACCGCGGCAATCAGGGTTTCCGGCCTGACCGCACAACCCGGCACGTAGGCATCCACCGGGATGACCGTATTGACCCCGCCGCTGACGCAGTAACAGCCGTTAAAGATGCCGCCACTGCAGGCGCAGGCGCCGACTGCAATCACAAATTTGGGCGAAGGCATCTGTTCATATATTTGCACCAGGCGGTCGCGCACCTGCAGCGTAACCGCTCCGGTTACGATTAACACATCCGCGTGCCGGGGGCTGCCCTGCTTAATCACGCCGGCCCGTTCCAAATCAAAACGTGGCGTGAGGGCATCCACCACTTCAATATCACAGCCATTGCAGGCTCCCGCATTAAAGTGAATAACCCAGGGGGATTTGCGGCTCCCCCAGGCAATCGCCTTTTTAATCAGGTCCATACTCAAGCCAATCCTTTCTGTTTCTGGCCGGTCGCCAACGGCAGGCCGGTCATTTCCCTGGTTTAGGTCCGCCGGCGCAGGTTCGCGCTACTTGCGGAAAATAATCGCTAAAGACAGGATGCTGGCAGCGACATAAATCAGCGGCAATACAGTCAGGCCGGAGACCGAAGCTGTAGCAATAACTAATGCCACCACATGCATGACCGTAAATACAAAAGCATAACGGAAAAACTGGGTGTAGTCCGGGTTGACATAATTTTCAAAATCCCGCTGGCCGCAGGCATAAGGATCCAGCGCATGTGCTCCCCCGGTGCCGCCATGCACCGCATAACGATCCAACAGCCGCAGCAGCAGCAAAAAGAGCAGCAAAAACAAGCCAAAGACCACGGGCGGCGAATATAGTATAGCGCTCATCTTATCACCCTTTCAGCTGCTTGAGATTACGGACATCCATACTGCCGTACTTCCGGAACAAGCCCACAGCCGTTCCGGTGCCAACCACCGCCACAATGACTTCAGCCACCATCACGGTGATAACAAAGGTCTCCGATAAAGCTATTTTACCGCTGATCCGGCCGGCTAAGACTAAAAACAGGGTCACGGCTTTCATCGCCACTTCGATACCGATCGTCATTTTCAGCAAATGAAATGTCCGCATCAGGCACCAGCAGCCAGCTACAATCATGAGTAAACCAATAATCAGTAAAACTATGACTAAGTTCACTTTTTCTCCCGCCTTTCTTCCCTAAACAGCACCGCCACCGCTACGCCGCCACACAAAATCAACGCTATCTGTCCCCAGATATCAGCCTGCCGGTTTCCCCACAGCACATCGCGCACATCGTCATCCTGCGTAAGCTGAGCCAGCTCCGGGGTTTGTAAATTTAAGGTCAGAGCCAGTATCACCAGCAGCAAGCCGACGCCGATCAGGACCAGGGGCAGCAGGCGATTCCGTTCTTTATCCCGGTATTCTTTCTGGATCTCCATTTTGGGGGAATGCGACAGGCTGATACCCGCAATGAAGATCACCGTGACCAGCCCGGAACAAACGGACAATTCAAACAGCGCCGCCAGATGCGCGCCTAATACATAAAGCAACACTGACAGCGACGCGCTGGAAAGCGCCAGGCCAATGGCCGCGCGCAGGATACTGTGCTCCATGACGGCGTATACCCCAAAGAGCAACATCAAACCAGCACCGAGATAAACAATGACATTCACCTGAAAACCCTCCTCACAAGATGCCGCCGGCATGCAGCAGCAGCAGAATATACGGATACAGCAGTCCCAAACCCAGAGTAATTACCGTCAGCAGGACTTCTGCGGTCAGCACACTGCCCCGGACCTCCCTGACCTTTGCCAGTTCCGGGCGGGTCTGGCCAAAGAACACCGTGCGCTGCAGGCGAATCAGGTAGGCGCTGCTGAGGATCCCCGCCACCAGGGCAACCCCTGCCAGGACAGGCGAGCCTGCCTGCCAGAGCGCCAGGATAATCAGGATCTTGGACCAGAAGCCTGCCGTAGGGGGTATGCCTGCGGTGGAAAGAAAAGCAATTATGGACGTAAAGGCGGTTACCGGCATTTGATTTTCAAGGCCGCCTAAATCCTTGAGCTCCAGGGTTCCGGTTTGCTCCTGTAAAGCCGCCGCATTGGTAAAGAGCGTTGATTTAAAGGCAGTGTGGCTAAGGATATGCGCCAGCGCCGCCACCAAACCCAGGGTGGTCCCGGTAGAAAGCGCCAGTAAAATATAACCCATCTGGGACACACTGGAATACGCCACCACGCGTTTGTATTGCGGCTGGCGCACGGCCAGCAGAGCGCCAATAATAATTGAGATAATACCCACCGCAGCTAAGGACGGGCCCACCGGCGCAACATCACCAAATAACTGCATGACTATCATAAGTCCGTAAACCCCTGCCACTTTGTTGACCGCGCCGGACAACAGGATAGAAACAGCGGTATCCGCACTCTGGTAGGCATCCGGCAGCCAGCTGTGAAACGGGACCACGCCGGTTTTAATGGCAAAGCCGGAAATCAACAGGATCAAGGCCGCATAAACCAGCAGATCTTCCAGCTGGCCACTGCCGGCTGAAATCCGCTGGCCCAGACCGGCCAGATCAGCATAACGCAGGGAGCCGGTTTTCATCATCAAAAAGGCGATGGCAGTGAGGATAAAGATACCGGACAGCTCAGACAGAATCAGATATTTGAAGGAGCCTTCCAAATCAGCCCTGGAGCGAAACATCGCAATCATGATGAAGCAGCATAATCCGGTCACCTCCAAAAAGACATATAGCGAAAAGAGGTCCGTTACCAGCAGCATGCCATTCATGCCCAGGACTAAAATCATCAGCAGATTCGTATAGGATGAACGGTTGAAATCCACCGTCTGATGCGCCACCAGGACGGAAATCAGCGCCACCAAACCTACAATCAGTAACAGCAGAAAGCGGGTCGCATTGAGTTCAAAGAAAGCGGCGCCAGCAAGCCTGATGTCCCAGAACGCGCCAAAGGCATAGCTGGTCTGGCCGTTTTGGTTCAGGGCGGTAAAGCCCCCAATCGCGGCCAGGATTTGCCAAACGGCCCCCGTACCGGCAAACCAGAAAAAATGTTTACGGGCAAACTCATGGTTAAATAAGTTGTAGATGAGTACGACCAGGATCGGGCCATAGATAAAACCATGCGCGCAGATTGAAAGTATTGTCATGATGATCCCTCCCCCTTACAACATCAGTATGAATATCAGGCCGACTGCCAGCATACCCACAATAGCCAAAGCCAGATAACGGGCCAGGCTGCCATTGTCCAATGCGGATAACCAATTACCTGCTCCCATAATGGTCCGGGGCACGCCAATGTCATAAAACCAGGTCACCCCGTTTTCGATCCATTGGCAAAGGCGTGAAAAAGCCCGCACTCCGGCAGTCAGCCAGACATACAGATCAAAACAGCCCCTTTGCGCTGCGACGTATAGCTGACGTAGACCCGGTAGCCCGGTCAAATGGTCCGTGGCGCGACTGGCGGCGGTCTCCCGGCGCCAGCCATACAGGTGATCTGCCCCGGCCAAAGCCAAAGCCAGGCAGGAGATAATGACTAACGCCGCAGACTTGGGAAAGCCACCAAAACGTTCCTGCAGGTTAAAAGCCTGGCCAATCAAGCCGTCAACCACCGGGCTTTCTCCTACCGCAAAGCCCACGCAGGCCAGGGCCAGCAGCAGTTGCGGTATAGCCAGCGCCCAGGCTTCTCCTTGCCGGCCGGTCACCTTGGCCTGGCGGGCCGTCGGCAGTTGGTCCGCGGCTGGATTGACAGCAGCGGCAGCCGGTTGGTTTTGCGCGCCCTGCCGCTGATCGGCATTTATTTCCGCGGCAGCCGGCTGACCCCAAAAGACACTGTGAAGCATTTTTAAGATATAAATGGCGGTAATCACCGCGCCCAGCAAAGCCGCCAGATAAAAAATCACATTTACCTCCAGCGCGGCATCAAAAACCAGTTCCTTGGAATAGAAGCCATTTAAGCCGGGAAAACCGGTAATGGCCAGACTAAAAATCACCACACTGCCCGTAGTCAGGGGTAAGCGATGGCGCAGGCCACCCAGTTGCCGCAGATCGGTCGTACCGGCCGCGGCCTCCACTGCACCGGCAGTCATGAACAGGCCGGTTTTATATAACACATGGTTAAATAAATGGAAAACCGCGCCGGCCACCCCCACAGCCAGTCCGGAGCCCAGCCCTAATACCATGTAGCCCACCTGGGAAACAGCCGAATAGGCCAGCAGTCGTTTCAAGTCTGTCTGGGCCAAGGCCATAGCCCCTGCCAGCAGAATCGTTGCGGCGCCAAAAATCATGACTGTCACACTGACCGCTGAACCAGGTTTTACCGCATATAACTCCGTTACTACCCGCGCAGCTAAATAAATACCCAGGATTTTTTCCAGAGAGCCGGGGAAAGCGGCCAAAAACGGGGTGGGAGCATCTTCTGCCGCCAGCGGGATCCAGGCATGAAACGGCATACAGCCGGCTTTGCCTAACGCGCCCATCAATAAGGCCGCGCAGCCCAGCGCACCGACGCCGGTTACCGGCAGTTGCTGCATCCCGCTCATCAAGGTGGTATGCGCACTATAAACGGAGGCTGCGATTCCCAGCATCAGGATCAGATCCGCCAGGCCGGACACGGTCAGTGCTTTTACCGCGGCGCGGGGATTTTCCCGATTGCGCAGCAACAGCATACCAAACAAGGTACCTAGCAAACCTTCCCAAAAAAAGAGCAGCAGGCCCAAATCATCTGACAGCAGCGCGCCATTGACCATAGCAATGCTCAAGCATAAATAAAGCAAGTACAGCCCGCCCCATTTTTTATCCCGAACAAAACCAATACTATAGATCAGTAGCAACGGCACCATGGCCGCGGCAAACAGCAAAAAAAGCTCCGCCACCTGGTCTGCCCGCAGCGTCAGGCTGAAGCCCGGCACGGTCACCGGCAGGATCACGCTAAATTGACCCCCTTGATAAAGCCGCAGCGCCGCGGCCAGGTTCAGCAGCGCAAAAAGCAGACCGCCAAGCTGTGATATCACATAGTGCCGGCGCGCCAGCCATAAAAAGCAACCGGCCGCTACAGGGAGTAAAATCAAAATTGCCAGCATCTCACATCGCCTCCATTGCCAGAGTAATCAGCCCGGAAGGCAGGAAGATCAGCAAGCCCAGCAGTAAGGACAGCACTGCCAGAGTCAGGACAGAGCCAACCATCTGACCATTGCCCTCACGGCTTTCCGGGTTCCGGCATGGCCCCAGAAAGACTTTGGCAAAAAGCCGGACCAGGTACATAATCGTCATCACTGCGCCTAATATAAACACCGCCGCAATAACGGGATGGCCGGCATCGACTTCGCCGGAAATGACCAGGTACTTGGCAAAGTAACCAGAAAACGGTGGGATCCCCATGACGGATAAAGCACAGAACGCAAACGCCACCGCGGTTTTGGGCATGGTCCTGGCCAGCCCCCCCATTTTAGTCATGTCTTTAGTATGAAGATTATGTTCCACAATACCGCAGCAAAGGAAGAGCCCGGCTTTCGCCATGCTGTGCGCCAGGATGTACAGCAAGCCGCCTGCAAAGCCAATCCGGGATCCGCTGCTGAGCCCCAGCAGAATAAAAGCCAGCTGACTGATGGTTGAATAAGCCACCACCCGCTTTATATCTGTCGCCATCATGGCGCAACCGGCGGAAACCAACGCAGAGACCGCGGCGATAACGGGGACGATTACGGTAATAACCGGATCAATGCTGAAAGTCAGCACAAAAAGCCTGGCATAAGCAAACACACCGATTTTCACCAGAACGGCGGCGTGCAGCAGGGACGTAACCGGGGAAGGCGCAACCCCTGCGTCCGGCAGCCAGTTATGCAGAGGGAAGGTAGCGGATTTGGACAGGATACCGACCAGGATAAGCCCTGTGGACCAGCCCGGGATCTGACTGCCTTGGAGCGCGTCCAGATCAAACGTGCCGGTGGCGCCATAGATACCGGTAAAACCGACCAGCATAGCCAGCGCGCCCAAGACGGTCACCATAAAGGCTTTATCTGCCCGTTTTACGGACAGGTCATCCCGGTAGAACCCGATAAGGCGCCAGCAGCAGAAGGAAGAAAATTCCCAGAAGATATACATTTGCAGCAAACTGGTGGACATCACCAGGCCCAGCATGGCGCCGATAAAAAAGGTAATCATGAGATAATATTCATTCAGGTGAGTATAAGTCTTCATATAACCAAACGAATACACCACAATCACCGCGCTCACGGTACAAGCGGTCAGAGCCATAAAAGCCGCCAGGGCGTCCATCCGCAGGCCCATTGAAAGACCCAGGGGCAGCTGCAGTCTGACCGCGTCCGCTTGTCCGTGCAAAAGATCCACCGTTGCGATAGCCGCACAGACTAAAGCCGTGAGTACCATTAACAGGGAGCCCCATCGGCGGGCCTTTTCCGACCAATGCCCCAGAGCCGGGAGCAGGAACGCGCCTAAGAGCGGCGTGCCCACACAGATTAACAAAACCATGTGCTTGTCCTCATTTCTATCCGTAATGCAGACAGTTCTTTTTTGTCGCAGGTCATCATGCGCCAAGCGGCTGCAGTTTTCAGCAAATCCGCGGAAGAATGTCTCCTGCAGGCAGCGTCACCCGGCGCAGGGTTCCATAGCCGGTATCCAGGGAAACATGACCGGGCAGGCCCGGCTGGCCCGCCGTCACCTGACCCACAATCGCCGCTGCCTGGCCATCCGGATGCGCCTTCAGGCAGGCCAGCGCCGCTGCTGCCTGAGCCGCAGGCAGCGCCAATACTACCACGCCTTCATTAGCGCAAAACAGCGGATCCAGCCCCAGTAAAGCGCAAGCCGCACGGACGTCCGCCCTCACCGGCAGCGCGTCTTCTTGCACGGTCAGACATAACCCTGAGCTATCAGCCCATTCACATAAGGTTGCGCCTAAACCGCCGCGGGTGGGATCCCGCATGGCATGTACGGACAAACCGCTGGCTAACAGGGACCTGATCAAGCCGGCCAGCGGGCGGGCATCACTTTGCAGGGGGGGATTAAATTCCAGCTGTTCCCGGGCAGCCATAACCGCCACCCCGTGACTGGCCAGCGGGCCTGAAACCAGCAAGACGTCTCCGTCTCGCACCTGTTGGTCAGGCCGACGCCAGCCCCCGTCAAAGGTACCCACCCCGGAGGTAGTGATATAGATCCCATCGGCCCGTCCGTGCTCCACCACTTTAGTGTCGCCGGTTACCACCCGCACCCCGGCTTTTTGGGCTGTGGCTGCAATTGAAGCGGCGATACGCTGCAGGGTCTTTGTAGGAAATCCTGCTTCAATAATCATGGCCACACTGAGATAGCGCGGTACGCTGGCGGCCACCGCCAAATCATTGACCGTACCAGACACAGCCAGGCTGCCAACATCGCCGCCGGGGAAAAACAAAGGCCAGACCACAAAGCTGTCGGTGGTAAAAGCCAGTTCCCCGCTTTGGCCCGGCCCTGGCAACACAGCGGAGTCTCCCAGCTGACTTAGCTCAGGGCTGCCATAACCGGGAATAAAAATCTCCTGCACCATCTGACGGTAGGCTTCGCCTCCAGCGCCATGGGCCAGACTGATTTCTTCATCCATATATATCCGGTTCCTTCCTAAATTCATTATGACCTGACACCGCGCCAGATCCAGCTCTATAGTGTTCCTTGAGGCGAACGGCAGCGCCGCCGGTCCCATAACGGCTGGCCGCCGCGCAGGCGCCTTCAGAAGAAACCATACAAGGGCCGCGGGGATTAGCTTCAGTGCAAGCACGCATAAATAACGGACAATCAAGCGGGCTTTCGTCTCCGCGCAGGACCGGTCCGCAATGGCAGGCGCTTGGTTTGGTCTCGGCCACAGGACAGACGGTTGCCGCCGGATCCGGGGAGAGACTGCCGTTTAACGCATCAAATTCCTGCCATGCCGGTCGCAGGCTCAGGCCGCTGGCAGGTATCTCACCCAGGCCGCGCCAGGTGGCTGTACTGGGCTGAAATATTTGACTAAGTAACCCCTGAGCCGCCAGGTTACCATTTGGCCGTACCACCGCCGGATACATATTGCGCAGGCCAGGCTGACCACGGTGCAGTTGCCGGCTCAGCTCTACCAACGCCGCCAGGATGTCTTCCGGCTCAAAGCCTGAGATTGCCGCGGCCAGCCCCAACTGTCGGGGGACAAACTGAAAAGCATTTGCGCCGGTAATCGCCGCCACATGCCCGGGGCAGAGCAAACCCCGGATAGGCTGCTTAGCAGGCTTTGAGTCTGCTGGATCCAGCAACGCCTGCAGTGCCGCCGGCATGGTTTTATGCGCACAAAGCACCTTGAGGTTAGGCACCCCGGCCGCACGGGCCTGCCGCAGCAGCACGGCTGTAGCAGGCGCGGTCGTTTCAAAGCCCACCGCAAACCAGACAAACTGACGGTCTGGCTCTGCCTGAGCCAGACGCAGGACATCCAGCGGGGAAACCACCAGCCGCACATCCCGGCCCAACCCGCGCTCACGCAACAAGCTATCTAATCCGGTCTCGCCTTCCGGATACTGCACCCGGACAGGGACACGCAGCATATCGCCAAAACTGCAGACGCAGGTAGCCGGCTGCCGGGCCAGCGTCAGCGCCTGGGCAATGGTTTCATCCGCGGTGACACAAACCGGGCAACCCGGCCCGGATACCAGGCGGATATTAGAGGGCAGCAGCGCACTCAGACCATAGCGCGCAATCGCGTGAGTATGAGTGCCGCAGACTTCCATAACCGCAAAATCCGGTAAACCCCGGCTAGTCTCTGCAAGGATATCCGCCAGCCGGGCCACCATCTCACGCTTTTCCATATGAATCCAGCTCCGCTGTCAGTCGCATCAGTTCTTCGCCGGCCGCCTGGTCCATCACCGCAATGGCAAAACCAGCGTGAACCATCACCATATCACCGACTTGAGCTTGGGGCAGTAAAGTCATATCTGCCTGCCTTGTGACTCCGCCGTAGTCTATCGTACCCTGCTGTGCATTGATCGCTGCTACTTTACCTGGAATAGCTAAACACATGCTGTTTCCTCCTTCAGTCTGGCCCAGGCGGTGGCCGCCTGACCATAACTGATCCCCCCGTCATTGGCCGGCACCAGTTCATTGGTATAAACCCGGCGCCCGTCCTGGGTCAAGCCTGCCAGACAGCTTTCCAGCAGGTGAACATTCTGAAATACACCGCCAGACAAGACCACCGCCGGCCATTCAGAATACCGTTGCGCACAATCGCGAACCAGGCGAGTCACGGCCCGGTGAAAGCGCTGAGCCATCACCCCTGGCCGCACGCCCTGTTTACGGTCCTTTAGCGCCTGTCTGACTGCGACGCGCCAGTCAAATTCAACTAAACCTTCCGGCCCCTGTCCCCATACAAACTCATAACTGCCCGCCGCATCTGCTTCACAAAGCTGTTCCAGGCAAGCCGCATCCTGGCCTTCATAGGATACCTGCTCTGGTAAACCGGCCAGGACCGCAAAGACATCAAACAGCCGGCCCATGCCACTGGATAATGGCGCCAGCTGGCCGCGACGGCACAAAGCCAGTAAGTTAGCCGCTCCGGGATGCTGGCCAAACAAGGCCAGCGCTTCCTGTTTCCCGCAGGCATCTGCCACGGCACTCATGGCCGTCCGCCAGGGCTCACGCACCGCGGCATCCGCGCCGGGCAGGCGCAGGGGGCGCAGCCTGGCCAGTCGCCGGCTGTGCGCGGCGGTCCCGGCCAAACACTCCCCGCCCCAGATGAGTCCGTCGGATCCATAACCGGTACCGTCAAAAATCAGGCCTACCGCCCGGGTCAAACCATGCTCAGCCAGAACCGACGCAAAATGCGCGTGATGGTGCTGGACCGTCAGCAAGCGAATTTCCGGGTGCTGGCGGGCATATAGCTTACCCAGCCGCACGGACGCATAATCCGGGTGTTCATCCGTGACCAGAATCCGGGGGTGACCACCAAACAGGTTCAGGAAAGCCGGAATCTCATGGTGTAAGAAGGTGAGCGTGGCTTCATCCTCCAAATCCCCAATATGAGCGGACAAATAGGCCAAGCCCTGCTTCAAAAAGCAAAAGCTGTTCTTTTGCTGCGCACCCAAAGCCAGGATTTCCGGACTTGCCTGCGGAGCCAGCAGGCCGCAAGCCGACCGAGGGTCCATAGCCTGACTAACTTTAGCATCTTCCTGAGGGGGCAGCTTAACCGGTATGGGCGCCGGCGCAAAGCCGCGAGCGCGGCGCAGCAAGCGGCGCTGGCCGGCCGCAAAGACGCAGACTGAATCATCCACCCGCCGCAGAATGGGCCGGTTATGCGTAACCACCGCCTGACACAGCTGCCTCACTTTTGCTAAGTCTTTGTCCTGGTAATACATGGGCTGGTCTGACACGTTAGCGCTGGTCATCACCAAAGGCGGTAAATGCTCCAGCAGTAATAAATGCAGCGGCGTATAAGCCAGCATCACCCCCAAGCGCTTAGTATCCGGCGCGACTGAGCGAGCCACTTGGCAAAAGCTGGTTTTTTTCAGCAGTATAATCGGGCGCCTGGCGCTCTCCAGTTCCTGCGCTTCTGCCGGGTCAAGCTCACAAATCGTCCTGGCTTGAGCCAGATCACGCACCATGACCGCCAAAGGTTTGGCATAACGATGTTTTACCTGGCGCAGCTGACGTACAGCCAATTCATTTTGAGCATCGCAAGCCAGATTAAAGCCGCCCAGACCTTTGACCGCAACAATCTTGCCGGCGCGAATAGCCGCTTCAAAATGCTCTATAACCTGGTTCTGGCTTTGATCTGCACCTTCAAGCCACGTTAAAACCGGACCACAGACAGCACAGGCGTCAGGCTGTGCATGAAAGCGCCGGCTGTGCGGATCCTGATATTCAGCAGCACAATCCGGACACATAATAAAATCTGCCATAGTCGTGTTAGCCCGGTCATAAGGCACCTGTTTCAAAATGGTAAAGCGGGGGCCGCAAGCCGTGCAATTAATGAAAGGATAGCGGTAACGGCGATCTGCAGGGTCAAATAGCTCGCGCGCACAGTCGGGGCAAATGCCTAAATCAGGCGAAACAGCCGCGGCCGGTGTGCCCTGGTCAGAGCTGAGGATCCGGAAAGTCTGATCACCTTGCACCGCCAGCTCCCGGTATTCCAGGGAAAACAGCACCGCGCCGGGAGGCGGATTTTGTTTAATCTGGCGCAGCAGCGCCAAACAGGCCGCAGCCGGTCCCTCGCACTCCAGTTCAACGCCGGACGGCGTATTACGGACTAAGCCGGTCAGGCCCAGCTGCACGGCCTCACGTGCTACAAAGGGACGGAAGCCCACCCCCTGAACAATGCCCTGAATGTCGGCTGCCAGCCGTTTCATCCGATCAGCCAGTCCTCCAGGTTGCTGCCGCCGTCGGCAGCCTCAATCGCCAACTGACCGGTCGCGTCAAAATGAGAAAAGAACACGCGGGACCGCGGATTCATGGTCTTTACATATGCGGCCATTTTGTGAGGATCGACATGCACATAAGGTGCCAGATCGGTCTTGCTGATAATGACGCCTTCCGTCCGCAGAACCGCAGCCGGGTATTTGAGGGGCTTGTCTTCACCTTCGGCCGCACTGATGACGGCCAGGCGCAGCTCTTCACCCACCGGAAAATCCACCGGGCAAACCAGATTACCCACATTTTCAATCAGCAGTAACTCCGGCTTAGGCTCCGGCAACTGTGCAAAAGCTTTTTCCACCATACTGGCATCCAGATGGCAGGCGCCATCGGTGTTAAGTTCCACCGCCGGCGCACCGGCTGCCTGGATCCGGCGGGCATCGTTATCCGTGGCCAGATCCCCTTCAATTACAGCTACCCGGCGCTTTTTCATGAGGCGCGGGACCAGCGTTTCCAGCAGCGTGGTTTTGCCTGAGCCAGGCGAGCCCAGCAAGCCCACGGCCCGCACCCCCGCAGCCCGAAAACTGGCCTTGAGCTGTTCCGAATGTTTAATATCTTCTTCCTGTACCACGCAATCCAGATCAATTTCCTCCACCACATGGTGATGAGCTTTGCACATAATTAGTCTCCTTTTTTAATTTCCATCCGTTTTACCGTGACGGCTTCGCCATTGGTAATCCTGAAAACATGACTCTGACAAATCGGACACGTATAAGGGAAAGCCTGCGGCTGATACTCATGACCGCAATCCTCACAGCAGGCAGTCACTGGCTCTTTTTCCAGTTTAAGCGTAGCTGAGGTCAGTAAGGTCTGCTTTTTCAGCGCTTCAAAAGCAAAAAGCAAAGCGTCCGGCATGACGCCGGCCAGTTGACCGACTGAAACCGTAATCTGCCGTACCCGGCTCTCCTTACCTGCCGCCGCCCGGCTGACAATCTTCAGCACGTTTGCGGCCAGTGATGCCTCATGCATTCCGACTGCCCCCTGTAGTTGACCCTGGCCTGGCGCTATAACAAAAAAGCCGCGGTACCAGGGCTAAACAGCCGGTACCAGCGCCTTTTTATGGTATATATGCGAGTGAGTCTCTCCTAAGCCTGGGAGAGAGAGGCCTGCACGTCTTGTCAAACAAATATATTTTATCACAGGCGATATGGGGGAGCAACAAGAAATATTTCTAATAGGAATCAGTATTTATTTAGCAATATACGTTTGATTTACCATTAATAGCTATTAATATTTTTTATTTTTCAGCTATTCGATGGGCTGCGTGGCTCAAAGCTAATCTGCGCCACCAGCCTTATCGCTTACTCCAGCTCTACCGCCCCGGTATATAGCTGGTAGTACTTTCCGTGCTGGGCTATCAGCTGTTCATGACTGCCCCGTTCAATGATACAGCCATTTTCCAACACCATAATAACATCTGAATTCTGCACGGTAGAAAGGCGGTGAGCTATGACAAAGACCGTCCGGCCGTTCATCAAAGCATCCATACCTTGCTGCACAATGGCCTCCGTGCGTGTGTCAATTGAAGAGGTGGCTTCGTCCAAGATCATCACCGGCGGATCTGCTACCGCAGCCCGGGCAATAGAGATCAGTTGGCGCTGCCCCTGAGACAGGCCGCTGCCATCGCCCTCCAGCACCGTCTGATAACCCTGCGGCAGCATCCGGATAAAACCATCCGCGTTAGCCAGCCGGGCTGCCGCCACACAGTCCTCATCGCTGGCGTCCAGCCGGCCATAACGGATATTATCCATCACGGTTCCGGTAAAGAGGTTCACATCCTGCAGGACCACCCCCAGCGAACGCCGCAAGTCACTTTTCTTAATTTTATTAATATTGATGCCGTCATAGCGAATTTTCCCGTCCGCCAAATCGTAAAAGCGGTTGATCAGGTTAGTGATCGTGGTTTTGCCCGCGCCGGTTGCGCCCACAAAGGCTACCTTCTGGCCCGGCTCGGCATACAGCGTGATGTGGTGCAAAACCAGCTTATCTGAATCATAGGCAAAATCAACATCATTAAAACGGATATCTCCCTGCAGCGGGGTATAGGTTAAGCTGCCGTCATGGTGAGGGTATTTCCAGGCCCAGTCTCCGGTCCGTTCAGCGCATTCCTGGAGCTCACCGTCTGCCCGACGGACATTCACCAGGGTTACATAGCCCGCATCAGTTTCACCAGGCTCATCCATTAACTCAAAGATACGCGAAGCGCCGGCCAAGGCCATGACGACCATATTAAACTGCATGGAAATCTGCCCGATCGGGTTGATAAAAGCCCGGGACAGAGTCAGAAAGGAAATAATCGTGCCGATGGTTAACAGATTGACGCCGGTCAGACTCAGGTTGGGCAGACCCGCAATCCCGGCGGAACCGCCGAGGACAGCTAAAACCACATAGAGCAGATAGCCCATGTTTCCAACCACGGGCATGGTAATATTGCCATATTTATTAGCTTCAGTCGCGCTATAACAAAGCGCGGCGTTTTTCTGGTCAAACTCCAGGGCGGCCTGCTGCTCATGACAAAAAACCTTGACCACTTTTGGGCCGTTAATCATCTCCTCAATATAGCCATTTACATTGCCCAGATCTTCCTGCTGCTGAACAAAAAACTTGCCGCTGCGGCCGACTAAAAGCCGGATGACCCGCAGTAAAATGAACGCAAAGGCCAGGACCAATACCGTCAGGCCCACACTTAAGTAGATCATGGCAACAAACGTCGCGGCTACAGTAACCAGGGAAGAAAACATCTGCGGCAGGCTTTGAGAGATAGCCTGACGCAAGGTATCCGTGTCATTGGTAAAGTGGCTCATCAGATCACCGTGCGTATGACGGTCAAAATAGCGGATGGGCAGCGTCTGCAAATGACTGAACATCTCATCGCGCACCCGCTTCAGGGTCCCCTGCGCAATGGTTACCATCATCCGGTTATAAAGCAAGGTGGCCAGAATACCAATCAGATAAATCAATCCCATCTGCATAATGGCCTGAAACAGCTGGGTATAGACCGGCTGGCTGTCCCCCAGCAGCGGGACAATATACTGATCAATCAGGGCTTTTAAAAATAAAGACGAAGCAGCGCTGGCGCCGGCACTGAGCAGAATACAGACTGCCACCCCCAGCAACTGCAGCCGGTATGCCGACATATAGCTTAACAGGCGTTTGATGGTTCCCGGCTTAAACCGGTGCGTGGCGGTCAGGCCGCCGGCTGCCGGCCGTACTTTTTCAGTTTTCATGAATGACGCCTCCTCTGGTTTGAGATTCGTATACTTCCCGGTAGATGTCACAGCTGGCCAGGAGCCTGGCGTGGTTGCCGACAGCCGCAATCCGGCCGTCATCCATGACGACAATTTTGTCGGCATCCTGAACTGAGGCCACTCGCTGGGCAATAATAATTTTGGTGGTAGCAGGAATATCTTCTTTTAAGGCCTGCCGGATCAGGCGGTCAGTTTTGGTATCCACCGCGCTGGTGGAATCATCCAGAATCAGAATCAACGGTTTTTTCAGGAGAGCCCTTGCAATGCAAAGCCGCTGCCGCTGGCCGCCGGATACATTGCTGCCGCCCTGTTCAATATATGTATCATAGCCGGCTGGAAAGCTGCGGATAAAGCCGTCAGCCTGTGCTATCTGACACGCCCGAACCAGCTCTTCATCCGTGGCGTCAGCGTTACCCCAGCGCAGGTTCTGCTTGATTGAACCGGAAAACAGCACGTTTTTTTGCAACACCATAGCCACCTGATTGCGCAATGCCGCCAGATCATAATCCCGCACATCCGCGCCGCCAACCACAACCCGGCCGGCTGAGACATCGTAAAGTCTGGGAATAAGCTGCACCAGGCTGGATTTGGCAGCACCGGTAGCCCCCAATATCCCCACCGTCTCCCCTGATTTTATGCTGAGATTGATCTGATCCAGAACCGGTTTATCGCTCTGGCGGGCATAGGAAAACGACACATTTTCAAAGCTGACCGACCCGTCCTTTACGACCTCCAGCGGCTGTGCGGGATTATGCAGATCGCTTTTTTCATTCAGGAGCTCCGCAATGCGTTCACTGGATGCCCGGGAGATAATAATCATCACTAAAATCATGGAAACCATCATCAGGCTCATCAGGATCTGCATCGCATAGGTAATTAAACCAGTCAGTTCCCCTGTTGACAGACCGGTTGCGGCATTATTGCCGCCGGCCACTATGGCCTGGGCGCCAAACCAGGACAGCAGCAGCATAGAGCCATAGAGACAAAACTGCATCAGGGGCATGTTAAAGGCCAGCCGCTTTTCCGCTTTACTGAAGTCTTTGAAAATGGATTCCGAAATAGCGTTAAACTTATGCTCCTCGTAGCCCTCACGCGTATATGACTTTACCACCCGGATGCCGCGCAGGTTCTCCTGTACCACCCGGTTCAGGCGGTCATAAGTATTAAAAACCCTGACAAAAATGGGGTGGACCCGCAGACTGATCAGGGCCAGCCCCACGCCCAGTACCGGGATGGCGCCCAAAAAAATCAGCGACAGCTGCCGGTCAATCCGAAACGAAAAGATCAGAGCAAAAATAATCATCACTGGCGCGCGGACCGCCAGGCGGATAACCATTTGAAAGGCATTCTGCACATTCGTCACATCGGTAGTCAGGCGGGTGATGATACTGGCGGTAGAAAACTTATCAATATTGGAAAAAGAGAACTGCTGCACCTGGTAGTACATATCATGGCGCAGATTCTGCGCAAAGCCAGAAGAGGCAATGGCAGCGCTGCGTCCGGCCAGCCCGCCGGTTAAGAGAGAAAGAGCCGCAGCCAGCAGCAGCGCCAGGCCCATCCGCCACACATAGGCCATGTTTTGCTGGCTGATACCATTATCAATCATATAAGCCATTAAGGTGGGGATGACGATTTCCAGTATAGATTCGCAAGAGACAAATAACGGCGTGAGCAGGGTGTCTTTTTTAAACTCACGTACGCTGGGCAATAATGTTTTTAGCATAAAAGGCTACTCCTGATTTCATTGACTTTTAGTTTCCAGAGCAGAAGAGAGATTGTCTTTCATCCGGCTGAGATAATCAAGCAACTGCTCAACCTCAGCCGCAGAAAAGCCCTGCAGCATAATTTCCTCCATGTTGGTCTCATCCTGAGCCATGATGTCCCGGATCTGCAGCGCCTTGTCAGTCAGGATAATTTTTTTCAGCCGGGCATCCGCCGCCACCGGAAGGCGCTGGATCAGGCCCTTCTGCGCCATCAGCGACAAGACTTTTGAGGCGGTAGACCGCGCAATGGTAAAGTGTTTTTCAATATCTTTTTGATAAATATCCCGGTCAAGGTTATCCGCCAGGTAGCCGATAATCCAGCCGTTATTGCCGGTAGCCTGGTCCACCGTCCGTTTATTGGAGGCAAATTCAAAATAGCGGCGAATCAGATTGTTGACGGCTCTGAACGCAAAGCCGATGCGGTGCTGGGACATACTACGCTCCTCAATCCTTCACTCTGACAGTTCCCTCAACTAATGCTCACTTGGTCATCCGCATTTTGTTTTATATAGAACTGTTAGGCATGGAACAGTTTAGCATGCTTTCAACCACTGTCAAGCCAGTATAAGCCGTCAAGCCAAAGACGGCGGCCTGGCAGATCGCGTTAAGCGCCATACCTGACCGCCGTCAACTTATCAAACAGCAAGAGAGAAACTCAGGGTTACAATTTCCAGCTCACAGCCTGCCGCCTGGCGGCAATGAACTGCCGGTAAAGGCCAGCTTGCGCTAACAGCTCAGCGTGAGTCCCCTGCTGTACAATTTGACCCTGATCAATGACAAAGATCTGATCTGCCTGTTCCACCGTTTTGAGCCGGTGAGCAATCATCAGTATGGTTTTATCCCGCGTCAGTGCCGTGATGGCGCGCAGTAACTGCGCTTCATTTTCCGGATCCACATTGGCGGTGGCTTCATCCAAAATGATGATGGGCGCGTCCTTGAGGATAGCCCGGGCAATTGATACTCGCTGTTTTTCCCCGCCGGACAGGCTGGCGCCGCCTTCGCCAATCACGGTGTCATAACCCTCTGGCAAGGCAGTGATAAAGTCATCACAGCAAGCCTGCCGCGCCGCCGCCCGGACCTCAGCTAACGAAGCATCCGGCTTACCAAAGCGGATATTATTGGCAATGGTATCATGAAATAAATAAACGGTTTGAAAGACAAAGCTAAAATGATCCATCAGGCTGTCCATGCTATAGTCACGCACATTGACCTGATCCAGTTGTACTTCACCCTGGCTGACATCCCAAAAACGGGCCAACAGATGGCAGAGGGTGGTTTTTCCGCCGCCGGAGGGACCGACAAAAGCCGCCGTGGTGTGCTGCGGAATCTGCAGCGACAGCCCCCGAATAATTGCTTTTTGGTCATAGGCAAAGCAGATGTCTTGCGCAGCCAGGTTTTCCGTGTGGGTCTGGCGCGCCGCGCCATGAATATCCATGGGCTCCAGGCGCAGGATCTCATTGGCCCGATCCACGGATAAATCAACCACCCGCAAAAGGGACGCGTAAGCGCCAGCCTGTTCTAGGGAGGCAAACAACATAAAGGAGGCAATCATCATAACTAAACAGACTGCCAGTTGCATCTGATTGTTCAGGTAAAGTCCGATTGAGGCTAAACTCATGCCTACTGAGACTAACTTAATGGCGATATTTTGCAGCGGAATATAGCGATTGGTCAGGATTTCCAGCTCTGTGTTTACCTGGCAGTTAGCATCAATCGCCTGATCCAGTTGCTGACGCACCTTGCCGCTGAGGTTGTAAGCTTTGACTTCGGCAATGCCCTGAATGTAGGATAAAATATGTTCTACCAGCCTGGTATCTGCTTGCAGCTTCCGCCCTGACACCGCCTGATTGGCCCGGCGCAGCTGACCGTTAATCAACAAAAACAACAGGATGCCGCCTGCGGCCAGCAGCCCGATACGCCAATCAAAAATGAGTAAAAACCCCGCTATCAAAGCGGCTTCCAGAATCCCCTGGGTGGTCATCATAATAACCCGGGTGGACACATCGCCCAATTGTTCCATGGTATTGGTCGTAACTGAGGTGATGTCCCCCAGGGTTTTACGGTTAAAATAACCCATGGGCAGGTAACGCAGATGTTCAGCGATCTCAATCCGTTTACCAGCGCTGGTCTGGTAGCCGGCAATGGTCTGCTTCATCGAGGAGGCCTGATA
>JAQWFM010000020.1 GCA_028704415.1 Oscillospiraceae bacterium | reverse complement strand
CGCCAGCCGCCGGAGCCCGCCTGGGAAGATTCTACCGCCGCGGCTATTGCGGCCTGCGGCTTACTGGAACTGGCAAAGCGGGTTAATGCCGGAGAACGGCAGCTTTATTTAAATGGCGCGCTGCGCTTGTTGCAGGCCTTGAGCGAAAAACGCTGTGTGTTTGATTTGAGTAATGAGGCTATTGTCCAGCGCTGTTCGGCCAGATACCATGAGGAAACGCATGAATATAACATCATTTATGGTGACAGCTATTTTGCGGAAGCGATTTTTAAGCTCAACGGCAACGATTTCCTGATCTGGTAGGCAGGTTATCTGCCGTCGGGTCAGCTGCTTGCTGTCACTAACCGCTATTGTGAGCCACAGGTAAACCGACTGTGTTAAAGTTAACGTTGTACAAGCAAATAGGCCGGCTGGTACCACCTAGCAAATAGATTAGCAGATACCGCCAGCCTGGTTGAATTGAAAAGGGGAGCCGCCAATGATTCGTACCTTTGCGAAACATCAAATTCGCCGGCAGGTAGAGTTAAGTGACTGCCTGTGGCGCTTTCATTCAGGAGACCGCCGCGCCCGGACTGCCTGGCAACCGGTGCAGGTGCCCGGCTGCTGGGAACAGTTGCCTGGACTGGAAAACTACCGGGGTGTAGGCACCTATGAGCGGACCTTTGAAGTACAAGGCAGCGCCCCGGCCACACTGCGCCTGACTTGCTACGGCGTCAGCCATACCGCTACGGTTTTGGTAGACGGGCAACTGGCGGAACAGCACTATAACGCCTATACCGCATTTTCAGTGCTGCTCCCGCAACTGGCGCCAGGGCAGCACACGCTGACGATTGAGGCGGACAATCGTTTTTCTCCGGACAGCGCCCTGCATGTCCCTAATGACTGCATGACCTACGGCGGCATCATTCGCGCGGTCAGTCTGGAACAGTTGCCCCAGGTCTATCTGCGACACCTCAAAACCACGCCCCTCTGGAATCCCAAGGGCAGCTGGCAGCTGCGTGTGGAGCTGGCCCTGGCCAATATTTCTACAACTGCGCAGCGCTGTATGCCGGAGGTGCAACTGCCGGAACTGGCGACTGGCTACGCCTGGCCGGAGCAGCGCCTGGCAGCGGGCGAAGAGCGCCAAGTCCAGACTGTTCTGGACCTGCCGACTGCCCAAGCATGGAGCCCGGGAATGCCGCAGCTTTACCGGGTCGTAGCTCAGTTGTCGCAAAACGGCCAGGTGACGGACGACCTGATTGAGCGGACAGGCCTGCGCGAAATCAGGCTGGATGGGTCAGACTTGCGGCTTAACGGCCGCAAGCTTAGGATCAAGGGCTTTTGCCGGCATGAAGACCATCCTTCCTTTGGCTGCGCGCTGCCTTTTGCGGCCATCCAGCAAGATTTAGTCCTGCTAAAGGATTTGGGCGCTAATTCAGTCAGGACCTCCCACTATCCCAACTCGGAACTCTTTCTGGATCTCTGCGATGAGCAAGGCATCCTGGTCTGGGAGGAAAATCACGCCCGCGGATTGACTGAGGAACAAATGCGCAATCCCAATTTTGAACCACAGGCGGAAGCCTGCATACGGGAAATGATCCGTGTGGATTATAACCATCCCTGCATTTATATCTGGGGTATCCTGAATGAATGCGCCAGTGACACGTCTTACGGACGAAGCTGCTACGCCCGCCAGTACGAGCTGATTGGCCAGCTGGACCGCAGCCGGCCCAGGTCTTCGGCCAGCTGCAAATTCCTCACTGACCGGTGCTTAGACCTCCCTGAGGTGGTTTCTTTCAACATCTATCCGGAATGGTATAACGACCAAGCGGCTCCAGCTTTTCTGACCGAGCTTTATACCTGGGTGCAGGAAGAAACGGCGGGGCGGGGGAAACCCTTTTTGATCACGGAAACCGGCGCTGGTGCTATCTATGGGTACCGGACCCCCAGCCAGGCTAAATGGTCGGAGGAGTATCAAGCTCAGGCCTTGCGAGATCAATTGGCGGCGGTCTTTAATCAGCCAGGCTGCAGCGGGGTCTATGTCTGGCAGTTTTGCGATGTGCGCGTCAGCCGGGAGTGGTTCAGCAGCCGGCCGCGCAGTATGAATAATAAGGGCGTGGTGGATGAGTACCGGCGGCCTAAGCTTAGTTATGCCGTGGTACAAGACTGCTTCCGGGCTCTGGATAATTACCGCGAGTAGCCTGAAGCCCCGGCTGGCCTGTTGCAGCCATAATGCAGTACGACTTCAGATTCATAGGGCTATATTAAGCAGTACTTTGCGCGGTAATCGGGCACCAGCCCCACCCCCAAACCTGCAGCTATTACCTGGCCTTTGTATTACCGCTCAATCTGATGAACCCGGGGCGGCCCGTCTGGATAAACTAAAACAGCAGATAGGTAGATCAGCTATCTATCTGTTATATAATAGAGTTAGATTGATTGCGAAGAGGCTGACATTATGGCTGTACCCAAATATGATGAATTGATGAAACCCGTCCTGAAAGCGATTCAAGATGGCAATATTTGGTCGCTTAAAATGCTAAACCTTAAGCTTGCAGAGCAACTTGAACTTGACCCCAGGGATCTGACTGAGACCTTGGCAAGCGGGAGGGAAACTGTTTTTCACAACAGAGTCGCCTGGGCTAAGACATACCTTAAAAAAGCGGGCCTGATTGAGAGCCCAAAACGTGCGACTGTTCAGATTACTGAAATCGGTCGTATGGTGCTGAGAGAGAATCCGGAAAAAATAGACGCCAAATACTTACTGCGATTTCCTTCCTTTAGCAAGTTTGTTCAAGTGTCTAGTATAGCTGGCAATACTGTAAAAACGCCTTGCGCGTCTAAGGTTGAGCATAATCCGAGTGCAACAACTTCAATACACGATAGTTCAATAGCAAATAATCAACCTACCGGACTTACCCCAGACGATCAGCTTGAAAAAGCGTATAAGGAAATAAATGATGATCTGGCAGATGAGCTTCTAAATGAATTGATGAAAGTAAATCCCTATACATTTGAAAAGATGGTCGTTGATTTATTATCGCATATGGGTTATGGAACGATTGAGTACGGGAGTCACGCAACTGCAGCCTCGGGCGATGATGGCATTGACGGGATTATTATGGAGGATAAGCTTGGCTTTTCTCTGATTTATATTCAAGTTAAGAGATGGGCGCTTGATCAGACTGTTGGCCAGCGTGAAATACAGAGTTTTGTGGGCGCAATTACTGGAAAACATGGGGACGGATTATTTGTCACGACTACTTCATTCACCTCAAAAGCCAGAAGCTTTGCCCAGACCCATCATATTATTTTGATTGACGGCGAGAGATTGGCCAGGCTGATGATTGAATATAATTTTTGTGTATCTGTCCGCAAGACGCTACTAATCAAAAATATTGACACGGATGCTTTGGCAGAATACCAAGATACATGATGAGGAAGCCATTAGCATTCGCTAGCCATCACGGTCTGTTTTTTTCAAATCGGTTGAAAATCTATTAAGGAAACTTTCATTCATACCTGTGAATCACTCCATTTATGGATCTACACTGTATATGGATCAGCATTGATAAAATAAAGAGAAAGAAAGTTTGCCGTATGTCTTTGCCAAACACCACTGTTACTGCATTGCCGGAAACGCAGAAAATCTACCGCATGGCGGACTATTTTCAGCCTGGAAACAAGGTCTCACTCTTTGTAAGCGACTGTAGCAGTCCGGAGCCCGCGCACCGCCATGAGTTTATCGAGTTAGTGTACATCCTGGCCGGGCGCGGTCATCAGATGGTGGACCATACTGTCTATCAGGTGAATCGGGGGGATCTGCTTTTTATCAATTATCAGCAGACTCACGCCTTTACCCCGGCCGGACAACTGCGTTACGTCAATGTGATGCTGGATCCCGCTTATCTCAGCCGTGAATTGATTAATCCGGACAACGCCTTTGGCATGTTAGCCCTGACTCACTATAATGAAATACGCCAAATATGTCCCAGAAACCGTAACCTGGTGTCCTTTCAGGGCCAGGAACAGCAGGAAATGGAGACGTTACTTGACTTTATGCTACGGGCGTCAAACCGTAGCTCTCCATTTAGTACGACCGAACTACAAGGCTACATAATGGCCATATTTGCTAAATTGCTGGATAAATTGCAACTACTGTCAAATACCGCAACCGTTACGCCGCAGAATGAGGGTTGGGAAAATATCCTTCACTACATAAATGAAAACGCTCAGGAAAAGTTGACGCTGGAAGGTTTGGCCCAGCGCTGCTTTTATAATCCGTCTTATTTCAGCCGCGTATTTAAAGAGCGTTATGGCTTGACTCTGGCGGCGTACCTGGCGCGCGTGCGCATTGACCGGGCTAAACAACTGTTGCTTGAGTCGGATCTGCCACTGGCCGAAATTGCGCTTCAAAGTGGTTTTGGGGAACAGACGGCATTGTTTCGCCATTTTCGCAAATATTGTGGGATGACTCCGGCAGCGTATCGAAAAAGTAAAAAAACGCCAATATGAGCATATGCCTGGCCAATCCTCCGTGGCCAGCCTTTGCTAATCTGAACATGCACATAGCAAGCAAATAAGGAGGATTTTATGATTTGTTTAAACGAGAAGACATATCACGACAAAGTCATGGCCTGCTGGATCGGCAAGAATATTGGTGGTACGCTGGGGACGCCGTTTGAGGGAAAACGTCAGCTAAACCAGATCACTGGCTTTACTTCGCCCAAGGGCGAACCGCTGCCCAATGATGACCTGGATCTGCAGCTGGTCTGGCTGCTGGCAGGTGAAGAGCAGGGCCTGCAGAACATCAATCCTTCAGTTTTAAGCGCTTACTGGCTAGAGTATATCGTGCCCCATTGGAACGAATATGGCATAGGCAAGGCAAATCTGCGCGCCGGACTCTTACCGCCTCTCTCAGGACATTATCGCAATCCCTGGAAAGACTCTAATGGCGCTTGGATTCGCACAGAAATATGGGCTTCGCTGGCCCCGGCAGATCCTGATCAGGCTGTGCGCTGGGCTTTTGCGGATGCTTGTGTGGACCATGGCTTAGGCGAAGGCACCTGGGCAGCGTTATTTACGGCGGCGGTAGAGAGCGCAGCCTTTGTCATTGAGGATCTGCGTACGCTCCTGAATATTGGCCTGTCCAAGATCCCTCCAACCTGCCGGGTAGCCCGTAGTGTTAACCTGGCAATACAGGCTTATGATACCGGTAAGAACTGGCAGGAGGCCCGTGAGATCGTCATGGCAGACAGCCGGCCTGATCTGGGTTGGTTTCAAGCTCCCGCTAATGTGGCCTTTGCCGTTATCGGCTTGCTGTACGGTGAGGGTGACTATAAAAAGAGCTTGCTCATAGCCGTTAACTGTGGAGATGACACCGACTGCACAGGCGCTACCGTTGGCGCACTTTTAGGTATCATGCATGGTAAGGCCTTTATGCCTCAGGACTGGATTGATTATATAGGCGATCGCCTTATCACAATTTCGTTAAACCGTACTCTAGCGGCCGTACCGGCTACCTGCACTGAGCTAACCCAGCGGGTGACAGCCTTGGCGCAACGTTGGTCTGGGCGGGGCAAAACAAGCATTGTCCCCAGCGCAACGGAGCTACCAGAAAACAGCGCCAGGGAGTTTATGGGAGACGAATTTGCCAGGGAATTGCAGTCTCTTTCGCCATACGCGTATGCGGTGGATACTCCGATTGGGCATATCTTATTGGAATATGACCAGGAACCAATCCTGGCTCCTGATGAAACCATATCTATTCAGATCACCATCACAAACCGCACCCGGGCCCCACAGCAGTATCAACTGCGGTGGTTCCTACCGGTGGGCTGGGCCGTAGCTGGTCCGCAGAGCCTGACTACTTTTGCGGATAAGAGCCGAGCCTGTTCAAGCGGCGAGGCAAAAGAAATTGCTCCCTGGGATAAGACGGCTATCGGTCGTTTTACGGTTACCGCAGGAACAGATACCGCGCCACTTACCCGTTTGGTGGCAGAAATTTCTTGCCCTGGCCTGCCGCAGGTGGGCTACCTGCCGGTCGTGCTGTTGCACTAATAAGCGAGCCAACCTTTAGCCAGACGCAGCTGCTTCCCTTCGCAGATGTTTTGAGTCACCACGGACCCGCATTCCCGGACCAGCAGGGAATCCCGCTGGCTCGCTTTTATAAGGACAAAGCTCTGTTGTTAAGCGCTTACTGAAGGAAAGATGAAACCTGATTCAGGGGCCTGGCAAAATGTGTTCCCAGACGTTTGGGCGGATGTTGACATTGACGTTATGTCATGGTTCACAATAAAAGTAAAAGGTGAAAACGCCAATGGAATACACCAGCTGGTTTGGGACAATGAACAAAACTATGGCTGGGAAATTCGCCCAAAATATGGGGGCGAAGCCGTTCGGCGCTCAAACGCCAGGCTTAAAAACCTGACAAAAGCACAATACGATAAGCTGGAAGCCCTGACGCAAGAATTGAACCGCAGCCTGAAGGCTGCTCTAACTCAGGGCGATCCCGGCGGCGAACTGGCGCAGAAAGCCTGCGCGTTGCATAAGCAGTGGCTTAGTTTTTACTGGGACCATTACAGCCCGGCAGCACATATTGGCGTTGCGCAGATGTATGTGGACGATCCGCGCTTCAGCGCGTATTACGACGCCATTGCGCCCGGCTGTGCCGTGTTCCTGCGGGACGCGATCCGGATTTTTGCTCGTAGACTGACCTAAGTGGACAGACCAGACAAATGAAAGTCGCCATCGGCCCGTGGCAGCGCGCCGTTAGGCCGGGGCGCTGTGCCGCCTGTGATTAGGGCCCGACGATCATGCGGCCAGGCGTCTCGCCAGGTTGAAAATAGCGTCAGAACCTGCTACGGTAAGAATTACGATTACTCATATAAGTTCAAGCTATAGCCATGAAACAAAGTGGCGGTATGGAGGAGTTTTATGAAAAAACGATTAGCTTCGCTTATATCACTGCTTAACTAAACAGGAAGGAGCTTGCTGATGCCGTTTGAAATCGTACAAAACGATATTGTCAATATGCATGTGGACGCGATCGTAAATACCGCCAATCCTGATCCGGTCATCGGCTCCGGCGTTGACTACGCAATCCACCAGAAAGCCGGACCTGAATTGCTCGCCGCCCGACAGCAAATCGGCAGCATTGCCTTAGGCGACGCCGCGATCACACCAGGCTTCAGACTCGCTGCCAAGTATGTCATCCATACGGTTGGCCCGGTGTGGGTGGATGGCAAACATCAGGAAGAACAGCTTTTGTCCTCGTGCTACCAAAAGTCCCTGGCATTGGCTAAATCCTATCAGTGCGGGTCCGTGGCCATCCCTTTGCTCGCGACCGGCAATTACGGGTTTCCTAAGCCCTTCGCCTTGCAAATTGCGGTTTGCGAAATCAGCACCTTCCTTTTGGAAAATGAGCTGCAGATTTATCTGGTCGTCTTTGATAAGGCTGCCTTTGCCCTGTCAGAGAAACTGTTTAAGTCGGTCAGCAGCTACATTGATGACAATTATGTTCGCAGCAAAACCCTCGATGAATATGGCGAAGCCAGTTTATTGGATTCTCATATCGCGCCCAGGCGAAGACGGGACCGGCTGAAGCAGCGCCTGTCCGGAGCGGTTGAGAGAACGGTGGAGCAGAGTCTGACCACTCAATCGGCCGGTCACCCTGGCATGCTTGCGGGCGCGGCCTGTCCAACTCCTGCTGAAGACTGGGGACAGCTGCTGAAAGATCTGGACGCGGGCTTTTCTGAAACGCTCTTACAGCTTATTGACCGTACGGGAAAGACGGACGCGGAGATTTATAAAAAAGCTAATGTGGATCGAAAGCTCTTCTCCAAAATCCGGAATAATCCGAATTATAAGCCCAGTAAAACCACGGCGTTAGCTTTTGCCTTTGCCCTGGAATTAGATGTGAATGAGACCAGGGATTTTATCCGTCGGGCAGGGTTCGCCCTTTCCCACAGCAGTAAATTTGATGTGATTGTTGAATATTTCCTGGTGCACCAGAATTACAATGTCTTTGAATTAAATGAAGTTTTATTTGCCTTTGACCAGCCGCTGATCGGTACTTGATCGGTGCCAGATCGGTGCCTGACCAGCCGCTAATCGGTGCCTGGCCGTGGCTGATCGGTGCTTGATCGTGCCAGATCGGTGCCAGAAATGTCACCTGTCAGGCGACCCGTCTGACTCCTGTTTCCCACATAATGACCTCATCAACAAGAAACAGGGGTGATTAAAATGATTGAACTGGTATTTATCTTAGACCGCAGCGGTTCCATGGCGGGGCTGGAACAGGACACGATCGGCGGCTTCAACGCGATGTTGGAGAAACAGCGTCAGGAAGCAGGCTTTGCTCTGGTCTCTACCGTACTCTTTGACCATGAAGTTGAGGTTGTCCATGACCGGGTTCCCCTTGCCGATGTGCCTGCTCTGACGGCCAGGGAGTACTATGTCCGTGGCAGTACCGCGCTGCTGGATGCTGTGGGCGGGGCGGTCCATCATATCGGCAATGTCCATAAGTACGCCCGAAAAGAAGATGTGCCGGAAAAGACTCTCTTCGTCATCACGACCGATGGAATGGAAAATGCCAGCCATCGTTACACTTATGCTGAGGTTCGCCGTCTGATTGATCGTCAAAAAACACGATATGGCTGGGAGTTTCTTTTCCTGGGTGCCAACCTGGACGCTGCAAAAGAAGCCAGGAAATTTGGCATCGATGAAGCGATGGCCGCTGACTATCTCTGTGACGCGGCGGGAATGGCGGTTAATTATGAAGCGATCAGCGAGGCTGTTACCAGGGTCAGAACCGGCGCCGCGCCGTTGTCGGGTGACTGGAAACAGAAGATCGATACAGATTACCAGAAGCGCGGAGGTCGGGGAGGCCAGGGCGGTAAGCGAAGCTAGGGAGGCAAGCGAGGTCAGGGTAGCCAGGGCGGCAAGCGATGATTGGAGTGGATTTTAGGCGATAGCTTTGGGGGCTTTATATGTACTCCTTAAGGGATAGTTTTACGTTACCCTTAAGGGGGCTTTACCCTTGGGGGATGTTACCCTTGGGGGATGTTACCATTGGGGGGGCGTCATCCTTGGTGGTATGTCATCCTTTGGGGTATTGATTAAGAGTTTATAATGTTTGCTATAATACACAATGATCGTCATAGCGTTTACTATAGCAAACATTATAAATACGTGAGTGAGCTAGCTACACATGATCAGATTGCATCACCGCGCTTCGGGACTACCTGAACCATTGCATCAGCCGGATTCAGGCGTAAAATGCATGACATAATTGTACTGACTTTGTGGCTTTGACTTGAGTTGCGGCAATACCGGGCTAATAGAGGGGGCACTAAAATGATTACCTTTGATCGCTATGTGCAGGGGAAACGCAATATCTTGACCATGAGTTATGATGACGGGGTAGCAGCCGACCGCAGGCTTGTGCCCATTTTTAATCGTTACGGCATACGCGGTACCTTTCACTTAAATTCAGGTACTTTAAATACACCAGGGCATATCCGGTCGGATGAGGTGGCAGAGCTTTACCGCGGCCACGAGGTAGCAGTCCATACGGGACATCATCCTCATTTAGAAGCCTTACCGGGACCGGCGGCCCTGGCTGAAATTATCCAGGATCGTCAAAATCTGGAAACGCTGTGTGGTTATCCCGTGCGGGGGATGTCGTATCCCTTTGGCAGCTACAGTAAGGAAACCTTGCAGGCTTTACGCCTTTGCGGTATTGAATATAACCGCACCACTCAGGCAACTCATACCTTCGCGCTGCCGGCAAGCTTTTTAGAGTGGCACCCAAGTTGCCATCATAATGATCACCTGCTGGAGTTGGCCCAACGTTTTCAAACTGACTTAGCCAGTCAGTGGCGTTCAGCCTGTTTTTATGTCTGGGGACATGCTTATGAATTTGACAATGAGGATAACTGGGAGCTGATAGAAACCTTTTGCGCTCAAATGAGCGGTCTGACGGATGTTTGGTATGCTACCGGAATGGAAATTGTGGACTATATCCGGGCACAGCACAGCCTGAGAATTTCAGTCGATGAGTCCATCGTGAGCAACCCCTCGGCCCGCACCCTCTGGTTTGCCAAAAACGGCGAAACTGTAGCCATCCAGGCTGGGGAAACTTTGAGACTGTAGCTTTTTATTCCGGCGAAGCCGCAGGCCGTGAAATGATTGTTCGGGTTAGCATAGGCTGGACGGTTAATGATTATGGTCATGTGGTTTGATGGTAGTGGCTGATGGTAGATGGTAGTGGCAAATGATAGATGACAGTGTCTGATGGTATTGGTTGACTCATAGGGTTTTGTAATGTGTGTTATTATAAACACTAAGCGCCATGATGTTAACAATAATAAACATTAAAATAACATGTTTTGATAACATACCCTTAGCGTAGAAAATAAATGTGTAGCGTAAAAAACCGTTTCAGGTCATGCTTGGCTCAATGCATCTGACGGAAATCAGCTACTTGCGTCAGCGGATGGCAGATAACACCCAATATAAGATCTACGGACTCTTTGCCCGCCTGCTTAATCAATGGGACATAATCCTGGCTGATGGCATGCTGACATCGAAAGAAACTACACTGCTGTTGCCGAATCCGGCCCACCTATGATGAATAGGATCACCATTGATGAATAGGATCACCAAATTCTTGGTGTTTTATTATGTGTGCTATTGTACACACTAAGCGCCATGATGTTAACAATAATAAACATAAATATTTTGGATTTTTCAAGCATTACTACCACTGCCAATGATTTCACTGCCAATGATACCACTGCTATTACCACGACTACTGCTATTACCACGACTACTGCTATTACCACGACCACTGCTATTACCACGACCACTGCTATTACCACGACCACTGCTATCGCTACTATCACCGCCACCGCAGGAGCAAAGTGCTTCAAGCCTTCTGATAAACTTCATACTTCTGACTAAAGTACGCGATTTTGGCATTGACCTTTTGCAGATAGCGATTCAGCTCCGCAATATGCGCTTCTACCTCTTGCTTATGCGCCCGCAGAATGTCACAGCGATCCTTAAGTGTGGCCGGTCCCTGCAGGCTGAGCTCTACAAAGTCGTGAATCTGCCTGATAGACATGCCGGTATTTTTCAGACAGCAGATCAGTCCCAGCCATTCCAGATCCTGCTCCGTATAGCGTCGGATCCCGCTCTGGCTCCTTCTGACATGAGGCAGCAGCCCTTCCTTTTCATAATAGCGCAGGGTGTTGGGGCTTAATTGGCATTTTTCCGCCGCAGCCTTGATGCTGTATTCCATAAATGACCTCCTTATTAGCTTGCGACCTGGCTGGGATTAAGTACAGGATCAAACTGGACTGGCCGCAGCCCTTGACTTAGCGTTAACACTAATGTTTATGATGTAAGCATAAAGACAGCCCCCCAGGCTTGTCAACTTATTCCAGGAGGTTGGAGCAATGAAATCAGCATCTGACACTTACACCTTAACAAATGGTGTAAAAATCCCCTGCATCGGCTTTGGTACCTGGCAGACCCCGGACGGCGAAGTCTGTGTAGCCGCCGTTAAGGCAGCCCTGGCCGCAGGCTACCGCCACATTGACACAGCGCAAGGCTATGGCAATGAAGCCAGCGTCGGCCAGGCCGTTCGCGAAAGCGGCATCCCGCGTGAGGACCTGTTCATTACCAGCAAATTGACCAACAGCGAACACGGCTATGACAAAACCCTCGCCGCCTTTGAGGGTAGTTTGCAGAAACTGGGCCTGGATTACCTGGACCTGTTCCTGATTCACTGGCCCAATCCGATTGCCTTCCGCGACCACTGGGAAGACGCCAACGCCGGTACCTGGCGCGCTTTTGAGGAGCTCTACCGCGCCGGCCGCATTCGCGCTATCGGCGTCAGTAACTTTCGCCCGCATCACCTTGACACTCTGCTGAAGACGGCTGAAATCGCGCCTATGGTCAACCAGATCCGGCTATGCCCCGGCGATACCCAGGATACGGTTGTACAAGACTGCCGGTCCCGCCATATTCAGCTGGAAGCCTACAGTCCGCTGGGGGTCGGCAAAGCCTTGCAAGCGCCTGAAATCCAGGCCCTGGCTCAAAAATACGGCAAAAGTCCCGCGCAGATCTGCCTGCGCTGGAGCCTGCAAAATGGTTTCCTGCCGCTGCCCAAGTCGGTGACACCGGCCCGGATCCGGGAAAACCTGCAGGTCTTTGACTTTGAACTGGCGGCCGGTGATATGCAGACAATTTCCGCCCTCAAAGGCATCGCGAGCTACGCCGCAGATCCGGACACGATTACCTGGTAATACCCGGCCGCATAAAGCCCGGCCGCTTAAACCCGGTTGTATAATCTGGTTTGTAAGAAAGGATGTTTGACTATGCTGAATTTTGATTTTTATTCGCCCGCCCGGCTGATCTTTGGCCGGAACGAAGAAACCCGCATTGGTGAATTGCTCAAACCTCACGCGGATAAGGTTTTGTTGCATTACGGTGGTGGCAGCATTAAGCGCAGCGGGCTGTATGACAAGGTGACGGCTTCGCTGCAACAAGCGGGAGTGGCTTATGTGGAACTGGGCGGGGTGCATCCCAATCCCCGGCTGTCCCTGGTGCAAGAGGGGATCGCGCTTTGCCGCAAAGAGCAAGTTGGTCTGATCCTCGCTGTGGGCGGGGGCAGTGTGATTGATTCTGCCAAGGCGATTGCCATGGGGGTCTATTATGACGGCGATGTCTGGGATATTTACGCTCAGGGCCTGGAGATTGGCCGAGCGTTGCCGGTGGCGACGATCCTGACTATCCCGGCGGCCGGCAGTGAATCCAGTGGTGACAGCGTCATCACTAATGAGGCGCTGCAGCTGAAATACGGCTACGGTAGTCCGCATCTGCGTCCGCTGCTGAGCATCATGGATCCTGAATTATTCTTTACCCTGCCGGCCAATCAGCTGGCTAACGGGGTAGCGGACATGATGAGTCATGTTTTTGAGCGCTATTTTACGCCGACACAACATACGGACCTGACGGATGGATTATGTGAGACAACGCTGCGGACCATTATGAAGAACGCCTTGTTGGTTAAGGCAGATATGCATAATTATGACGCCTGGGCGGAGTTGGGCTTTGCGGGAACAGTAGCACATAACGGCCTGGTCGGCATGGGCCGGGAGGAGGACTGGGCTTGCCATGGCATGGAGCATGAACTGTCGGCCATCTATGATGTGGCTCACGGCGCGGGGCTGGCGGTGCTGACGCCAGCCTGGATGCGCTATGTCAGTCCGCAGCATATGGACATGTTTGTCCAGTTTGCGGTGAATGTTATGGGCGTGCAGGGGAGTTTCCGCGATTCTGCGGCGCTGATCCGCGAAGGCATTGGCCGGCTGGTTGTTTTCTTCCGCCGAATGGGGCTGCCGGCGACTTTGGCTGAGCTGGGGATCGGTCCGGAGCACCTGGAAGAGATGGCCCGGAAAGCGACTGGCGCAGCTTTTGGCGAAGAAGAACCGTTAGGTGGGTTGCAAAAGCTCTACTGGCAGGATGTGCTGAAGATTTATCAGTCAGTGCAGTGAGCCATTCAGTGCAGTGAGCCAGTCGGTGCAGTGAGCCAGTCAGTGCAGTAAGTCGGTTTACTCCAGCTGGCCGGGACTCTTGATGTCTCCGGCTGGCTGGTTCTTTTGTCTGGCTAAGTTAGTATTTATGGGCCTCTGGGACCAGCTAGTTACAAAGCTATGCTGATTATTACTGAACAAGCTACATGACTTGATTGGGACGAAAATATTATGTCTACTAATAAACACACTAACTCAGGTATCGTATATAATAATGAACATTAAAAATACCACAAAAAAGCAACCGTATAAGCTGTTATTAGCAAGCATACAGCCTACTTTTAGCCTCAGTCAACATCAGCCTGCAATCAGTGTCGACCTTTATTCAGCAATAAATGTTATAATTTGTGCTCATAGATCAGAAACATCTCAATGCACCTTTCCGGAGGATATATCTATGCTGCAAAACCTTGCTAACGGTATCTGGAAAATTAGCTGGGGAGAGCCTGAAATCCATACGCCACTCCAACACCGGCCAATGCCTCCGGCTGCTGAAAAACTGCAGGCTCTGCCGGCGGCACCACCGCTGCCGTTGCAAGCCGCAGACTTTGACTGTCAGATTAACCGCCGCGGTGTCACCATACGCCTTCCCATGGGACCGACAGAAGATATTTATGGCTTTGGCCTGCAACTGTTAAGCTTTAACCACGCCGGCAAAAAACGCCATATCAAGGTCAATTCAGATCCCCGGATTGACACAGGGGAGAGCCACGCCCCGGTGCCGTTCTATCTGTCAACCGCCGGATACGGGTTATTAGTGGACAGCTACCGTTACGTGACTTTTTATATGGGTACCTCTACAGACCGCGGTGCCTCAAGCGCAGAAACAGCGGTTAATCAGCAACACCAGGAGTTTTCAGAAGATGCGCTTTATGCATTAAAACGAAGCAAAGAAATCCGGCATGTTATTATAGAAATTCCGGTTGCACAAGGAGCTGACCTTTATCTATTTGCGGGCAATCTTCAACAAGCGGTTTGCCGCTATAATCTGTTCTCCGGCGGAGGCGTGGTCCCGCCCCTTTGGGGACTGGGTAACTGGTACCGGGTATATGGCGGCAGCGACCAGACCCAGGTACTGAACCTGGCCCGGCAACTGCGGGATGAAGCCATGCCCATAACCGTCCTGGGCCTGGAGCCTGGCTGGCATTCGCACAGTTATTCTTGTACCTATGAATGGTCTGATTTATTCCCGCAGCCAGAACGAATGATTCAACAACTAACGGCGGAAAACTATCAGCTCAACCTGTGGGAACATGCCTACGTCTATCCTGCCTCGCCGCTCTATTCCGCCTTAAAGGAGCATAGCGGCAGCTATGAGGTCTGGCATGGTCTGGTCCCAGATTTTGCGGATCCGCTGGCCCGCCAGATTTTTGCTGACTATCATAAAACTCACTTGGTAGACGCGGGCATTGCCGGCTTTAAGCTGGATGAATGTGATAACTCAGATAATAATCCTTCTAACTGGGGCTTTCCTGACTCTGCTGCTTTTCCATCCGGCATGGATGGCGAACAGATGCATAACGCGTTAGGCCAACTTTACCAGATGACCTTGCTCCAGCCTTTTGTGCAGGCTAAGCGGCGCACCTTGTCTCAGGTTCGCTCATCAGGTGCCCTGGCGACAGGCTTACCCTATGTACTGTATTCCGACCTTTATGACCATAAAGAATTTATTCGCGGGCTTTGTACCGCTGCTTTTTCTGGATTGCTTTGGACTCCGGAAGTGCGGTCTTGTCAGGACGCAGAGGACTTATTGCGCCGTTTGGAAACGGTTATCTTTTCGCCTTTAGCGCTTTTAAACTGCTGGCGCATCCCCAATCCGCCCTGGCAGCAGTACGACATTGATCTTAACTTACAGCATAAGCTGTTAGCCAAAGCGCCTCGTCAGGCTTTGACTGCGGCTGTCCGTAAGATTTTGCAGCTGCGGCTGCGGCTGCTCCCTTATTTGTATAGTGCCTTTGTGGACTACTATCTCAGCGGCAGACCGCCGATTCGCCCGCTGGTGCTGGATTTTGAAACTGACCCGGAAACCCATAGCATCGATGATGCCTTTATGTTTGGCCCATCGCTCCTGGTTTGTCCGCTGACAAAAGCAGATCAGGGGCGGCGAAAGGTCTATTTGCCTGTTGGTACCTGGTACAGTTTTGACGGTGCGGAACGCTATGACGGCGGTCAGTGGTTGCAGGTGACTGCGGCAGCGGACGAGATACCGCTTTTTGTCAGAGATAATACGCTGCTGCCGCTGGCTCAGCCGGTCACACAATTGACTGATCAACCGTCATTTCTGCTGACTGTTCAAAGCTATGGCCAGGGACCCGCCTCCTGTGTCTTGTATGAGGATGATTTTGTCAGTCTGGACTATCAGCAACAAGGCTTTAAGGCCTATACTGTCAGCCGAACTGCGGACGGCAGTGTACATTATCCGGATCTTGGTGCCAGCCATGCGTATTCCTGGCAAGCATAACTGGATTTTCGGTCTGGGGGCACCACAGAGGCGGGCGGTGGGTGCGTTGATGGAAGTTATACCAAATTAATAGGGAGAATAAAGTACACCCATAGGTGTGCTGAAAACCCGCAAAATATTATGTTTGCGATCACAAACGTTAACCGCGGTAGCGTTTATAATAATAAACATAATAATTTGCCCCTGGGAGGTGGTTACATGAAGCGGGTGGCTTATAATATCGAACCGGCCACTACTGAGATCTTGCAGACCATGGGTAAGCAAATTAAACTCGCCAGGCTTCGCCGGGATTTGTCTGTTGAGCTCGTTGCCGAGCGGGCTGGCATTAGCAGATCGTCACTCTGGAAGGTAGAGGCGGGTCATCCGTCTGTTGCCATGGGCATTTATGCTGTTGTCCTGCATGTGCTCAATGGCATGGATCAGGATCTGCTGTTGGTCGCTAAAGATGATAAACTGGGGAAAAAACTGCAGGATTTTAACTTATTGACCAGAAAAAGAGCATCGCGAAGATAGCGCTCCATTCTCCAGCCATTTTTGGCTTGCTCAATATAGCCTAACTGCCTGCGACGTGAATGCCTTTGATGTCAATATCTGCGAAATGAATATTCGCGATGTCAATATCTGCGAAATGAATATCCGCGATGTGAAAACTAACAGAAGGACCTTTTCGTCAAAGTTTTTACTGCCCCCATAAGGTCGGATCCTCGCTGATGACGGTGTAGAGATTTCGCTGCATCTTAGCCTCAAAATAGGTTTTTAAGCTTAAAAGGGCCGCTCGTTTTTCCGCAGGAAAATGGCCGTACCGGCGTTTGACATCATCCAGCCGCACGGCCATGCTTGCGACTCCTTCAGCCATAGCCACACTGTCACAAAGCTGAATGAGCCGGTCATAATCGTCATAATGCAAGTCTGTCAGGCGCTGATCCAATTCTGCTATCACCGCGTCCGGCACGTCATACTGGCCAATATAGCTGTGAATATCTTGCAGGGGGAAGGAATGAGTCAGGCAAATCCTGGCTGCCTCATCATAGCCTGACTGCAGCATAAATCTATAACCGTCCGCAATGTGACCAAACTGGCTGACACCAAAGCGGCGGCCGATATCATGCAGCAAGCCCAGGACATACGCCTTGTCAGGATTCAGACTGTCGGGGCCGGTACAGGCTGCGGCGATCTTTTCCGCGCATTGCGCGGCTACCCGGGAGTGAGCTGACCATTTGCCGGGATTGAGTTTTTCTGCTTCTGCTAAAATGGCTTCTGCCTGACTGCGGGTGGGATACATTCTGGCCTCCTTGGGTTGACTTGATTGTTTCTGCTTACCACTGCTTTCGCCGGCTGGATCCATGGTTGACAGCCGTTGGTTTTGTTTTATCTTCTGGCCTGGCTTCGGCGTGGCTGAACCTTCTGGCCTGGCTTCGGCTTGGCTGAACCTTCTGGCCTGGCTTCGGCGTGGCTGACCTCAATTATACGCCAGTCCTGCGATATGCCAATCTTGACCCAGGCACTGACGCTGGCCTGAAGCTTGCTTTTAGCTGCCCTTAATCAGGCCTTAACAGCAGCTTTCTATAATCAGCTTGTCAGCATAAATGCTCAGCTCTGCGTGGCGGTTAAGTGTCGCGCCAGGAGCTGGCCGGCTGAATCAAGCAAAGAGAGGCTAAGTGGTGCACATCTTAAAACGACATTGGTCAAAGGTTATATTCAACAGTTTGCTGATAATCTGGACGTTATTTCCTATCTACTGGCTGCTTTCGCTGGCTGTTCGCAGTCAAACGGAACTGACCGGGCAGCTGAGTCTGTGGCCGCGGAGCTTTTCGCTGGAACATTTCAGTGCGCTGATGGCAGGGGGGCAGTTTGGCCAGAGCATTGTCAACAGTCTGCAGGTAACCTTGCTGTCGACAAGCTTCGCTTTGGTTTTGGGCTTATGCAGCGCTTATATACTGGCCCGTTTGCAGTTTCGTTTTGCGCTGCGGGGGCTGCTGCTGGTCTGGAGCTTTTTGGTGCGGGTGCTGCCGCCCATTGCCTTTGCCATGCCACTTTATATCCTGATGAACCGGGCGGGATTGCTGTCTACGCTGGCACCGCTGACGCTGACCCACATTTTGATGAATCTGCCGTTTATTATCTGGTTCATGATCGCGTTTTTTCAGCGTTTCCCCATTGAACTGACAGAAAGCGCGCGTATGGACGGCGCTTCTGAAGGGCGGACCTTTTGGTCTGTGGTGCTGCCGGTGACGGCTCCGGGCATTGCCGCGGTCGGCATCCTTTCGTTTATGACGTCCTGGAATGAGTACCTGTATGCCGTGATCTTTGTGCAGAGCCCCTCTGACTTTACCATTCCGCTGGCTCTGGCGACCTTTAACAGTGAACAGGAACTGGCCAAATGGGGTCAGCTGGCGGCAGGGGGCGTGATTTCAGCGCTCCCGGTCATTCTGTTTGTGTGCTTTGCCCAGCGCTTCCTGATTCAAGGTTTATCAGGTGGTGCGGTTAAAGAATAGATATCCTGAAGCCCTAGATATTGGAGGAGGAGAGAATGAAGAGAGTTTTTAAAGCAACCCTTATGGCTAGTCTGCTACCCCTGGTTCTGACTGGCTGCACCGGCGGTACCAGTGTAAGCAGTGAAACGGTGGCGCAGGCGGAACAGACCACCGCAGAGCTGGCGGATCAGAGCACCGCGGAGGCCGGTGGCGCGCCCACGGCTGCAACGACGACTGCGGCGGCTTCGACGACAACCGACGCGACCACCAGGGCCGCCCAGACTGCGGCAGCTGACCAGGAAGCTGCAACGCTGACGATCATCGCCCGCGGTGGCTCCCATGTAGATGTCATTAATGCAGTGAAAGATAAATTTGAGCAGGAGAACAATGTTACCATTGAAGTGTTGGGGCTGGAGTCAGACGAGCTGAAACAAAAAATTTCGCTGGACGCGGCCAATGCCACCGGCTCCTATGATCTGGCTATGGCCGATGACCCCTGGATGCCGGAGTTTGCCGAGGCCGGCATTTTTCGCAATCTGACGGAGATGGGTTATGAGGCGGACAGCGATTTTGTCCAGCAAAGTCTGGATATCGGCCGTAATCCTTACGGTACCGGGGACCTTTACGCCCTGCCCTTTGCCGGAAATGTGCAGTTCTTCTTCTATAACAAGGAGCTGCTGAGCAGTTTGCAGGCTGAGGTGCCGACCGATTGGGCCGCAGTCCTGGATATCGCCAAAGCTGCCAAGGCGGCCGGCCAGGTAGGTTATGTGATCCGGGGCCAGCAGGGCAATCCTGTGGTCAGCGATTATCTGCCCATCCTCTGGTCTTACGGCGGCGATGTGTTTGATGCTGACTGGAATGTAACTGTGGACTCAGAAGCCGGCCAGGCTTCGCTGAATTTCTACCTGGAGCTGCTGGCTAACGGCGCCAATTATGAAAAGAACGATATTGTGGCTGCGGTGTCTGATGGCAGTGCGGCGATGTCACTGGGCTGGCCTTCGTGGTATATCTCTGACCAGGGCGCGTCGGCGGCCTATGCGGTCATTCCGGGGAAGGCTGACGCTGACTCGACTGAATATGCCTCAGGCATGATCGGAAACTGGATGATGGGGGTGACGGCGAATAGTCAGCAGCCGGAACTGGCTTTGAAGTTTTTGGAATATGTGACCAGTGCGGAGGCTCAGAAGACTGGCGCTGAGGTGGGTGGCGTGCCGACCCGCACCAGTGTGCTGTCTGATCCGGAGCTGCTGGCGAAGTATCCTTACTTCCAGACCTTGCTGACTGCCACCCAAAATTCTGTGGTGCGCCCGCGTACCAGCAAATGGTCTGAAATTGAGACGGCTTACGGTACGGAATTGTCTAATGCCGTAGCTGGGACCAAAACGGTGGATCAGGCTTTGGCTGATGCGAAGACTGCGATTGAAAAGATTATGCAGTGATGCAGGAAAACGGATTTTAGGCTGTTAAAACAAATTTAGTCTGCTGCTGAAAAGACAGGCTGCCGCGGCAACCAGGGGGTTACCGGGGGAGCCTGCCTTGCGGTTTCCAGCTGAGGCAGGGACCAGGGGAGGATTAAGATGAAACAAGAGAAAAGGGCAACTGCCTTTGCCTACAGTATGGCGCTGCCTGCACTGGTGGTTCTGGCGGGCTTGTCGGTCTACCCGCTGCTGTATATATTGCTCTATAGCTTTACGGACTACACGTTGCTGGCCCGGGAAGCGCCGGCCTGGGTCGGCGGGGCTAATTATGCCGAAATTCTGCAGGATCCTTATTTCCAGCAGGCTTTGCTCAATACGGTTAAGTTCGCGTTTGGGGCGGTGCTGCTGGAAACCGGCTTGGGTTTGCTGATGGCGCTGCAGGTTATCCGGATGAAATCCGGTCAGCAGCTGCTGCGTACGCTATTGCTGCTGCCGACGCTGCTGCCGGGGGTGACGGTGGCGTTAACCTGGCAGATTATGTTCAGCAATAACAACGGCATTCTGAACCAGCTGCTGGCCTGGCTGCAACTGCCGGCAGTCAACTGGTTGCAGGATCCGGGAACGGCTTTTTATGCCATCCTGGCCATAGATGTCTGGCAGTATGCGCCCTTCGCCTTTTTGCTGATTTACGCCGCGCTGCAGACGGTGCCGGCCAGCCAGTATGAGGCGGCTTGCCTGGATGGGGCGGGAAACTGGGACCAGTTTCGCTATATCACGCTGCCCAATATCCAACCGGCGCTCTTGCTGACGGCTTTACTGCGCACGATTGACAGCTTCCGCCTGTTTGACAAGGTTAATATCCTGACCCGGGGCGGCCCGGCCAATACGACGGCTACGATTACGCAGTATATTTATCAGAACGGTGTCCGCAGCCTGAAAATCGGCTACGGCGGCGCAGCTTCAGTGATTATGACGGTACTGGTTCTGCTGCTGTCGCTGGTCTATATCCGCAAGTCGTTTACGGCTGCCGGCCGCAGGGGGTAAGCCTGCCCCCCACCGGCTGCCAGCCGGGAGCGGCAGGGGAGACCTCGGACCAATCAATGGATCCAGCTGCTGCTGATGCCGATTGTGTAAAAGCCGGACACGGAAGCATTTTGCTATCAGGTCAGGATGCACCTGTCAGGAAGCACTTGTTTTCACTGGAATGGAAAGGCCAATCTATCGAATCTCGGTGTTTCCGGTGCGGATTATTTGGTGCTGAAAGGTGGTGTTTTCCTTTATGCCATCTTTGACCCCCAATTTGAGCGTGCGGCAACAGCGGTGGTTCTTCTTGCCCGGCATATTTCAGGGCCGCGCAGCGGCAATGCAAGCTGTATTCCGTGCTGTCTTTTCTCCGAGCGGGGATGCCGCCCTCGGCTTTATCTTGAGAGTGTTATCGTTGCGTCGGTCACTGAATTCAGGAAATATTACGGGCTGCATATCTCAGCGGCTGCGTACCTTGTTATGTCCCCGAAGTGAAATGTTTGTGAGCCTACTTTGGGAGGAACCGGTTTGTTCCTCTGCCACATGGAATCCAGAGGTGGGGATGCCGGAAGGAAACGCATGCTTCTAGCTTTGGCGGCAGCTGCATACGTACCGTTTCTTTTTTAGTCAATGCTCACACTTGCCTACAATAAAGGGGTTAATTTCAAATAAATCAGGCGAACTGTGATGAACCGCAAGCGACTCGGCAGGCGAAACCGGCCTGGTCAGAGTGCCAGCTTGGCAGGCTCGCTGAACGGCAACGGCAACGGTTGTATGGCGATCTTTGCGCGTTGGTAGCCGTACGCGCAAAGATCCTGCGGCTGAAGCCTGGGACAATGACGGATTGCTGCTGTAAGGCATGACAGGCCCGCACGGTAAACGTGCTGCCCTCAAGGTAAAAGCACCGTCAGCTAAAGCCAGCTGTCGCCGGACATGCTAAGATAAGGACAAAACGGCAGAGACTTGTAACAAAGCAAAACGGAGGTAGCAGGATGACAGCGGTGCGTCGCGGTGGTTCGTCTCAGGACCTGCGGGATTTCAGCGGCCCGGGACTGGAGCGTCTCCGGCTGGCTGCGGGGCATAGTCGCTACTTGTTAAATGAGGGCTACCCGCTGGATTCAGCCGTGACCTTTGTCGGTAATCATTTTCTGCTGTCACTGCGGCAGCGCCTGGCTTTAAAACGGTCGCTGAGCACGGATCAGCAGGCGGAGCAGCGCCGGCAGCGCTGCCTTGGCCTGGACCAGCTGCGGGGCGAGACCGCGCAGATCGACGGCTTTAACACGATCATCACGCTGGAAACGCTGCTGTGCGGCTCGCCGGTCTTTGCCGGGCTGGATGGCGCGATCCGGGATCTGGCCGGCCTGCGCGGCACTTACCGGCTGATCCCGGAGACCCGCCAGGCGGTCAGCCTGATTCTGGATATTTTGGAAGCAAATAAGGCCGGTGGAGCGGTGTTTTTTCTGGATGCACCGGTTTCTAACAGCGGCAGGCTGCTTAGTCTGATCGCGGCGGTGCATGGGCAGCGCCATAGTCCGCTGGAGCTTGATTTTCAAGTCATAAAAGCGGTGGATGCCAGACTTGGGGCACTGTCCCATGTCATTACATCGGATGCCATGATTCTTGATACTTGTATCAGCTGGCATAACCTGACGGCTCAGGTTTTGCGGCAGACCGGCGGCAAGGCGGTGGCCTTGACCGGGGCCAGCGGCGGCCCGGGCATACCGGCAAAAAACTGAGCCGATTAGCCGGCGGTTGCTTCGCCGGCAGCCTGAACCGTGACGCAGGTGACCAACGTCTTTTAGGAAGCTAATCGCAAAGAGCCGTAATAGGCAGACTCTGCCTTTGATTCACAAAGCTATATTAAAAAATAAAGTTTGTTACAAACGCATGAATATGACCTGATATCCTGTGTCTGACGATTGATTTGTTTGAATCAATTGATATAATAAGAGCGGTAATAAAATATCACATATCACAGACTACCAAAGGCCTGCGAAAATCCGATAGCGCCAGCTGCGATATCGGAAGCACGATTTCATCATCGTAGGAGGTTCAAAATCATGCAGTACTCAGATTATTTGGATAAACATTACCAGCTCTTCATTGGCGGCCAGTGGGTTGACAGTCAGGAAGGCAAGACCTTCAACAGCTACAATCCGTCAAATGGTGACCTGCTCTGCACCTGCGCCGAGGCCAGCCAGGCTGATGTAGACCGGGCCGTCAAAGCTGCCTGGAAAGCTTTTGAGACCTGGCAATATGTCAGCCCGGCCGAACGCGCCCGCCTGCTGCACCAGATCGCCGATCTGATTGACGCCAACCGCGACAAACTGGCCATGGCCGAAACCCTGGACAATGGTAAACCGCTGCGCGAATCAGCTAATATTGATGTACCTTACAGTGCGGATCAGTTCCGTTACTTTGCCGCCTGCATCCGTGCTGACGAAGGTGTAGCGACTTATCTCAATCAGGACCTGCTGAATCTGATCGTGCGGGAGCCAATCGGCGTGGTGGGCCAGATCATTCCCTGGAATTTCCCGCTGCTGATGGCCGCCTGGAAACTGGCGCCGGCTCTGGCTGCGGGCAACTGTATTGTCATGAAGCCCTCTTCAACTACATCAGCCAGTCTGTTGGAATTGACGAAGCTGATGGCCCAGGTGCTGCCGTCAGGCGTGCTCAATATCGTTACCGGTCACGGTTCCACGACCGGCCAGTATCTGCTGGATCATCCGGATATTTGCAAACTGGCCTTTACCGGCTCCACGGCGGTAGGCTATACCGTAGCGGAAGCAGCAGCCAAAAAGGTCATCCCGGCCACCCTGGAACTGGGCGGCAAGTCAGCTAACATCTTCTTTGATGACATGCCCTGGGATAAAGCCCTGGAAGGCATTCAAATGGGTATTCTCTTTAATCAGGGCCAGGTCTGCTGCGCCGGTTCACGTGCTCTGATCCAGGAAGACATTTATGAGAAGTTTGTTCAGGCTGCGGCAGAGCAGTTCAACCAGATAAAAGTCGGTCTGCCCTGGCAGGAGGATACGGTGATGGGCGCTCAGATTGATGAAAAGCAGCTGCACAAGATTCTGGACTATGTGAAGCTTGGGCAGCAGGAAGGCGCGCGCCTGGTCTGCGGCGGCCAGCGCCTGACAGCTGGCGAACTGGGCAAGGGCTGCTTTATGCAGCCAACGATATTGGCCGATGTCGACAACCGCATGCGGGTGGCGCAGGAAGAAATCTTTGGTCCGGTCCTGGTGGCAATCCCCTTTAAGGATGAGGAAGATGCCATCCGGATTGCCAATGACAGCGAATACGGCCTGGGCGGCGCCGTCTGGTCACATGACATCAACCGGGCTCTGCGGGTGGCCCGCAAGGTGCATACCGGCAGAATGTGGGTGAACAACTATAATAATATTCCGGCGGGGGCTTCGTTTGGCGGCTACAAAAAGTCTGGCTATGGCCGTGAGACCAACAAGATGATCCTGAATGCCTACAGCGAAATGAAGAATATTCTCATCAGTATCGGTGACGCCAAATTTGGACTTTACTGAGGCTGGTTCAGCTTGAGTCAGGTTCCGGGCTTTCCTGAGGCTGCCTTTGTGGTGGTCCAGGTAAGCAGCGTCTAGCCGCACCTACAGTTGAATTAACCTGAAACCGGCCACAGAGGCGTTTCTCTGTGGCCGGTTTTCAGTTTGTTGAAGGTTGCTGATCAAGACTATACCCTGGTACCTTTTGCAAAGGTGCCGCTAGCAAGGCCTCAGCTTGGCAACTCAGTCCGGGTAAGCTGGCCGAATACGGTTTGGGGTCCTTTAGTTACCCAATCTTATTTTTTTTTCAGTAGGCGGTCTGGCGGTGCGGTGGCCATGGCAGACAGCGATTGGTGCGGGCGCAATAGGCTTTATAGTCTGCTCCATAGGCTTCTTGCAGCCACTTTTCCTCAGTCTGACGCAGCAGGAGTGTCAGGAAAAGCCAGAAACAAACCGGCAAAATCAATAACCAGAGATTGACTGCCAGCAGTAAAACCCCGCTGCAAATAAACAGAAAACTGCTGTAAATCGGGTTGCGGACCCAGGCGTATACGCCGTCGGTCACCAGCTGGTTGCGCAGTATCCGGGTTTCAATTTTAGACTGGAACAGCGCCAGCAGCCATAAAACAACTCCTCCGGGGATCAGCAGGCTTGCGGCTATGAAAAAGGGCAACCGCAGGAGGGGCAGGTGGCCGGAACGCAGCCATCCCTGGCGGACGGCATAGCACGCTGCGGTCGTCAGAGCAATGACTACACTGACATAGATAGGGCCCGGACCAAAAAGGGGCAGATGAGGGTGCTGCTTTTTCATCGCTCTTTACGATCTTCTCCCCAACGGTGCTGGACAAGCGAACGGTTGTTACCGGTGCCCCAGCTTTATACCGCTGTTTGCTGTAGCTGATAATTGTCTGGTATTAGGCAAAGCTAATACCTGGCTTAATTATACGCTCGCGGCAAAGTGCAAGCCAGTAGCCAGCGATCGCTGTTTTCAGCTGACTGGCATGAGAAGGTTGCTGAACAAGAAGCGGTCAGGCATGTTAAGATAGAGCTTGTAAGACACTGATCGGCCGCGCCTGCCCTATTCCGGGCTGTGGCTGAACGCTGCTGCCAAAGGAGAACACGGGCCATGTACGTACGCAAAATCAACAGTCTGGCTGAATACGCCAGGACGCAGGAAGTCTTTTGCATCGCTTTTGAAGTCAAACTGGATCCGGCGGTGCTGAGCCCGGAACGCCTGGCACGGACGACAGCGAACCCGCAAAACCGAGAGGAGCGCTACTGGGGTGAGCGCTGGGCCGCTTTTACGGATGACGGGGAGATGATGGGCTACATTGGAGGCTTCCCCGCGCCGGTTCGCTTTGACGGCCAGGAAACTACCTGTACCTGTATCGGCGGCGTCTCCTGTCTGCCGCAGTACCGCCGGCAAGGGGTCGTGGCCGGCTGCCTGCGCCAGCACCTGAACGACAGTTACCAGGCCGGGCATGTCTTTTCTTATCTGTATCCTTTCAGTACCGCCTTTTACCGCCAGTTCGGTTATGAGCTGGCCGCTCAGGGTGTGGACTGGAGCCTTGAAGTAGCTAGTATTCCTGCCTATCCGGAGGCTCAGGGGACCGTGGTGCTAATTCAGGGGAAGGCTGAATGGCCGGCGATTCGTCAGGTCTACGATCAATCCCTGGCTGACTATAATATGGCCCGGCTGCGCCAGGCTGATGACTGGGCACCGTTGCTGCCGGAGCAGCCGGCAGTCGCCGGTCGCTACTTTTATGTATGGAAAAATCAGGCCGGCCAGCCTAAAGCTGCCTATTGCTTCCGCAAAGACTATGACCGCAATACAGACCGCACCTGGATGCGCTGTCAGGAATTTTACTTTACGGATCAGGAAGGCCTGCTGGGCCTGCTGAATCACATTCGCTCATATCGCAGCCACTTTGATATGGTACAGATCCCGCTGCCGGCCGAGATTGCTTTGGAGCGGGTGCTGCCGGAAGTCAGCGGACGCTGCCGCCGCGAGCTGAGGTTTAAGGGGATGGGCCGGGTGATCAACGCGCAGCGGGCGCTCGAGCTGGCGCGCTATCGCGGTGAGGGCGATATCACGCTTAGGCTGAAGGATCCGATCATAGCAGCCAATAACCGGAGCTTCAGGGTTAGTTTTCAAAACGACCGTTGCCGTTCAGTGGAAGGGTACGACCCTGGCAACGCGCCGGCCGCAAACCTGACCCTGGATATCGCGACATTTTCCCGCCTGATGCTGGGTGGCTGCGGGACAGACGAGGTTCAGGACCCACGCTTGCAGCAAGTCTTTTATCCTAAAAAGCTCTACTTATGTGATTTCTTTTGATGACGGGTAAGGAGGGATCTGAATGCGCCGTTTTTTAGCCCGGCCGGACAGACGGCCGGCCCCGCAAACCTATGATCCGGAGCGCCAAAAACCGGTCCTGCACTGCAGTATCTGCACCGGCGAACAGGTAGCCGGCTTCCAAAATCTGGATACCGGCCAGTTTCAGGATGTACAGGTCATCCGCAGCCCAGCTGATCTGGCTGGCTTTCGCCAGGCATACGGTATTACCGGGGAGCTGGAAAAAGTCTATTGACCGGGCGTTCAAGCGGGAACGGGCGCCGGTGCAACTGCCGGTTGACAGATTTTCAAGCGAACTTGGTGGCTGTAAACTGCCTGTTTTGTTAATCTGACCTTGCCTTAAGCGCAGCCCCATCAGCTAGAGCTGAACTGACCTGAACCAATAGATTAAAGCAAGTGAGGTAAGACCAATGATTCTGGCAGATAAAATCATCAAACTGAGGAAGCAAAACGGCTGGTCCCAGGAAGACCTGGCCATGAAGCTGAGTGTCTCGCGCCAATCCGTCTCCAAATGGGAAAGCGCCGCCGCGGTGCCGGATCTGAATAAGATTATTCGCCTGGGTGACATTTTCAGCGTCAGCACCGACTACTTATTGAAGGATGAGCTGGAAGACAATCCGGGTCGTCAGACTAACGGACCGGATCACCCGTTTCTGGAGAGCGAAGGTCAGATGCCACATCCGGTTTCCCTGGAAGACGCCCACGCCTATTTAGACCTGGCTCACAAGAGCGCGCCGCGCCTGGCTGTGGCCGTGGCGTCCTGTGTTTTCTCTCCGGTGCCCTTGCTGCTGCTGCTGGGTCGCAGTGAGTTAGCCGGCGCCGCCCTTAGTGAAAATCAGGCGGCCGGCATAGGGGTGACGCTGCTATTGCTGATCATTGCGGCAGCGGTGACAGTCATGATTCTGCTGGGCTCGCGGCTGGATAAGTATGCCTTTTTAGAAAAAGAGGTACTGGCACCGCAGTACGGCGTGGCGGGCCTGGCGGAGAGCCGCCGGGATCGTTTTGAGACTGCCCATAAACTGGCTATTGCTCTGGGTGTTGCGTTGTGTATTGTCAGTGCGGTGCCACTGATGCTGGCCGCAGCCTTTGACGCGCAGGACGGCACCTATATTCATCTGACTGCGCTGCTGCTGTGTCTGGTGGCGGTGGCAGTGGGCTTGTTTGTCTGGTCCGGGATTCGCTACGACGCTTACCAGAAATTACTGGAAGAAGGCGACTATACTGCGCAGAAAAAGCGGGAAAACCAGAAAAATGAAAAACTGGCCAGTATTTACTGGCCCTTGGTAACCGCGATCTATCTGGGGGTAAGTTTTCTGACCGGACGCTGGGGCATCAGCTGGGTCATCTGGCCCTGCGCCGGCGTGCTTTATGCCGCGGTGATTGGCATCGCTGCCTTGCTGAGACGGGGTTGATCCGCTGGTGGAAGGTTTCTGTTAGGCCATCCTTCGGCTTGCTGGCTAATCCTGGCCAACTGTACCGTAAGATGGCTTAACTTATATCCCTATTGTATATACTGTATATAAGTGTTAATATACTGAAAGTGCAGGGGAGGTGAACCGATGAAGATCATTATTTCTAATCGTTCAGACCGGCCAATCTATGAGCAGATTAAGCAGCAGATCAGGGACGCGATTTTTGCTGGCTTGCTTGAAGCCGGAGACCTGCTGCCTTCAATTCGGCAGTTAGCGCGGGATCTGCAGGTGAGTGTCATTACCATTACTCGGGCTTACAACGATTTGGAGCAGGAAGGCTTTATTAACAATGTGCAGGGTAAAGGCTGCTATGTCTTGCCTCGTAATCAGGAATTGCTGCGGGAGCATGCGCGGCAAAAAGTTGAACAAGGTCTGGGCGAGGCCGTGGACGCCGCTAAGGCTGGCGGGATTCCCAAGGCTGAGTTAATGGAGATGCTGGATATTTTATGCCGGGAGGAACATTATGAATGATCTGTCTGAAACCGGCCTGATCCTGAAGGTTCAGGGTTTAGGCAAACACTACCCTTCATTTGATCTACACGATATCGACTTTGACCTGCCGCAAGGCTATATCATGGGTTTTATCGGGCCCAACGGAGCCGGCAAAACCACCACCATTAAGTCCATCTTGGGTTTAATCCGGCCAGACCAGGGCCAGGTTACGCTGTTTGCTTCAATCAATCCGGCTGCGCCGCCGGAAACTCCCCAGAGCTGTTTGGCTAAGCATAGCAGGATAGGCGTGGTGATGGACCGGCCTTTATATAATGAAGACTGGACCGTGCGGCAAATAGCCAGGGTTTTGGCGCCCTTTTACCCTAAATGGGATGATCAAAAGTTCCAACAATACATAAGCCGCTTTGCCTTGAGTCCAGATAAAAAGCTTAAGGAACTGTCCCGGGGGATGCAAGTGAAGCTCCAGCTGGCGGTGGCGCTATCACATCATGCGGATCTGCTGATTTTAGACGAGCCTACAAGCGGACTGGACCCGGTGGCCCGGGATGAAATTTGTGATCTCCTGTGCGAATTTGTCAGTGATCCGCATAAAAGCGTTCTTTTTTCGACACATATTACCGCTGATTTAGAAAAAATCGCGGATTACCTGACCTTTATCCTCAATGGACGCATGGTTTACAGTGGCAGCAAAGATGACCTGCTGGAAAAGTATGTCCGCGTAGCCGGTGGCCTGGACGACCTGACGCCTCAGCAACAAGCGCTGATTATAGGCTACCGCGCGTATAGCAGTGGGTTTGAGGGTATGTGTCTTGCCTCCCACTTGCAACAACTGCCGCGGCAACTACTGACGGAGCCAGTCACGCTGGATGAGCTTATTGTCTATATGCATAAGGGGGAAGCGCAGCATGCGTAAGTTAGTCAATTTTGTTGGTCTGGACTTTGCCACAATCCAGCCTTACCTATCGCTCAAAACCTGTTTGATTTACCTTGCCGTCTGTATTTTTGTCACCTTGACAACGCGTAATGCAGATATAGGGCTGAGCGCCACTTTGATGATGGGGATGATCATGATGAGCTATCCCTTTGCTATTGGCGAAAAGTGCAATTTGGACGCGCTGTACGTCACGCTGGCGCTGCCCCGCAGTACCGTTGTATCAGGCCGCTATCTCTTTACCGCATTAATGGATCTGCTCACGGCGGTCTTAGGCCTGGCGGCAGTCGGCCTGCTCAGCTTGTTTGAGCCAAAGATCCGGCAGTCGCTCCTGAGCCCCGGTCAGGGTCTGGCGCTCAGCTCGATTTTCCTGACCTTTTGCCTGCTCCAGGCGCTGCAGCTGCCCGCATATTTTAAGCTGGGCTATAGTAAAGCGCGGCTGGCCGGCCTGTTACCCTATGCCGTCCTGGTACTGCTGGTTGCCTTGCTGGGCAATTTACCCGCAGGTTTAACTCAGTCGCTGACGTCGTTGCTTCAGACCTTGACCAGACAGCCCCTCCTGACGGCCCTGACTGCTTTACTGGCAATAGGCTTAAGCTGGTTGCTGTCCGCCCGGATTGCTTTGGTGTTTTATCGTAAACGAGAATTTTAAATGTAAGTAGAAAAAATTTGGCTTGATGCTGGGAAAATTTATAAAAAAGATAAAATTCACCAAAGAAACCACTATCTTTGATCAAGTACGATAATGATCGCAACTAAAAAAAAGAGTCACAGGACTCCGTTACAATAGGTGTAGGAAAAAAACATCTAGTAAGGAGAAGAACTATGAGGTTACCGAAAGGTTCTAGCGATTGAGCCGATGCTAGAAGCGTCCAAGGAAAGCTACCGTCATCTATTTAAAAGGCTAAAGGAACGCGGTCTTTTGAACCCGTCTCTGATCGTCTCAGATGCTCATCAAGGTCTTGTCGCAGCCATTCAGGAGACCTTTCCGGGAAGCAGCTGGCAACGTTGTAACGTGCATTTTATGCGAAACAGCCTCGTGCACGTGCCTCATCGCGAAAAGAACGCCTTCGTCTCCCAGCTAAAACTCATCTGGCAAGCCCCCAACGCTGATGAAGCCAGAGATCTAGCGATGCGGCTCGTAGAAAAATACGGGAAGCGTTTCCCCAAAGCGATGGATACCCTTGAGAACGGCTTAGAGGATAGTTTGGCCTTCTTTTCGTTCCCGCACTGGATTGACGCAAAGTGAGCTCAAACAAGGTCATGGAGCGACTCAACGTCGAGATTAGACGAAGGACACGAAGCGTGGGAATCTTCCCCAGCCAAGCGTCCTACCTCAAGTTGGTGACAACTTACCTCATTGAATACTCAGAAGATTGGTCAACGGCGAGAGCTTATCTGAGCCAAGCTTCTTTGACTACTATCCTGGAAGCCGTTTAAGCTTATAACGGAGTCCTAAGTCGCAAACATTCCTTGACACTACCCTATCTGGTGGAGGTTAATCCGGCAATCCACACGAATATGGACGAACAGGATGTCGTTAACGATGGCCTGGAAAAACTAAAGCGCGCGATTTTGTATGCCGAAACGGAATATCATCCCGAAGCGATTGCTATTGTAAACGGGTGCGTGTCCGGCAACATTGGAGATGACATCGATTCAGTGGTCAGAGATCTACAATCCCAGATTGCCGCCCGCCTGGTGCCGGTACATTGCGAAGGGTTTAAAAGCCGTTTTGTTTCTTCTGGCTACGATGCGGCGAATCACGGTATTTTGAAATACTTGATCCGCGACCCGCAGCCGCGGCCTCGTCTGACGGAAGAAGAGCAGATACGCTACGATTTTAGCCGCCGTTACCGGATTAAACGGCCCGTCAATATTTTTAATGTGGGCTCTAACAGCAATGGTGATAAAGCCGAACTGTCCCGCTTGGTCAGTGCTTTGGGCTTGATTCCCCGAGTGGTGCCGCTGAATGCGACCGTAGATGATCTTGACCACTTAGGTGAGGCTGAAGTAAATGTCAGTATTTGCGCCACCCAGGATGATTATCTGCTGGGTCACCTAAAAGAACGCTACGGCACAGAGTTTATGCTAAATGTGCTGCCTATCGGGATTAAGCGCACCAATCAGTGACTGCGCAAAATTGCGGAGCCTTTTCATTTGGAGCAGCAGGCCGAGCGGGTTATTGCGCAGGAAACAGCGGAACTAAAGGCCGCAATAGAGCCTTTTAGACAAGTCCTGCAGGACCGGACCATTTTTGTCGGTGGCGGCGAAGCCCGGGTTCTAACTACAGCAGAATTCTATCAAAGCATCGGCATGAAAGTGCTGGGAGTGAAGGCGCATAATCTGGACCGTTTTGTGGAAAACCTGCTCAATGATATTCAAGAACCTGGTTTGCTGGTAGAAGTGGCGGCCGGACAGCCAGCTGAAGAATTAAATGTCTTGAACCGACTGAGACCGGATCTTTATATCGGGCATGCCGGAGCAAATGGCTGGGTGACCAAATTTTTGTAACCGGCGAAAAGGAAATGGAAACATTTGTCCAGCAGTATTGCCAGTTGAAAAGTTATGCTGCCCATTTTATTAATGCGGTACAATCCAGTGATTCCGCGCCGTTTTGCGACCACAATATTCCGGCTATTGGCTTAAGTCGCGGTACCCGATCAGCCGAAATCATACTGTGCATGATTTGATAGAGACATTGGATGAAACCGCGCTGGCTAAAAATATTCAATTTGCTATTCAACTGGTAAAAGATTTGGCGGAAGCTGCTGTTATGCCATTCCCATGCCGTGTGCCCCAGGATAAAAAGACGGAGTTGAACCGCTACTTTGGCCGATTAGACACCAGCGCTTCGGCACTCAAGGCTTGAATAAAAAACAACGACATGAAAAACAGGTGCTTCACCCTGAAATCACTAAATCATACCCCTTAAAATGATACATCGCTTAGGCCGACTTATAAAAATACCTGTAAAATCATATTATTTATCCGCTTAAACCAAGCCCTCCGACCCGTTATAATCAAAACGTATCGGAGGGATCAATATGAAAAAAAGCGGATTAGCCCCAACGCGGGGTCTCAGCGAAGGTAAAAAACTGGCGCTGCTGACCTTGCCCTTTGTTATCCTGACGTTTTTATTTTCTTACTTTCCCTTGTATGGCTGGGTCTACGCTTTATATGATTATCGCGCGCCGCTCAAACTGTCTTATCATCAACTCTATCAGCTCCAACGAGCTGAGTAATAATGGTCTGATTAACTTTATCCCCAGGCAAATCCATTTCCAAAACTATGTGGATGTTTTTAAATTGCGGGGCTTGGGGACGGCTATGTGGGTTTCCGTAGCCCGCACGGTTATGGGAACCCTGTTTACCGGGTTTGCTTCAGCTTTCCTGGGGTTTGTCTTTACTCAGCGTCAGATGTGGCACCGGAAACTACTGTACCGCTATTTTGTGATCACCATGTATTTTAATGCGGGTTTGATCCCCCTATTCATGACCATGAAAAATCTGCATCTGACCAATAACTTTTGGGTTTATATTATTCAGGTGATTGTCCAGCCGTTTTATATCATCATGGTCAAAACCTTTATTGAATCTACCCCGGCCTCCCTGCAAGAAGCTGCCAGGGTGGATGGGGCTGGTATCCTGACGATCTTTTTCCGGATTGTTTTGCCTATCACTACGCCCATACTGGCAACCGTGGCTATTTGGGCTGCGGTAGCACAGTGGAACGCCTTTCAGGATACCTTAATTTATATCACTGACCAGAATCTGTATTCGCTGCAATATTTACTCTATTTTTACTCCCCCTCGCGTAAAACTAACAGGTTTTCCTTCCAGATCAGCCGTGACACAACCTAGCGCGTGATGCGGGCATAGCCAAAAGGCTCCCAACCAGCCAAATCCTGAAACACAACTGAAAGGATGAACCGACTGCTCAACAGGTATTAGCGGCTAAATGCCGCTTCCCAAGGGCGCACTTATACCCCCCTTCGGGTGTCGTGCGCTCTGCGAGGCGGCGTGAGGTTTGGCTGTGCCTGTGAGTGAAAGGTTTTGGCTTATGGCGATCTACCATTACAGTATCAAAATTATCAAACGAAGTCAGGGTCGAAATACTGTTACCGCTACCGCTTACCGCAGCGGGCAAAAGCTCACAAACGGGTGAGACGGCATGACGCACGACTATACAAAAAAGGACGGCGTGGGCCGAGTATGCGAATCGGGTGTTGGAACAGAAAGAATTGCCGTAACGTATTGACCATCGCAGTTATACCTGGCACGGTATTGAGCAGGTGTCTACCGTTCACATGGGTGTCGCGGCCTCGCAGATGGAGCGCCGGGGCCTCTCTACCGAAAAGGCACTGTCAACCGCGAAGTGGCCGCACAGAACCGTCTTTTGAAAGAGATTAAAGCACGGATTACGCAGCTCTACAACTGGACGAAGCAGCAGTCCTCCGTCCAGCCGGAGCAAAAGCGAAGCATTTGGGAGCAGCTTCAACAGGCACAGGTGGTAATTCAGCCCACCACCCCTACGGTAAGGTCAAGGCGCTCAAAGAAAACGCCGCCCTGTTCAACTTTTTACAGGAAAACGTTATTTCTTCCATGCAGGAGCTTTACGCCAAAGTGATCGCCATGCTGCCTTGAAACCGAGGGCAAGGGACGAATTTCAGAACACGCACAGCGTGGAACTTGCCTTGTATGACGTTGCCGTGCAGTATCTGAACGAATTAAAAGCGTCCGGCGAGAAGATCACCCCAAAGCATTGGCAGGTCGAAGCGGAACGCCTTACCGCCCAAAACAGCACCCTGTATCAGCAGATGAAAGCCATGCGCACGGATATTCAAGCTGTGGAGAAAATCCGCAAGACCGCTGACGATCTTGCCCGGTCAGATGAGACCAGAAATTTCCAGAAGGAGCCGGAACGTTAAAAAGCGCCGTACAGGTTCCCTATACGGCACTTCGTTATTTTCCGAATAAGTCGCTGTGCGTTCCGGTGCGGGCCAAAGTCAGTACCAGTACATCGTTTTCAATGCGGTAGATCAGCAGCCAATCCGGGAGAATATGGCATTCCCGGTACCCGACCCAATCGCTGAACAGCGCATGGTCTCTGTTTTTCTCCGGCAGCGGCGTACCTGCCGCCAGCAATGCAACAACCGTTTCCAGCAATTCAATTTTCAGGCCGCGCTTCATTGCCAGTTTGTAATCCTTTCGGAATTGCGTGGTGACCCTGACCGTGTACTTTGTCTTTCTCATTTCTTCAGGTCTGCGAACAACTCGTCCAAGTCAGTGTAACCCTTCACGGACGGATCCTTTGCAATCCTCTCCGCTTCCAGCATGGCAGCGATCGTTTCCTTGTTGGGTTGATCCAATTTGATATCAAAGGGGATGCCGCCCTCCCGGAGCGATTGGCGAACAAAGATATTGAAAGCCGTGGTCAGATTCATGCCAAGCTCGCCGAACAGGACATCGGCCTGCGCTTTCAAATCCGAATCCATGCGGATGCTGATATTTGTTGTATTTCCAGCCATATCATCAACTCCTTCATACTGATATGTATAATGTATGCTGTATGCACGATAAATACAATGCACGGCACGAAAAATTAACAATATATTTAACTTTCTTCAAATGGAAAAGTAAATGCGATGGGTAGGAGCGGGGGGTGTTGCATTTCATAGCGCGAA
>JAQWFM010000081.1 GCA_028704415.1 Oscillospiraceae bacterium | reverse complement strand
TACCACCAAGGCCAGTGAAACAGCTGGCGGCGGATCAGTTTATTACCTGAATTTCAAACCGGAACAGGCGGATCAATGGGTAGCACTGGCCGCCAAGTATACGGAAGAAACCGGGGTGGAGGTCAGTGTGGTAACGGCTGCATCCGGTACCTATGAATCCACCTTAAAGGCTGAGATGGGCAAAACTGAAGCGCCGACCCTGTTTCAGGTCAACGGACCTATAGGCTACGCCTCCTGGAAAGATTACTGCTATGATCTGACCGGGACGACGGTAGCCAATGAAGTGACCAGCGACAGCTTTTTACTGAAAGATGGCAGTAAAATCGGCGGTGTCGCTTATGTTATTGAAACATATGGTTTAATTTATAACAAGGCCATTTTGGAGCAGGCAGGCTACACGGCGGAGGATATCACGAGTTTTACCGAGCTTAAAGCCGTAGCCGACGATTTACAGGCACGCAAAGATGAGCTGGGGATTGAAGGCGCCTTCACCTCCGCCGGTATGGACTCTTCTTCGGACTGGCGCTTTAAGACCCATCTGGCCAATATCCCTATTTATTACGAATATAAAGCCGATGGCATCACCTCTACGGCCGCCATCAAGGGGACATATCTGGATAACTATAAACAGATCTGGGATCTCTACCTCACGGATTCAACCACGGATCCGAAGCTTTTGTCCAGCAAGACCGGCGATGACGCCGCGGCAGAGTTTGCTACCGGCGCCGCGGTCTTCTACCAAAACGGTACCTGGGCGTACGACCAGATCAAAGATAATGACGTTGCGGATGAAGATATCGGTATGCTGCCCATTTATATTGGCGTTGAGGGTGAAGAAAATCAGGGCCTGTGCACCGGTTCAGAAAACTACTGGTGCGTGAACGCCCAGGCCAGCGAAGCGGATATACAGGCTACCTTGGATTTCCTGACCTGGTGTGTGACCAATGAAACCGGTAAAACCGGCCTCAAAGATATGGGCTTTGTCTGTCCCTTTAACGGCTTTACAGATGAATTCCTGCCGGATAACCCCCTGATCGCGGAAGCCAATGCGTATGTAGCCGCCGGTAAAACGCCGGTTGACTGGTGCTTTACCACCATGCCTTCTGAAGAGTGGAAAAACGGCGTGGGCTCCGCGCTGCTGGAGTACGCTCAGGGTACTGGCGATTGGGATGCCGTCAAAACCGCGTTTGTTGATGGCTGGGCCACAGAATACGCCGCTGCCAATCAGTGATATTGATTGTCTTTGACTGAACCGGAGACCGGCGCGCGCACGCGGAGCCGGCTCCGGCTGGCCGGCCAGGCCGCCTGACGGTCCGGCCGGTTTCTCTGTTTTAAGTCAGACACTTTTTTGTGAGGGCTATATTATGCAAAAATCTATCCGGAGATACTGGCCAGTGTTTCTGCTGCCCACCGTGCTGGCCTTTCTGATTGGCTTTGTGATCCCGTTTATTAGCGGAATTGCCTTGTCCTTCAGTGAATTTACCACCATCACTGACGCCAGCTTTGTCGGTTTGAAAAATTACCTTCGCCTGGCCGGGGACAGCAGCTTTATTCATTCCCTGTGGTTCACCGCTCTTTTTACGGTGGTTAATGTGATCCTGATTAATGTCTTTGCTTACGCGGTGGCCCTGCTGCTAACTAAAGGCTTCAGAGGCACCAATATTTTCCGTACCGTCTTTTTTATGCCAAATCTGATTGGCGGTATTGTCCTGGGGTATATCTGGCAGCTGATTTTAAACGGCATTCTGGCCAATTTCAGCAGGACCCTGACGTACACCGCCTGGTATGGGTTCTGGGGTTTAACTGTTTTAATGTGCTGGCAGCAAATCGGTTATATGATGATTATTTATATCGCCGGACTGCAGGCTATCCCCACTGATTTGTACGAGGCAGCCTATATGGACGGCGCCTCCGCTTCGCAAGTTTTATTCCGGATAACCCTGCCCATGTCCATGCCGGCCATAACCATCTGCACCTTTTTAACCCTGACCAATTCCTTTAAACTCTTTGACCAAAACTTAGCGCTGACCGCCGGGCAACCGTCAGATATGAGTGAATTACTGGCTTTGAATATCTATAATACCTTTTACGGCCGCACAGGCTGGGAAGGCGTGGGGCAGGCTAAAGCCGTTATTTTCTTTATTTTGGTTGGCGCGCTGTCCGTGCTGCAAAATGTGCTGACCCGTCGAAAGGAGGTCCAGCAATGAGAGAAAAAAAGCATCAGCCGCTGCTGACGCTGGCCTTTACCTTATTGAGCCTGGTCTGGGTGTTTCCTATCTTTGCCGTGGTGATGAACTCCTTTAAAAAGAAGGTCTATATTAACCGCTATCCCTTTACCTGGCCTACGGGGAAAAGCTTTGTCGGCTGGGACAATTATGTCGAAGGCCTGCGCAAGACCCATTTTTTCAATGCGTTTGGCTACAGTGTCTTTATTACGGTGGTATCCGTGGCCGTGATCCTGATCTGCACCTCCATGACCGCCTGGTACATTACCCGGGTCAAAGGCGCGGTCAGCAAAATCGTCTATACGCTTTGCCTCTTTGCCATGGTGGTGCCGTTTCAGATGGTCATGTACCCGCTGTCCAAACTGGCGGATTTTTTAAAACTGAGCAACCCTTTGGGAATTGTGGTGGTTTATCTGGGCTTTGGCGCCGGCCTGGCTATCTTTATGTTCTGCGGCTTTGTGCGCAATGTGCCCATGGAAGTGGAAGAAGCGGCCATGATAGATGGCTGCAACCCGCTGCAGACCTTTTTCAAGGTGGTCATTCCTATTTTAAAGCCCAGTATGGTCACGGTAGCCATTCTTGATATTATGTGGATCTGGAATGACTATCTGCTGCCGGTGCTGGTTCTGGATCAAAAAAAATATCAGACCGTCCCGATTGTGATTCAGTATCTCAAAGGTGGCTATGGTTCCATAGACTGGGGCGCCATGATGGCTATGCTGACGCTGACCATTATTCCGGTGGTCGCGTTTTACCTGGCCGGGCAAAAATACATCATTCGCGGTGTGGCCGCGGGAGCAGTTAAAGGATGAAAAGAAGCAGCGGCATTTTACTGCCGGTTTTTTCCCTGCCTTCCCCCTATGGCATCGGCACCCTGGGGCAGGCAGCTTATCAATGGGTAGACTTTCTGGCCCGGGCCGGACAGCGGTATTGGCAGGTCTTGCCGTTAGGGCCGACCGGCTATGGGGACAGCCCATATCAGAGTTTTTCGGTCTTTGCCGGCAATCCTTATTTTATTGATCCCGACCGGTTGGTGCAGGAAGGCTGGCTGACGGCTCAGGAATGCCAGGCGGCAGACTGCAGTTGCCCCGCAAAGCTTACAGAACCGCCGGAAGCGGGCTCCGGCGGTTCTGCGGCTGACTTTATGGTCAACTATGCGGATCTGTATGTAAAGCGTTATGGGCTGCTGCTGCAGGCTTACCGGCGATTTGAGCGCCTGGCGGATCCCACGCAGCGGCAGCGCTTTGCGGCGTTTTGCGCTGACCAGGCAGACTGGCTGGCAGACTATGCCTTATATTTTGCGATCAAGCGCAGCCAAAAGGAACTGCCCTGGACTGAGTGGCCGCAGCCCCTGCGCCTGAGGGAGCCGGCTGCCCTGGCGCAAGCCCGGGCAGCCCTGCAGGAAAGTGTAAACTTTTGCAGCTTTATGCAGTTTAAGTTTTATGAGCAGTGGCAAAACCTTAAATCTTACGCACATCAGGCCGGCCTTTCCCTGATTGGGGATCTGCCCATCTATGCGGCTTTAGATTCCGCGGATGTCTGGACGCACCGGGAGCTGTTTCAGCTGGATGAGACCGCCCGGCCGCTGGCCGTTGCCGGCTGCCCGCCGGATGGCTTTTCCGCGGACGGTCAGCTGTGGGGCAATCCCCTCTACCGCTGGGATGTGATGGCTCAGGACGGCTATGCCTGGTGGCTGCGCCGCTTGCAGCAGAGCTTTGACCTTTGTGATGTCCTGCGGATTGATCATTTCCGCGGTCTGGAGAGCTATTATGCCATCCCCTTTGGGGAAGAAACCGCGCGTCAAGGCCGCTGGGTCCCCGGTCCGGGCCGGGCTTTTGTCGACGCCCTGAAGCAGCGCTTCCCGCATAACAACGTGATTGCGGAGGACCTGGGCTTCCTGACGGATGAAGTCAGGGACTTATTGGCGTACAGCGGTTTTCCCGGGATGAAAGTCCTGGAATTTGCGTTTGACCGGCGGGAAAAAAGTGATTATCTGCCCTATAATTACAACAAGAACTGCGTGGTCTATACCGGTACGCATGATAATGCTACCCTGGCCGGCTGGCTGCAGTCTGCTGATCCGCAGGATGCCGCCTATGCGCGGCGTTACCTGGGGACCAGACGCCACCGGGGGGAACACTGGGACTTTATCCGCCTGGCGCAGGCCAGCGTGGCGGACCTGGCCGTTATTCCCCTGCAGGACTACCTGGGACTGGGGAATGAAGCCCGCATCAATACGCCTTCAACCCTGGGCGGCAACTGGCGCTGGCGGCTGCCGGATCTCAGTGCGCTCAGTCCGCAGCTGGCCCGGCAGATTGCCCGGCTGACTGATTTGTACGGCCGCGGGCCGGTGCTTGAGCACCGGTGAAAGCGGGGGCGGCACCCCGCGCGCGCCTGTCGCCTCACGCTTAAGGGAAACGACAAACAATACAGGAGAGTTAAGCATGCTAAAAGAAAAAGCCCAACAATTGTACGGCCGTCCTCTGGATCAGTTAAATGAAGCTGAGCTTTACCGGGCAGCCTTTTTGCTCTGCCGGGAGCGCCTGGCAGCCCTGCCGGCTAACCCGGGCCAGCGCAAGCTGTATTACATATCTGCAGAGTTCCTGACTGGCAAATTGCTGGCCTGCAATTTGCTGAATCTGGGGCTGTGGGCTGAGATCAGCGCGGAGCTGGCGCCGCTGCATAAAACCATTGCGGATCTGGAGCGGCAGGAGGCGGAGCCCAGCCTGGGCAACGGCGGCCTGGGGCGGCTGGCGGCCTGCTATATGGATTCAGTCGCTTCGCTGGGCTTGAACGGCGACGGGGTGGGACTGTACTACCGCTACGGCTTGTTCCGGCAGGTGTTTAAAGACCGCCGGCAGGAGGAACTGCCGGACCGCTGGCTGACCCCTGAGGCCTGGGCACGCGACAGCGGGCGCCGCTATAAAGTGAGCCTGGGCGGTCGGCTGGAGGTAGAAGCCAGACTTTGGGAAATTGATGTCCCGGGTTATCAGCGCCAGACCAGGCAGACCCTGAAGCTTTTTGAATTGTCTACGCCCCGGCCCACCCCGGTGACGGAGGGGATCAGATTTGATAAAAGCGACCTGGCTCACAACCTGACCGAGTTTTTATACCCGGATGACTCAGACCACGCGGGGCGCATGCTGCGGATCTATCAGCAGTATTTTCTGGTTTCCGCGGCGGCCAGCCTGATCCTGGACGAGCTAAAGGAGCGGGGCTTTACCTTGCGGCAACTGCCGGAAGCCTGTTGTATTCAGATCAATGACACCCATCCGTCCATGATCATACCGGAGCTGGTACGGCGCCTGACTGAAAGCGGCCTGGATTTTGCCACAGCCGCAAAGCTGGTCAGCCGGACCTGCGCTTATACCAATCATACAATTTTGGCGGAAGCTCTGGAAAAGTGGCCGCTGGCAGACCTTAAGGAAGCGGTGCCGCAGCTGGTTCCGGTGATTCAGCAGCTGGCTGACCGGGCGGCGCAACAGTTTCCGGATCCTGATACTGCTATGATTGACGCGGCCGGTCAGGTGCATATGGCCCGGATGGATATTCATTATGGCTTTTCTGTCAATGGCGTGGCGGCTTTGCACACGGAGATCCTCAAAAAGCAGGAATTAAAGGCTTTTTATGATATTTATCCGCAAAAATTCAATAATAAGACGAACGGTATTTCGTTCCGGCGCTGGCTGCAGGCCGCTAATCCCCGGCTGGCGGACTTCATCACCCAAAAAATCGGGCCGGCCTGGCAGCAGGATGCCTCGGCGCTGGAGCGCCTGAAGCCCTTGGCGGAGGATCCAAACAGCCAGCAGGAGTGGCTGGCCCTTAAGCAGGAGAGCAAAATTCGCCTGGCGCGGGAACTGGCCGCCTCGCAGGGGGCTGACCTGAAGCCTGACGGTATATATGATGTGCAGATTAAACGGCTGCATGAGTATAAGCGCCAGCAGATGAATCTGCTGTACATCATCTGGAAGTACCGGCAGATTAAGGCCGGCCTGCTGCCCCCGCGGCCGATCAACTTTATTTTTGGAGCCAAGGCTGCGCCGGCCTATGTCCTGGCAAAAGACATTATTCATGCCCTGCTGTGTATGAGCGAGCTGCTGAAAGCGGATCCGGAGGTTGCCCCCTGGCTTAATCTGACGTTTGTCGAAAATTATAATGTGGCGGCGGCAGAAATCGTGATTCCCGCGGCGGAGGTGTCAGAACAGATCAGCCTGGCCTCCAAAGAGGCGTCAGGTACCGGCAATATGAAACTGATGCTCAACGGCGCCCTGACACTGGGCACCCTGGATGGCGCCAATGTGGAGATTGCGGATCTGGTGGGCGGCGATAATATTTATATATTTGGCCAGGATGCGGATACCGTCATGGCGCTCTACAAAAGTAAGAGCTATGATCCGGTCAAATTGGCCAAAGATCCGGAGATTAAAGCTCTGCTTAAGTTTTTGATCGGGCCGCAGATGCTGGCGCTGGGCGATAAAGCAGCGCTGGAGCGGCTTTATCAGGATCTGACCCATAAAGACTGGTTCATGACCCTGCTGGATCTGAAAGATTATATTAAAGTCAAGGAGCAGGTCTTTGCGGACTATGAAAACCGCTCCGGCTGGGCCCAGATGGCTTTGCTGAATATTGCTTCCGCGGGCTACTTTACGGCGGATCGTTCGGTGGCAGAATACAACCGGGATATCTGGAAGCTGAACTGAGCCCTGCCGCCCCGGGCTCCAAGCTGCTGTCCCGGGCTCCGCTCCGCCTTTATAGCGCATACCAAAAAAAGCCTGTCCGCCTGGAGGTTGATGCCCAGGCGGGGCAGGCTTTTTCAGTCGCGTTTCCGTCAGCGGCGGTCTGGACCGCTGACGGATTTATCAGGAGGGGGGATCTGGTAACTTCAGTGGCCGCCCGGGGCTTAAGTTCTCCCCGGCGCCAGGTCGGCCGAGCCCTGGGGCTCAGTCCTCTTCAGGAACAGAGTCATCTTTAGGCACAATGATATTCAACAGGAAGGAAATCAGGAAAGACAAAACAATAGGCGAGGTGCCAAAGATATTCTGCACATCCTGCGGCATATACTGTAAAGAACTGGAGAGAGAACTGACGCCCACGCCTAAGGCCAGGGAAATACCCACGATCATGCGGTTGCGGTAATTCATGGGTTGCTGCGTAATCAGCTGAATACCGGACATGGTAATGGCCGCAAAGACGGTGATGGTAGCGCCGCCCAGTACCGCGTACGGAATGGTAGTCATGACCGCGCCGAATTTGGGGCAGAAACCTGCAACCAGCATGACGATGCCTACGATCATAAAGACCCGTTTGGCTACGACTTTAGTGGTGACGATCAGGCCGACATTTTGACTGTAGGGGTCAGTGGGCAGGCCGCCAATACAGGCGCCGACCATACCGCAGATCCCCTGGCCCTTGATAGCGCCGCCTAATTCCTTGTCAGTCGCTTCCCGGTTAAAGCCGCCGATGGCGGTGGAAGAGACATCGCCGATGGTCTGCACGGCCTGCACAATATACATCAGGATCATGGACGCAATAGCGGAGGGATGAAACTCCAGTCCCCACTTAAAGACGCGGGGCAGCGCTACCCAGTCAGCGGTCCTGACGCTGTCAAAACTGATACCGCCCCAAAACAGGGAAATGATATAGCCCACGCCAATACCGATCAGCATGCCCGATACTTTGACATAGCCTTTGCCAAAAAAGTTGCAGGCTAAGGTCACGGCCAGCACAATCAAAGCGATGATCCAGTATTTAGGCAGGCCAAAGGTTTCCGCCTTGGAACTGCCGCCGGCCATATAGGTGACTGCGGTGGTATATAGCGAAAGGCCGATACTCAAGACCACCGTGCCGCTGACAATGGGCGGAAAAAAGCGCCGGATCTTGCCCATAAACATGCCAATGAAGATGGATACAAAAGCCGCCACCAACTGAGCGCCAAAGATGGCGGAGATACCGTAACTCAGACCAATAGCTGAAAGAATGGGCATGTAGGCAAAAGCCACGCCCATGACGTTGGGCAGGCCCATGCCAAAACCCAGGATGGGGAATAACTGCACCAGCGTGGTGAGACCGCCAATCAGCATGGCAGCCTGCATCAGGAGGATTTTGTCACTTTCTGGCAGGCCAAGTAGCTGGGCTACCAGAATAGGCGGGGTGATATTGCCTACCAGCATGGCCAGGACGTGCTGCATGGCCTGGGGGAAAGCAACGCGAAAAGATGGTTTGCCGTTCAACTTGAATAACTCTGAGGTTGATCTGGCATTGGCTGCTTGTTCTTTAGACATAAACAACCCTTTCTCATGCCCGGGAGCATGTGCGCCACTGTGGCGGCTGATTTAAGTGGCTTTGCTTTCACTGCGGAAAGTCAAAGGACTAAAAATATTTTTGACTGATAAATAATTTTTAGACATGCGAAGTATAGGATTATTAAAGGCCAATGTCAATATAAGTCCTGGATAGGCAAATACATTTTGTGATAACTATACAAAAACGGACCAGGTGTGCTTGTGCACAAATCCTAAAAATGCGGCCCCGCATCCCTGCCTGCGGTGTAACATCCTAAGCCGGGGATCCTTTGCCTGCAAAGCGCGGCCCGCTCAGGCCGCCGCATCAAAGCTGATTTTGCTCGGATAAAAAAAGTCACGTATGAGCGCTGTGTCTCACACATGACTAAATCTGGAGCGGACGAAGGGAATCGAACCCTCACGGTCAGCTTGGGAAGCTGAAGTTCTGCCACTAAACTACGCCCGCATCAGGGACAACCAAGATTATATAG
>JAQWFM010000080.1 GCA_028704415.1 Oscillospiraceae bacterium | reverse complement strand
CCGCCTTCATCGGGCCGTCCGGCTGCGGCAAATCTACCCTGCTGCGCTGCTTCAACCGCATGAATGATCTGCTGGAAGATGTGCGGATGGAGGGCCGGATCCTGCTGGACGGCCGCGATCTGCGCGGCCCGCAGACGGATGTGGTAGAACTGAGAACCAAGGTCGGCATGGTGTTTCAGCAGCCTAACCCTTTCCCCATGAGTATTTTTGACAATGTCGCCTATGGCCTGCGCTGCCAGGGGATAAAAGACCGGGTTTATTTGCGGCAGGTGGTGGAGACTTCGCTTAAAAAAGCGGCCCTGTTTGAGGAAGTTAAGGATGAACTGGACAAAAACGCTACCAAGCTGTCCGGTGGTCAGCAGCAGCGGCTTTGCATCGCCCGGGCCATTGCGCTCCAGCCTCAGGTGATCTTAATGGATGAACCGACTTCCGCGCTGGATCCTATTGCCACGCTGAAAATCGAGGAGCTGATGAATGACCTGAAAAAAGAATACACCATTGTTATTGTGACTCACTCCATGCAGCAGGCCGCCAGAATCAGTGACAAAACCGCTTTTTTCCTGCTGGGTGAAGTGGTGGAGTTTGACGATACCGTCACGATGTTCAATAATCCGACGGATAAGCGCACCGAGGACTATATTTCAGGCCGCTTTGGCTGATCCGGATTAAGGCGCCTACTCTGACCAACCCTGAACCCGGCGTGACTAACCGGCGGCGGCGTCTGACTTGCCGGTGAATTTAGAATGTGAGGAACAGCAACATGAGCAGACAGGCTTTTGATAAAGAACTGGAATCGTTATTCAGCAGTATCGGCGCGCTGGGCGCCAGGGTGGAGCAGATTATGGACGACACCATCCGGGCGCTGAGAATCCACGATGTAGACCTGGCCCGGCAGATTTTTACGCAAGACCCGGACATTAACGCCGCTCAGAACAGCATTGAACAGTTTTGCGTCAACCTGATTGCCCTGCAGCAGCCCATTGCCAGTGATTTGCGCGGGATTACGGCCACGCTGAAAATGCTGACGGATATCGAACGGATTGCCGATCAGTGCGCGGATATCTGCGAAATCATGTCCACCTATCCGGAATTTGTGAACATGCCCACCCCGGCGCCGGTACTGCGCATGTTTGAAGTGGCCCGGGAGATGTTTTCCGCGGCCATCGACTCCTTTATGCGCCGGGACGCGGCCCTGGCTAATCAGGTGCGCCGCCGTGACGATGAGGTAGACACCCAGTTTTCCAATGTTATCCTAGAGATGAGCCGGCTGCTGCAGGAAGACCGGACGCAGGTTTCTCAAGCTACAGACTATATGTTTGTGGCAAAATATATTGAACGGATGGGCGATCACGCCACCAATATCGCAGAATGGACCCTTTATGCCATCACGGGCAACCGCAAGGCTATGGCGGAGGATCAGGCCGGACACAGCAAGCCCCTGGGCTGAAGCACGGGATAAGGCGGCAGGATTCCGGAAACAGGAGAAAAGATGCCTTTAATATATATTGTTGATGATGAACCCCATATCCGGCGTCTGGCGGCAGAAGCGCTGAAAGACTACGGTATGGATACAGAGACCTTTGCTAACGGAACGGAGTTTATGGCGGCCGTGCGGCATAAGGTGCCGGACGCCGCCATCCTGGATTGGATGATGCCGCCGCCCGATGGCCTGGAGCTTTGCCGCCGGCTGCGGCAAGAAGCCCCTACGGCCCAGCTGCCCATCATCATTCTGACGGCCAAGTCCGATGAGACCGACCGGGTCCTGGGGCTGGAGCTGGGAGCCGACGACTACATCAGCAAACCCTTTGGCGTCCGGGAACTGGCCGCGCGCGTGCGCGCGCTGCTGCGCCGCCGCAGTTTTGGCGGCAGCAGCGAGCAGGTGCTTTTGCAGTCCGGCGGCCTGACGCTGGATGTCCGGCGGCGCCGGGTGACTAAAAACGGCGAGGCCGTGGAGCTGACCCTGCGGGAGTTTGACCTGCTCCAGTTGCTGATGACCTACCCGGGTCAGGTTTTCAGCCGGGATCAGCTGCTTGACCGGGTCTGGAAAACCAATTATTTTGGAGATACCCGCACGGTAGATGTGCATGTCCGCTATCTGCGTCAAAAGCTGGAGGACCACCCGGAGCAGCCCCAGCTGATCCTGACAGTCCGCGGGGTGGGCTATTGCTTTACGGATTCGCCGCCGCAAGCGCAGTAGCGCCGGAGCGGCCCGGACTGCTGATCAGGTGCCGGGGGCAGGCTCAGGTATATCCCAGCCGCAAGCAGAGGAGATAAGGTACCGGTCAATGAAAAAGGAAATCATCCGAGGTTATTTGCTGACTTTGTCCGCGGGCCTGCTGGCAGCTTTGCTGCTGGCGGCCTTTCTTTCCGGGCAGATTTATACCAATGCCCTGAAGGACCGGATGAAAGCTACCCTGGTGCTGCTGGCCTCTGCCGCGCCGACGGAGGCGGACGAGCTGCCTGACTTTGTCAGCGCCATGTCCGCTCAGCTTTCCGCGGCCGATGAGCCGCTGCGGATCGCCGTGCTGGATCAGGACGGGACGGTTATAGCTGACAGCAGCAGCAGCGGGGCCCAGAGCGGCGACGAACGCGGCGACCGCAATGAGATTCAGGAGGCAAAGCAGGGCGGCTTTGGCTTTGACAGCCGCCGCAGCCAGACCAACCGCACCCGCTATATGTACGCCGCTTACCTGAGCGGCAGCTACATCATTCGTATTGCGCTGCCCCAGCAAAGTTACCGGATTTATTTCCAGCTGCTGCCCTTGCTTTTTGTCGCCTGCTTTACCGTGGGCGCGCTGGCGGCCTGGGTGCTGGCGCGGCGCACCGCCAAAAGGATCAGCGAGCCGGTGGAAGAGCTGACCGCCACGGCCACGGCTATTGCCGAAGGCGATACCAAGCGGCGGGTGCCGCCGTTTGAGCAGGAATTAGGTGAGCTGGGGACGGCCTTTAATCTCATGACCGATCAGCTGCAGCAAAAGCAGCAGGAAACCGAGGACAAAAACGCTCAGCTTACCGGGATTCTGGAGGGGATGCAGGACGGTGTGGCCGCCGTAGATGATCACAGCCAGGTCCTGCTGCTGACCGACCGCGCCCAGGCTCTGCTGGGACCGGTTAACCCGCGGCTGAAACGCCTGGACACCTACGGCGCCAACTATACAAAGGTCGCGCGTCTGGCCCGTCAGGCCATGGAAAGCGGCCAGGCCAGTCAGGAAACCCTGCACCTTTCTTATCCGCAGCCGCGGATTTTAGACGTCTATACCGGGCCTATCCGCCAGCAGGAAGAGCCGGGTGCCATCCTGGTCATCAAGGATGTGACGCGCCTTAAGCAGCTGGAAAATCTTCGGCAGGAATTTATGGCCAATGTCACCCATGAGCTTAAAACGCCGCTGACCTCCATCCGCGGTTATCTGGAATTACTTAAGAGTTCGCAGCGGGATGAGGAAACCAGACAGCAGTTTTACGAAATCATTGATATTGAAGCTGACCGGCTGATGCATCTGATTACGGATATGCTGGAATTGTCCGAGATTGAAAACCGCCCTGCTTTGGACCGGCAGGAGGCCGTGGAAGGCTGTAATCTGGCTGAGGTCAGCCGGGAAGTCATGGCCCAGCTGCAGCCGATTGCGGACGAACACCAGGTGACGCTGCATCTGGACTTACCGGACCCCAGTCTGCGCGCGCCCGCCGCGCATCGCCGCATGCGGCAGCTGTTGACTAATCTCATGAGTAACGCCATTTTATATAACAAACCTGGCGGAGCCGTTTGGGTAACCGCCGGTCACGCCAGAGATCACTTTTTTTTGCGGGTCCGTGACAATGGTATCGGCATCCCGGAAGAGCATCAGGCCCGCATTTTTGAACGGTTCTACCGTGTCTATAAAGAACGCAGCCGCGCCCTTGGCGGCACCGGACTGGGCCTGTCTATTGTCAAGCACATCGCCCAGCTATATGGCGGCTCCGTCCAGCTGGAAAGTCGGCCGGATGAAGGCTCGGTCTTTACGGTTTATCTTCCTTTGCCTCTGCCGCAGACGCCGGTGGCGTAACGTCAGCCGCCCCGCCGCCGAGGCTGTCCGGGTCTGGCCCGACGGTTTCTGCCTCAGGTTTGCGGTGGTCTGTCTGACTGGCCGGACGCTCCGGCTGCGATAAGGCGGTGGTCGGGGACGACCGGCGGCCGGAGCGGTGAGCCTTGCGGTGCCGGCGCAGCAGCAGAATAACCAGGCTCAGCACCACTAGCAGCAAGAGCAGCTGCAGCAGATGACCGGCCAGCCAGATCAGCAGGTTAGCCCCCTGATTGACCAGCTGTACAGCTGAGGTCTGCAGCCCTGACTTCAGCCGCGCCCAGACTTTGCTGCGGTCAACAAAGCGCGGGACGTCGCTGCCCGTACTGATCAGATCACTGTCAGTGTAAATACTGACGTTAACGGTGGAATACGCCACCTGGTTATCCCATAACCGCAGCGACCCCTCCAGCACCTCAATGCGTTCCTGGACTGAATCAAGCTGCAGCTGAATCGCCACCATGTCCTCTACGTTTTCGGCCTGCGCGTACATCTCCAACAGCCGGGTTTCCTGAGCCTTAGCGTTGGTTAACCTGGCCTGAGCGTCATAATAGGTATCACTGATATCTTCTATACTGCTGTCCTGGCGGCGAATCGAGCCCAACTGGGCGGCCGCGTTGGCAAAGCCATTCTCTTCTCCCGCCGGGATACGGACAGTGATACTGCCATAATAGCTGCCGTCTGATTCATACAGCGAACGGCTGCTCACGTAACCTTGCAGTTGGCTGGCGGCTGCTGCCAGTCCGTCCAGGGCCTGACTGACCTGAGTGGTCTCTAAGTCAAGATTTTGCGTAACAATCCGCTTGGCCTGATCCGGATCTGTCGCGGGCGCGCCGCTGCTGCTGCCGCTGGCACTGGCCGCTTCAGCACCGGAACTGGCTTCGCCTGCGCTCTCGTTTTCGACTGAGGCTAAGTCGCTTGCCGCCTGGTACGAGTCACTGGCAGACCGGGAGGCCGCGCCGCTGCCACAGGCATAAAGACTGGCTGTCAGCAGCAGCAGGCAGGTCAGCCCGACTGTCAGGGCCAGGCGGGGTTTTTTACGTTTGCACTTAAATCGTTTTTTCATATTTATCCCTCCGTTGCTTTTATGGTGGCTGAGGTTTCCTGATATACTTAATACTAGCTTAAGGTAAATTTGGTTGCGGCAGCTGCGGCCAGGCGCTGAGGGGGAGGTAATAAAATGAGACAGGATCCAGGACAGACTGGCGGCTTAGCAAAATTAAACCCTGTCCCCGCCGCGGATAAGCCGGGTAAACGGGCATTTGTGGCCGGCATTAATCCGCGGGAGCCGCAAGACGCCAGGTTGCTGGATAGCCTGGTGGCGCTTGGGTTTGAGGTCTACTTGCTGGCTGCAAAAGATTTATCCCGCAGTCTTAGGGAGCTGGACTGTGCCCGCGGTCATCTGACGGCGTATCCGGCGGCCGCCACGGCAAGCCTGCCAGGCATACCCGCGTCTCCCTACGCCGCGCCGCAAGCCGCTAAGCTGCCGCGGGGCCTGCTGCTTTTGGCCGGCCTTGACCGGGATAGCTTAAACCTGGTGCTGGACCACTTGCGGGAACAACAGCTGTCTGGCCTGGCCCTTAAGGCCGTGGTTACTGAACACAATCTGGATTGGCCGGTACAGACCCTTGCCAATGAGTTAGGGCGGGAACACGGTATTACGACTGCCTATGTCAGACTTCGCCGTCAGGTTAAGCACCTGCCGGAGCCGGCTGACCCCGCGCAGCGCCAGGCGCTGGCGGCAGCTCAGGCTTTGCTGGGCAATCTGGCGGAGCTGTCTGATGCCGGACCGCTGCTGGAAGCGCTGCGGCAGCTGGCGCTAGCCTATGACCAGCCTGGTCGAGCTGAGCCTGACCTATGACCAAAACCAGTATAATTGGATAGCGGCAGGCAGGCTTAAGTCTGCTACAATACCTTTGATTGCAACCGCTGCCGCAGCTTAAGTGAAGTGTGATATAGACGTGGATAATTCAACTAACCCCACTCCGGTACCTAAAAAAAACAGTCGCCGGGCTAAGCGCAGGAAACACCAATTTGGCTTCCTGCTGCTGGCTTTAATATTGGTTGCGGTCGCGGCGGCAGCCTTATTGTCTTCCCCTGACCTGCCCCAAGTCCTGGCCGGCCCCCAGCAGGCATATTATCCGCCTGAGGCGTTGGCGGCGTCTGAACATGCGTCGGCCAATCCGTCGGGTCAGTCGTCTGGGGACAGCAAAGCTACCGCATCACTTAATACTGCTGAGGCGGACGCAACAAGCGATCAGGCGGAAACGCAAGAGTCGGTGCTGACTCCGGCCGGAGGCGCCACGGCCACGCCTTCGCCGCCGCCGGCGGTGATTACTCAGGCCCCGGTTCCGGATGAAATTGCGGTAGCCGCTTCCGCTGAAGCTGAGGACAGCTACTTTGCCCAGTCAGCCTTTATTGGTGATTCCCGTACCGTCGGCCTGATGATTTCCGGCCGCTTGTCGCAAGCTACGTTTCTGGCCAGCGTGGGCATGAACGTCAGCAAGTTTTTTACGGAGACCATTGATTTGGGCAGCGGGACGGAGAGTACAATCGCGGACGCTTTAAAAACACAGCCATATGACAAGATATATCTGGCTTTTGGGATTAATGAGTATGACTGGCCCAACAAAAGCGAATTTATCCGGGAGTATCTGCGGATTGTGCAGTACATACAGGGGATGCAGCCGGATGCGGTGATCTACATCCAGTCTATTTTGCCGGTTACTTATACTTATGAACAGGAGCACAGCGGCATCAATCAGACTTTGGCTGACCTGAACGCGCTGCTGATGCAGCTTTGCCAAAATACCAGCACTTACTATCTGGATGTTGCTCAAAGTCTCAGTGATGATTATGGACGGCTGCCGGCTGAAGCCAGTAGTGACGGCGTTCATCTAACCTCAGCTTATCTTGCCAAGTGGACAGATTATCTTAAAACGCATACGGTGCCTTAATATCGCGGCGCGTATGGCGGTCAGGATCTGCCGCGGGGCCAGCTTTAGTCTGACGGACACCGTTGTGGCTTGAGCCGGTCCGGGGCTTTGTGATAACATAGGGACTCAAAACTAACAGAGACGTTTACCAAGGAGGCCGCGCTATGAAACAGACAACTTATAATCGGCATCACCGGGCTAGACAGGTAGCCCGTTTTTTAGCTTTATTGATGGCCGTCATCATGGTGCTGGGCTCTTTTGCACTGTTGCTGGCCGGCTGTAGTACGGCAGGTGGCGGTAAAAAAGCAGGATCGGTTGACCTGGCCAAGCTCAGGGATGACCTGCTGGCGGATATCAGCTTTGAGAGTGAGATGACCCCGCTGGATGACTCCTTGTTTGACCGCTATTACAGCTTTGATCCGTCGTTGGCGGTGGAAAAATATGTGGTGGTCAGTAATGGCTGGACGGTAGAAGAGATTGCGTTATTTCAAGCGGCGGATGAGGATAAGGCCAAGACGATTGAAGCGGCTATGCAAGAGCGGGTGGAGGATCAAAAAAAAGCTTTTGAGGATTATGTGCCGGCTGAGCTGACCAAGCTCCAATCCCCGGTTATTGTGCGCAGCGGCGTTTACGTTGGCATGTGCATCAGCGGGGATGACAGCAAAGCTCAGGAAATCATGGATCAGTATTTAAAGTGAGCAGCACTCGCTGCCAGCGCGGAGGCCGTTAGAGATGACGTTTAGCAGCCTGCCCTTTATTTTTTATTTTTTGCCGCTTTTCCTATTGCTCTATTATTTGCTGCCGCCGCGCTGGCGCCCTGCGGTGCTGCTGGCCGGCAGCCTTTTTTTCTGCGCCTGGGGCAGCCCCCGGGGCCTGCTTTTGTTACTGGCCTTAATCTGTCTGGATTTCTTTTTAGGCCGCCGGCTGGGTCCGGACTGCCCGCCAGGCCGGCTGCGCTCAGGCCGCCGATTACTCCTGCTGGCCGCTATCCTGTTGAATTTGCTGCCCCTGCTGCTTTTTAAGTACAGCGCGTTTATGGCTGACTCCGTCAGTCAGCTGACCGGGCTCAGTCTGAGCGTGCCGGATTGGGTTCAGCCCCTGGGCCTGTCGTTTTACACCTTTCGGAGTATCTCTTATTTGGTGGATGTCTGGCGGGGGGACAGCAAAGCGGCGGATTCCTTTTTGGCGCTGGCCGTTTACCTGGCTTTTTTCCCTCAGCTTCTGTCCGGCCCGATTGTCCGCTACAGCTGGTGGCTGCAGACAAACCTGCAGCCCCGGCCCCTGACCTGGCTGCGCCTGCAAAATGGCAGCCGTCGGATAATTATAGGTCTGGCCAAAAAACTCCTGCTGGCCGACCGCCTGGCGGCCAGCTGGCAAACGGTCAGTCAGATGGCGCCGGGGAGTTTGTCAGCGCTGACCGCCTGGATTGGGGCCATCTGCTTCAGCCTGCAGATTTACTTTGATTTTTCCGCTTATTCAGATATGGCCATTGGCTTAACCCAGCTGCTGGGCTATGACTCGCCGGAAAACTTCCTTTATCCGTATGAAGCTTGTTCCATGACGGATTTTTGGCGGCGCTGGCACATCAGTCTGTCTTTCTGGTTCCGCCGCTATGCCTACATTCCGCTGGGCGGTAACCGCCGTGGCAAGCTGAGACAGTGGCTTAGCATCCTGGCGGTCTGGGCGCTCACCGGCCTGTGGCATGGCGCGGCATGGAATTATGTCTTGTGGGGGCTTTATTACGCCACCTTACTGTTGCTTGAAAAGCAGCTGGCGCCGCGGTTGAAGCTGCCGCTGTGGCCCGCCCGGATCCTGGTGCTGTTGCTGAATGTACTGGGCTGGGTCTTTTTTGCCCATCGCAGTTTGCCGGAGATTCCGGCTTATTTTGGCGCGCTGCTGGGGCTAGGGCAGGCGGGAGCAGCCGACCAGGCGGGCTTGTATCTGCTGCTTACACACGGCTTACTGATCCTGCTGGCGCTGGTGGCCGCCACCCATTATCCGCGGCTGTGGTGGCAGCGCTGGGCCAGCT